>NZ_JAGIOS010000001.1:1275000-1575000 GCF_017876815.1 Sinorhizobium meliloti | reverse complement strand
GCCGTCGCGCAGCTTGATCTCGTCGGGGATAGGATTGTCGGCATAGATCGTGTCGCCGGAATGGATGAAGAAATCCGGCTCGTGCAGCCGCATGGTCGAATAGGTCTTCATGCCGACCTCGTCGATGCCCCAGCCCTGCCCCGCCGTGTCGCCGGACCAGACGAAGCGCACGGAGCGGCGGCGCAAGGGAGCCGTCCGGAAGCGCCCGACGACCGGTTCGGAGACGCGATTGGCGTCGTAGAGATCGGTCGCGATGAAGCGATAGAAGATGTCCTGGTCCGGCAGCAGATTGTGGAGCCGGCACTTGACGGCGCAGTCGGTCAGCGGCGTCGCATCGATATCGGCAAGCCTCACGGCATTCGAAAAGCTTTCCGTAGTCGAATATTCGACGGAAACGCGCGCCGGCCGATCGACCCGCGTCCAGATCATCCCCGAGCCCGTATCGACGTCGCCGGACTGTACCCCATGGGCGAATTCCGGCCGCCCGTAGCCGCGCGCATAGAACGGCGTGGCGAGACCGGAAGAAGCGACAAGACCTGCGGCGCCGGCGGAGAAGAGGAAAGAACGCCTGGTGAGGGTGTTTCGAAGAGCGGCCAATCCCTGCCTCCGGTTCCGTTTCGCGAATCGTCGGTTCTCGCGAGCGGACCATTGGCGAGCCAGATGTCAGCGGCTTTACAGGCGGATGAAACTATTCGGACGGTTTGGCGACAGTTCTGTGAAGGGGGCTGCCTGCAGGCGGATAAGGGGCAATCCCTAATGCAGGAAACCGTAGTGATGGCGTATGTGCCGATTGAAATAGTTGCCGGCGGAATCCGCATGCAGCAGTTCCTCGTAAACCTCTTCCGGAACGTCGAGGTAATGATAGGGCCTGCGGTTGCCGAGGAACCAGACGCTCAACGTCCGGCGCGGCACATCGTATCTGACCTCATGGATCGCGGAGGAGTCGAGGATTGCGGAGGATCGTAGAATTCGCATCGGCGTCTTCCCGATTGCTTGTCGCTATCGCCCCTATTGTACATCAATCGTGCGATCCTTTAAATATTGGAACGCTTCCAAGGACTTCCTTCCGGACTTGGCCCGCAATTCACGAGGTCCTTCCTTGCCCCCGTCAGATGCGCCCTCCCGCGACCGCCTCGAAACCGTTCTCGCCCGCCTCGACGGGCGGCGGAACGATGAACGCGTTTATGTGAAGCTCTATCCCGAGACAGCCCGCGCGGAAGCGGACGCTGCCGACGGGAGGCGGCGCGAGGGCAAGAGCCTCGGGCCCCTCGACGGGCGGATCGTCTCCATCAAGGACCTCTTTGACATCGCGGGCGAGCCGACGCTTGCGGGCTCCATCATCCGCCGCGCGGCGCCTCCGGCAACAGCGGACGCGGCGATCGTCCGGCGCCTTCGCGCGGCCGGCGCCGTCATCATCGGCAAGTCTCACATGACGGAATTCGCCTTTACCGCCGTCGGCCTCAATCCGCATTACCCGGTGCCCGGCAACGCTATCGACCCGAGCCTCATTCCCGGCGGTTCCTCCTCCGGCGCCGCCGTCTCGGCGGCGGAGGGCACGAGCGAGATCGCCATCGGCTCCGACAGCGGCGGCTCGGTGCGCATTCCGGCCGCCCTGCAGGGCCTCGTCGGCTTCAAGCCCACCGCCCGCCGCATATCTCTGGAAGGCGCCTTTCCCCTGTCCCCCAGCCTCGATTCGATCGGCCCGCTTGCGCGCACGGTCGCCGGTTGCGCGGCCGCCGACGCGGTCATGGCCGGCGATACGCCGAGACCGCTCGAGCGCATGCCGCTCGCCGGCCTGAAACTCGGCATCCCCGAAGGCGCTCTTCTCGAAGGGCTTGCGCCGGAAATTGCGGCGGCTTTCGAAAGAAGCCTGCAAGCGTTCTCCCGCGCGGGTGCGAAACTCGCCGCATGCGGGATCGACGATCTCCTCGCCCGCTTCGCCGAGGCAACCGCGATCGGTTCGCTTGCTGGCCTCGAGGCAAGCCGTGTGCACGCGGACTGGCTCCTGGACGACAATGCGCCGGTCGACATCCGCGTAAGATCCACATTGCGCCGCCGGCTCACGGTCCCCGACGCCGCGATCGAGGACCTGCTGCGGACGCGGCAAGAGCTCATGCGCGCCATGGACGAGCGGCTGGCACCCTTCGATCTCACGCTGCTGCCGACCACACCCATCCCCGCCGTCAGCATCGCCTCGGTCGAGGAGGACAGGGCCGAATACCGCCGCGTGGAGGACCTGCTGCTGCGCAACACCCAGGTCGCCAACCAGTTCGACCTGACCGCAATAAGCCTGCCGATGGCAGGCACGAGCCGGCCGGCGGGGCTGATGCTGATGGGCCGGCACGGCGCGGACGCGATGCTGCTTGGCGCTGCGGCCGCAATGGAGGATCTGCTGAAGAACGGGTGAACGGCTTCGCGTTCCCTCGCGCGGGATGGCCGTTCGAGGGACAGGCTTTACCGGCAATACCTCAATGCATCGACCGGCTCGACCATTCCTCTTTGAGAATCCGGAACGCGTCTTCGAGCGCAGCGACCAGCACGTCGGTCAGCTCGCCGCCGTCATTGTTCATGAGGTACAGGGCCACGGTCGCATCCTGCGGGTCGCTGTAGCGCTCAAAATCGTCAGACATCGAATCGTCCTTCCTTCGCCGCATTCATTACGGCTGTCGGGCGACGTTAGAAAGGCTGACTTGTGCAGAACTGGAGCTAGACCGGCTTTCAAACGAAGGGCAGCGGACACCGGATATTTCGCTCGCCCCCATTCTCCCGGCGCGCTGGAGCGCTTCCAGGAAAGTGTGTAACGGTTTTCCGTCCGAAACTGCGTTGGATCCGTTAGAGCATTTCAGTGTTTCTATGAAACGTTGAAATGCTCTAGACCGCCCGGGAGAGTCACAAGCGGAGCCAAGATGGCGAAGAAAACCAAAGGCGACGACGCCCCCGACCTGCACCGCCTCAAGGCCGAATTTCCGGAAATCCACGCCGCCCTCGCCGCCGGCAAGATCCCGTCGCTGCGCCAGGCGCTGGTCCTCGCCGGCCTGAAGCCGGAGCGCAGCCGGCTGGAGAAGCTCAAGAACTCCTGGGCGAAGGCAAGCGACGCCGAACGCGAAAGCTTCCTCGCCTGGCTCAAAACCAAAAGCACGCTGCCCGCGCCCGCCGCCGCCCCGCCCGATGCCGGCCCGCAGCCCGCCGAAACTCCGATCGCCAACGGCCGCTACCTGCTTCCCTCGGCAATCGCCGAGATCAGAACGATAATGGCCCGGCGCGGGCTGAAACCTGACGACGTGATGGCCGAACTGGGCTTCCCACCCGACGGCCGCCCGCTTGCCCGGGCGCTGACGCGCAACGCCAGCTTGAGGCTGTCGGTGATCGCGGGGTTGGAGGCGTGGCTCAGGAGGAATGCGGGGGAGTGATGCGGGAGGGGATGCATAAGGACGCTTCGACCTGTGTCCTCATAGGCTAAACCTTATAGGATCGAGTTGAGATCCGCCTCCCTGCCCTGAGGATCGATTTTCCGGCAATGGAAGCGACGGGCCTGTGTCTGTGGCCTCTTCTCACGCAATCGCCACATCCCGCTGTCGCGCCGCTGCGCGCAACCTCTCATGCACGCCGCGCGTCGCCGGCGCTATCATATAGCCACTCTCCAGGTCACCGATCATCACCGATTGGTCACGCGGAGCGGCAAGCCAATGCAGCCCGATCAGGCCGCAGATCAATGCGTCGACCTTGTCCTGGTCCGCCTTCCTCGGCGCCTCGGAGCTTGCCGCTATCAAGCACCATTCGTCGAGGTGCCGCAGCGAGTTCAGCATGCCGAACCGCCTGACCGCTTCTGCGACTGCCTGCCAGTCGCTGATCTTGAAGCGCTTCCGGTTGGCAGGATTGTACTTCGGGGCTGCAAGCCTCGAACAGAAGGTTCCCTCGATAGCAGCCAGTGCCAGAGCCGGAAAAACCTCGATCAGGAAGAGGCCGCTGGATGCTGCTCGTGCGAGTTCCGGCTCTTCGGTCGCTGCCAAGGTCTGCTTGAACCGCCAGATCGGTGCGCCGTCATCGAACATACCCTTCTTCGACCGGCTTGCAGGCTGAACGCCGCCTCCAATCCAGGAGATCAGCGATCCGGCTACCCTGTCGACGGGACGCGAGCCGGTGAGGTTCGGGACGATCGTTGGCTGATCCAGTGCCACAAGGCACTTCTGGGCCTCCTTGCGCTCGCGCTCGATGACATCCAGAGCCTCCGCAAACGAGGCAAGCCGGGGTGCGAGATACAAATGAGCGCCGTCTCCATCCAGACGAATGACGCAGATCGCTCCGGGAGCTTTCGGGTTGTCAGTCCAGGCCGAGTCGAAGCCGACGATGGAAGTAAAACCGGTGTGCAAGCTCATCCCGCCTCATAAGCTCGGGCGTGCCGGAGTGTAACTAAGTGAGTGAAAGACCATCGGACGTCCAGGCCGCTCTCTTGGGAAGCAAAGCACTTGTAACCAGAGAATTTATGGCGGAGAGGGGGGGATTCGAACCCCCGATGGGCTTGCACCCATGCCGCATTTCGAGTGCGGTGCATTCAACCACTCTGCCACCTCTCCGCGGGGTCGGTTGGCGCTATTCAAGCGCGGCCGGTTCATAGCGGCAGTTTCTGCCGCTGGCAAGGGCTTCCGATAAGAATATCTGCGATATGGTGGCTTTCGCCTTGACAAGCAAGGGCCGTTCCCGTAATCCGCGCCATGAGGTGGTGTGGGCTTAGCCTCCGCCGCGCCGGGTAAGTGTTGTGCCCGTTCACTGGCGAAGGTCGAGGATTTCCGAGGCGCTTCGCTCCACGTTAGCGACTGACAAAAAGACGGCCTTGTCTTCGGGCAAAGAGCCGGACCGAACATGAAAGGACAAAATATGTTCGCAGTCATCAAGACCGGCGGTAAGCAGTACCGCGTGGCGGCCAATGACGTCATTACCATCGAAAAGCTGGAAGGCGTTGCTGGCGACAAGATCGAATTCACCGAGATCCTGATGGTCGGCGTCGGCGCCGATGCCACCATCGGTGCTCCGTTTGTCGAAGGTGCCGTCGTCAGCGCCGAAGTTGTGGACCAGGGCCGCGCCAAGAAGGTCATCGCCTTCAAGAAGCGCCGCCGCCAGAACTCCAAGCGCTCGCGCGGCCATCGCCAGCATCAGACGATCGTCCGTATCCTGGACATCGCTGCCGCCGGCGGCAAGGCGAAGAAGGCTTCGAAGAAGACCGAAGCCGCCGCTGAAGCTGCAAACTGAGTTCCGGGATCGAAGGTTTAAAGGAGAACACCAATGGCACACAAGAAAGCTGGCGGTTCGTCGCGTAACGGTCGCGATTCCGAGTCCAAGCGCCTTGGCGTGAAGAAGTTCGGCGGCGAAGCCGTCATTCCAGGCAACATCATCGTGCGCCAGCGCGGCACGAAGTGGCATGCCGGCGCCAATGTAGGCCTCGGCAAGGACCATACGATTTTTGCGCTTACGACGGGCAATGTGGACTTCCGCAAGAAGGCCAACGGCCGAGTCTACGTGTCTGTAATGCCGAAAGCCGAAGCAGCGGAATAAGCCGGTAGCGCTCTAAAACAGCCGGCGTCTCATCGACCCGGCTGACGCACCGCAAGGTTCAAAAGCCAGACTTCAAAGGGGAGATGGGGCGATACCCAACTCCCCTTTTCGCATGTCTGGAGGAAGAACCATGCAAACCGAGCTCGTCAGGGAAGACCAATCCCGGTCTCCCGAACAAAGGCTGAGGCCTCAGCGGTCAAGGACCGATTGCCCGATATTGTTATCGCCCAGGCTCGTTTTGCGCGCGCCCCATGAAGACGATATCGACGCCCTTGCCCATCTTGCCAACAATGCCAACATCGCCACCATGGTCTCGCGCATGCCGCACCCCTATACGACGGCGGATGCGGCCGATTTCGTGCGACGCGCAAAAGCCGGCACGATTGGCAAGTGCGTCTACGCGATCACGAAAGCGGACAATGGCGCATTCCTCGGCTGCTGCGGTGTCGAGCCGCACGCCGACGAAAGGACCGTCGAGCTCGGCTATTGGCTGGGCGAGCCCTACTGGAACCAGGGCTATGCGACCGAGGCGGCACAGACCCTGACCGACATGGCCTTCCGCACCCGCGACATCGACCAGATCGATGCGCGCTGCCGGGTCATGAACATCGCGTCGCGCCGGGTCATCCAGAAGTGCGGCTTTCAGTTCCAGGGTTCCGGCATGGTCGGCAGCCTGGCGCTCGGCGGCATGGTCCCGGTCGAATGGTACAGGCTCGACCGCAAGACCTGGGTCTCCTTAAGAAGCTGGGGAGGTGTCCGATGAACGCCCTGGTCACGGAGCGCGCCCGGGCCGTCGCCCGCCCCGGCCCCGGCCCGGCGCCGGTCATCGAAACGGAACGGCTGCGGCTGCGGCCGCACCGGCTTTCCGATGCGGCCGCCATCGCCGAGTCGCTCGGCGATTTCCAGGTGGCGCGGATGCTTTCGCGCGTTCCGGCGCCCTACCACCACCAGGATGCGCTCGACTGGCTCAACCGCCAGACGGCCGATATGCTGCCGGACTGGACGCTCGCCATCACCACCCCGGGCGACGACGTCCATATCGGCTGCATCGGCATCGAACTCCGGCACGGCCAATGGCATGTCGGCTACTGGCTGAACCGGTTCTACTGGGGCAAGGGGCTGGCGAGCGAGGCGGTCCATGCCGCGGTCGAACGATTCTTCCGCCGCATGCCGGAAACGGTGCTGCATTCGGGCGTCTTCGCCGACAATCCGGCCTCGCTCAAGGTGCAGGAGAAACTCGGCTTCCGGATCACCGGCTGCAGCCAGATCTATGCGCTCGCCCGCAATGCGATGGTCGCGCATATCGAAACCCGGCTTGCGGCCGAGGACCTGCGCCGCCCGGACTGAACGGATACGGAACCCCGCCAGTACCGCTCCTGGCGGGGTTCTTCATGTCGATAATCTTTGACCTCTGCCGGAAGCGCCTATATCGATGGCGCAAAAGCAGAGCGGGATCGGGAACGTGCGCGGGCTGCCCCGCATTCCGTCCTCAACTTGAAGCGATCACGTAGAAATGGCGAACCGATGAAATTCCTCGACGAAACGAAAGTCTATATCCGGTCAGGGGATGGCGGCGCGGGCGCCGTTTCCTTCCGCCGCGAGAAGTTCATCGAGTTCGGCGGCCCCGACGGCGGCGACGGCGGCCGCGGCGGCGATGTCTGGGTGGAAGCCGTCAACGGCCTCAATACGCTCATCGACTTCCGCTATCAGCAGCATTTCAAGGCCAAGACCGGCACGCACGGCATGGGCCGCAACCGCACCGGCGCAAAGGGCGGCGACGTGACGCTGAAGGTGCCGGTCGGCACCCAGATCTTCGAGGAAGACAACGAGACGCTGATCGTCGACATGGTGGCGGAAGGGCAGCGCTACCGGCTCGCCGCCGGCGGCAATGGCGGCTTCGGCAACGCGCATTTCAAGTCCTCCACCAACCAGGCGCCGAGCTGGGCCAATCCGGGCCTCGAGGGCGAGGAGAAGACGATCTGGCTGCGGCTGAAGCTGATTGCCGATGCCGGTCTCGTCGGCCTGCCGAATGCCGGCAAGTCGACCTTTCTCGCCGCCTGCACCCGGGCTCGGCCGAAGATCGCCAATTATCCCTTCACGACGCTGCATCCCAATCTCGGCGTTGCGACCATCGATGAAAAGGAATTCATCATCGCCGACATTCCGGGGTTGATCGAAGGCGCGCATGAGGGCGTGGGCATCGGCGACCGCTTTCTCGGCCATGTCGAGCGCACCCGGGTGCTGCTGCATCTCGTCTCCGCGCAGGAAGAGGATGTCGCCAAGGCCTACAAGACCGTGAAGCACGAGCTCGAGGCCTATGGCGGCGGGCTCGAGGAGAAGCCCCAGATCGTGGCGCTGTCGCAGATCGACGTGCTGGACGAGGAGGAATTGAAGGCGAAGGCCAAGGCGCTCGGAAAAGCCTGCGGCACGCCGCCGCTCCTCATCTCCGCCGTGACCAACAAGGGTATGACGGAGGCGCTGAGAGCATTGCGCAGCGTCATCGCCGCGGCCAAGGCGGGCGAAGAGGAAGCTTAAGCATGACCAAGGCCCGCAAAGCGCTCGAGAATTACCGCCGGGTCGTCATCAAGATCGGCTCGGCACTCCTCGTCGACCGCAGGACCGGGCTGAAGAAGAGCTGGCTCGACGCGCTCTGCGCCGACATTGCGGCCCTCAGGGCCAAGGGCGTGGAAGTGCTCGTCGTCTCCTCGGGAGCGATTGCGCTTGGACGCACGGTGCTCGACCTGCCGGCGGGTGCGCTGAAGCTCGAAGAGAGCCAGGCGGCCGCCGCCGTCGGCCAGATCGTGCTGGCGCGTGCCTGGTCGGAGAGCCTCTCGACCCATGCGATCGTCGCCGGCCAGATCCTCCTGACGCTGGGCGACACCGAGGAGCGCCGGCGCTACCTCAATGCCCGCGCGACGATCGGTCAGCTTCTGAAGCTCGGCTCGGTGCCGATCATCAACGAGAACGACACGGTCGCGACCACAGAAATCCGCTATGGCGACAACGACCGGCTGGCAGCGAGGGTCGCGACCATGGTCGGCGCCGATCTCCTGGTCCTGCTCTCGGATATCGACGGGCTCTATACCGCGCCGCCGCATCTCGATCCGAACGCCCGTTTCCTCGAAACGGTCGCCGAAATCACGCCCGAAATCGAGGCGATGGCGGGCGGCGCTGCCTCCGAGCTTTCGCGCGGCGGCATGCGCACCAAGATCGACGCCGGCAAGATCGCAACCACTGCCGGCTGCGCGATGATCATCGCCTCCGGCAAGCCGGATCATCCGCTGGCCGCGATCGAGGCGGGCGCGCGCTCGTCCTGGTTCGCGCCATCAGGCTCTCCGGTGACCGCCCGCAAGACCTGGATCGCCGGACAGCTCCTGCCGGCCGGTTCGCTCTCGATCGATGCCGGAGCGGAAACGGCGCTGCGTTCCGGCAAGAGCCTGCTGCCGGCCGGCGTCCGGCAGGTGACGGGAAGCTTCAGCCGCGGCGATACGATTGCGATAATCGGCGCTTCCGGCCGCGAGATCGCCCGCGGTCTTGCCGGCTACGATGCCGACGAGGCGCGCCAGATCGCCGGCAAGAAGTCGGCCGAGATCGCCGCCATCCTCGGCTATGCCGGCCGCACCGCCATGGTGCATCGCGACGATCTGGTCATGACGGCTCCATCGGGCGCGCGCCTTGTAGAGGAAAGCGACGAGGGAAAGGGCAAGCTCCATGCTTGAGACGGTGGAAAAGGACAAGGACGTCAACGCGATGATGCTGGAGATCGGACGCCGCGCCAAAGCGGCCGCCCGGCCGCTCGCGACCGCAAGCGCCGAGCGCAAGCATGCGGCACTCGTCGCCATGGCAGGCGTCATCGTCACAAGGACCGCGGAAATCCTCGCCGCCAATGCGCTCGACCTCGAAAACGCGCGCGAAAGCGGCGTCGCCAGCGCCTTCATCGACCGGCTGACGCTGACGGAAAGCCGCATCCGCGACATGGCGGACGGCATCCGCGCGATCGCCGAACTCATTGACCCCGTCGGCGAGGTGATCTCCGAATGGGACCGCCCGAACGGGCTTCACATCGAACGGGTGCGCACGCCCCTCGGCGTGATCGGCGTCATCTATGAAAGCCGTCCGAACGTCACGGCGGATGCCGGCGCGCTCTGCCTCAAGGCAGGCAATGCGGTGATCCTGCGGGGCGGATCCGACAGCTTTCACTCGTCGCGGGCGATCCATGCCTGCCTGACCGAGGGATTGAAGGTCGCGGGCCTGCCGGAAGATGCGATCCAGATGGTGCCGGTCGCCGACCGCGCTGCCGTCGGCGCCATGCTCACCGGCTTGAACGGCGCGATCGACGTGATCGTGCCGCGCGGCGGAAAGAGCCTGGTCGCGCGCGTCCAGAACGAGGCGCGGGTGCCGGTCTTCGCCCATCTCGAAGGTCTCTGCCACATCTATGTCGATGCGTCGGCCGATCGCGACATGGCGAAGAAGATCGTCGTCAATGCGAAGATGCGCCGGACCGGCATCTGCGGCGCCGCCGAGACGCTGCTGATAGACCGCAACGCCGCCGAGAAATTCGCAAAGCCCCTCCTCGAGGCGCTCGTCGATGCCGGCTGCGAGGTGCGCGCCTCCGATGACCTCGCAAGTGTAATGCCCGGCCTGAAAGCTGCGACCGACGAGGATTGGGCGACCGAATATCTCGACGCGATCATTTCGGCGAGATTGGTCGACGGCATTTCCGGCGCGATCGAGCACATCAACACCTGGTCGTCCGCCCATACCGAAGCCGTGATCGCCGAGGACCCTGCGGTGGTCGAGCGATTCTTCTCAGAGATCGACTCGGCGATCCTCCTGCACAATGCCTCGACGCAATTCGCCGACGGCGGCGAGTTCGGCATGGGCGGCGAGATCGGCATCGCCACCGGCAAGATGCACGCCCGCGGGCCCGTCGGCGTCGAGCAGCTCACCTCGTTCAAGTATCGTGTGCGCGGCACCGGACAGGTGCGGCCCTGACGACACCGAGCGAAGTGAATGCGCGCTACCTCAGCATGCCGCATGTCGAGTCCGGCATGGCCGTCGGCCTGTTCGGCGGGTCCTTCAATCCGCCGCATGACGGGCATGCGCTCGTCGCCGAGACCGCATTGCGCCGGCTCGGGCTCGACCAGCTCTGGTGGATGGTGACGCCCGGCAATCCGCTCAAGGACCGCAACCATCTCGCGCCGCTTGGCGAACGTATCGCCATGAGCGAGAAGATCGCCCGCAACCCGCGCATCAAGGTGACCGCTTTCGAGCAGGCGCTCGGTCAGAGCTACACGGCCCGCACGCTGGAAGTGATCCGCGCCCGCAACCGCGATGTCCGTTTCGTCTGGGTCATGGGCGCCGACAATCTCAAGAACTTTCACCGCTGGCAGGACTGGCGCAAGATCGTCGCCACTTTCCCGATCGCCGTCGTCGACCGGCCGGGATCGACCCTTGCCTATCTGTCCTCGCCGATGGCGAGGGCTTTCAGCAGCGCCCGCGTCGACGAGGATGATGCGGGAACCCTCGCTTTCCGCCGCGCGCCCGCCTGGACCTTCATTCACGGCCCCCGTTCGGGCTTGAGCTCGACGGCGCTTCGTTCGGCCAAATCCGGGTGAATTCCCGTAATTCGGATCTCGTGTCTTGAAACCGTATAGGTTTGATGCCTACATTTAGGTACGGTTCGAAGAAATATTTCGAATCGAACGTGCCTGTTCTGTTCATTTGGAAAGGAAAAACCCTGACAACAGCACACGCCAAGGGATTTGCGGCATCCGCATTCCCGCGCAGCACGGAATCGAGCGACGAAGCCGCTGTCCGTGCGCTTCAACTGGTCCTCGAAAGCCTAGAGGACTCGAAGGCAGAAAATATCGTTACCATCGACATTGCCGGAAAATCGGCGCTGGGAGACTTCATGGTCGTCGTCTCCGGGCGATCGAACAGGCATGTGATGGCCATTGCCGACCACTTGATCACGGACCTGAAGGACGACGGCCTCGGCAGGGCTCGCGTCGAAGGTCTTGAGGGTGGCGATTGGGTACTGATCGACACCGGCGATGTGATCGTTCACATCTTCCGGCCGGAGATCCGGGCGTTCTACAACATCGAAAAGATGTGGGCGGCTCCCGAGATCGAAGACGGTACCCTGCACTGAGACACGTCGCCCGATCCTGACCATCGACTCAGGACGGAGCGGCGGCCGGTGCCGAAGGTGACACGCGGTTGCCATCGCCGATAAGGCGGATGGCGGCAAGAATTTTGCCGGTCGATAATTTCCGATCGGCACCGGCGGGGACGGATCGGGTCATGCGTATCGGACTTTTCGCAGTCGGCCGCCTCAAGGCGGGGCCGGAAAAGGATCTCGCGGGCCGCTATCTCGACCGGTTCGCCAAGGCCGGCCCGGCCGTCGGCCTCGAATTGGCCCGCGTCGTGGAGACCGCCGAAAGCCGCGCCGCCAATGCGGAGACGCGCAAACGCGAGGAAGCCGGCCAGCTTGAAAAAGCGCTCGCCGACGGCAGCCTGCTCGTGCTGCTCGATGAGCGCGGCAAGGCGCTCGACTCGGAAGCCTTCGCGCGCCTGCTCGGTACCTTAAGAGACAGCGGCAAGCGCGATCTGATGATAGCGATCGGCGGTGCCGACGGACTCGATCCCGCACTCCACGCCCGCGCCGACGCCGTGCTCAACCTCGGCAAGATGACCTGGCCGCACCAGCTCGTGCGCATCCTCATCGCCGAACAGCTTTATCGCGCCGTGACGATCCTTTCGGGACATCCTTATCATCGGGCGTAGACCACGGGTCGAAGACGGCCCCTCCCCGCCAATAACGAGAATATGTATTGGTGTGCCCGGCCAAATCGGATTAGGGTCTCCTAACTTTTGGACTTACGAGACTGGATGAAACCTCCAACGAACAGAGCCGGTTTGCTATCCGGCGCGCGGCGGATCCGCCGCGGCGCTGCGGTTGCGGCGCTCTTCCTGTCGGTGATCGGGCCGACTGCGGCTCAGGCGCCCGCCGATGCGGGGGCCGCCAAGGCGGCGCCGCCGGATCCGGCTGCCGATCTGGCGGTCCGGCGCGACAGTACCGCGAGCGAGCTCGAGGCGCTGTCGAAGACGATCACGCTCTCGCGGGATCGCTCCGAGGCACTCGAAAAGACGATTGCCGAGATCGACAAGAGCAACGAGACCCTGCGTGACGCCCTCGTGGATTCGGCAGCCAAGCGGCAGGAGTTCGAACGCCGGATTTCAGACGGCGAAAGAACGCTCGGCGATCTGCGCGTCAAGGAGGATGTGGTGCGGCGCTCGCTGCGCGCCCGCCGCGGCCTTTTGGCCGAAGTGCTCGCCGCCCTCCAGCGCATGGGCCGCAATCCGCCGCCGGCAATCCTCGTGACCCCGGAGGATGCGCTCGGCTCCGTCCGCAGCGCCATTCTGCTCGGCGCCGTCGTTCCCGAAATACGCGAGCAGACCGACAGCCTCGTCGCCGACCTGAAGGCGCTTGCGGATATCCGCAGCGGCATCGCCAGGGAACGCGAGGAACTGACCGCGGCAATGACCGCCCGGCTCGAGGAAGAGCGGCGCATGTCGATGCTCGTTGCCGAAAAGGAGAAGCTGAGGCAACGCAATGCGGCCGATTTGGCGGCCGAACAGCGCAAGGCCGAGGAACTCGCCCTGCAGGCGGAGAACCTCGGGGGCCTGATCTCATCGCTCGAAAACGAGATCTCCTCCGTGCGCGAAGCGGCCGCCGCCGCCCGCGCCGAGGAGGAGGAACGCCGCCGCATGAGCGAGGCCGAACGCGAGGCTGCGCGGGAGCTCGCCAGGAGTGCGGTGCCCGACAAAAACCGCATTGCGCCGGCATATGTCTTTTCCGAGCTGCGGGAGCGGCTGGCTTATCCCGTTGCGGGTTCGCTTGTGCGCCGTTTTGGCGACGCGGACGGAACAGGGCATTCGCTGCAGGGGATCATGCTCGAGACCAATGCAGGCGCGCTGGTGACCACGCCGGCGGACGGGTGGATCGTCTATGCCGGGAGTTTCCGCAGCTACGGGCAGATGATCATTCTCAATGCCGGCGACGGGTATCATATCGTGCTCGCCGGCATGGAGAACGTCAGCGTCCGGCCGGGGCAATTCGTCGTGGCCGGAGAGCCGGTGGCGGCGATGGGTGCAAAAAGAGTGGCGAGTGCGGCGGCCTTGGCGCTGGAAACCGACAGGCCAACGCTTTACATTGAATTCAGAAAAGACGGGAAGCCGGTTGATTCCCGACCGTGGTGGACCGCAGCAGAGGTTGGAAGGGCGCGAAATGATACGTAGAGCTTCACTTGTCCTGGTCGGGGCGCTGATGGGCGCGACGGCGATGGGCGTCGTCTACTCGGCAACCATGCCGGCCGTGGCAGCAAATTCGTCGACATACCGCGAACTGGCGATCTTCGGCGACGTCTTCGAGCGCGTGCGCGCGCAATACGTGACGCCGCCGCAGGACGACAAGCTGATCGAGAACGCGATCAACGGCATGCTCACGTCTCTCGACCCGCATTCGAGCTACATGAATTCGACCGACGCCGAAGATATGCGCACCCAGACGCGCGGCGAGTTCGGCGGCCTCGGCATCGAGGTCACCATGGAGGAAGATCTCGTCAAGGTGACCAGTCCGATCGACGACACGCCCGCCGCGCGCGCCGGTGTGCTCGCAGGCGATTTCATCTCGAAGATCGACGGTCAGGACGTCCGCGGCCTCAAGCTCGAGGAAGCGGTCGACAAGATGCGCGGTGCCGTCGGCACGCCGATCAAGCTGACGATCCTGCGCAAGGGAGCCGAAAAGCCGATCGAGCTGACGATCGTACGCGACGTGATCGCAGTACGCGCGGTGAAGGTCCGTGTCGAAGGAGATGTCGGCTATCTCAGGGTCATCTCGTTTACGGAGAAGACCTTCGAAGACCTGAAGAAGGGCATCGAGAAGATCCAGGCGGAAGTTCCCGCGGACAAGCTCAAGGGCTATGTTCTCGACCTGCGCCTCAATCCGGGCGGCCTGCTCGACCAGGCGATCAATGTCTCGGACGCATTCCTGGAGCGTGGCGAGGTCGTTTCGACCCGCGGCCGCAATCCGGATGAAACCCGCCGCTTCAATGCGACCCCGGGCGATCTGGCCGGCGGCAAGCCCGTCGTCGTGCTCGTCAACGGCGGTTCGGCATCCGCGTCGGAAATCGTGGCCGGCGCTCTCCAGGACCTGAAGCGCGCCACCGTTCTCGGCACGCGCTCCTTCGGCAAGGGTTCGGTGCAGACGATCATCCCGCTTGGCGACGCCGGCGCGCTGCGTCTGACGACGGCGCTCTATTACACGCCGTCCGGCAAGTCGATCCAGGGCACCGGCATCACGCCTGACATCAAGGTGGAGCAGCCGCTGCCGCCCGAGCTTCTGGGCAAGGTGGAAGCGCAGGGCGAATCCGATCTGCGCGGCCACATTCCGGGCCAGGAAGAGACCGAAGAGGGCTCCGGCTCGGTAGCTTACGTGCCGCCGGAAACCAAGGACGACATTCAGCTGAACTATGCGTTCGACCTGTTGCGCGGCAAGAAGACGGATCCGTCCTTCCCGGCCAATCCGGAACAGGCGCAGCTGAAGGAATAGCCCCCCTCACCCGCAGAGTTCTGGGCAACATGAATCAAGGAGGCGCCGGGCTGTTCAACCCGGCGCCTTTATATTATCCATCGGCATGCAGCCGCATGTGCGATGATTCTGGCCTCCTTCAAGTCCATCGTCATGGCCAGCGGCGATTCGCGCCAGGATCGAAGCTCGACCGAGGCCCCGTTTGGCAACTGACCTCAATGCCCCCCTGGGCCAGAACCGGAAGGAGAGCCCGGCACGCAAGCGCGATCTCGGTCGCGTCCTGCGCTATTGCGGCCTCGGTCTGGGAGCCCTTGCGGTCATCGGTATCTCGGCATGGAGCGCCCTTTCTCCCGGTCACCAGACCCGTTCGCCTGCAATGCCCGCAGCGACCGAAGCAACCCTCGCCACCGAACCAGCGCCATCCTCAGAGGGCCAAGGCAACGGGCCCGGGGCGCTCCACCGGAGCGGTGCTCTCTCCGGCGCACATGTCGAGGACGTTCTGACCGATGATGGCGCGACGGTCAGGAAATACACGCCGCGTTCGCGCGAAACCGGCGGCCCCGCACTGATCGATGTCGAGGCGACGCGCGGACAGGACCCCCGCATGGCAGCCCTTCCGAATGAAAGCCTGCTGGAAGACCGCCCCGAAGGCCGCCTGCCGGTCATCGGCCCGGACGGGCTGAGGCCGATGGAGCAGTATGCGCGCCCCTGGTCCGGCGCGCGCGGAACGCGGATCGCCATCGTCGTCGGCGGCCTCGGCCTCAGCCAGACGGGCACGCAGCGCGCCATCCGCGATCTGCCGCCGGAAGTGACGCTCGCCTTCGCTGCGGCCGGAAACAGCCTGCAGCGCTGGATGCAGGAGGCGAGGCGTGACGGCCACGAGATCCTGCTGCAGGTGCCGATGGAACCATTCGATTACGCCACCAACGATCCGGGCCCGCACGCGCTGCGCGTTTCTTCCGATGCCGGGAAGAACCTTGCGGAACTGCATCGCAGCATGGGACAGATCACCAACTACACCGGCGTCATGAACTATCTCGGGGGCCGTTTTCTCTCCAATGCGGATGCGCTCGAGCCGGTCATGCGCGATCTCGGCAAGCGGGGCCTTCTGTTCCTGGACGACGGGACGTCGGCGCAATCGCTCTCGGGAACGCTCGCCGGGGCCTTCGAGGTGCCGCACGGTTTTGCCGATCTCGTGCTCGATGGCGAACTCAGCCGCAATGCCGTCCTGCGCAGGCTGGACGAGCTGGAGCGGATCGCGCGGAGGAACGGCACCGCGATCGGGGTTGCTTCCGCCTTCGATGAAAGCGTGGCGGCCATTGCCGAATGGTTCGAAGAAGCCGGCGGACGGGGCATCGAGGTGGTCGGCGTGGCCGCACTCGTCAAAGATCCGAAACAAAACTGATTTAAGCGCAGTAGACCACCGGGTCATACGGCTCGCGGCAACATGCAAAGGAAGGACGATATGGGGAAGGATAAGGGGCGCGTCATGACGGCTGAGGATCTGCCCTATCGGCCATGTGTCGGCGTCATGGTTCTCAACCGGCAGGGACTTGTCTGGGCCGGGCACCGGCTCGCCGTCGGCAATTCCGAATATGACGGTTCGCCGCAGCTCTGGCAGATGCCGCAAGGCGGCATCGACGAGGGCGAGGACCCGCTCGAGGCCGCCTGTCGCGAACTTTACGAGGAGACCGGCATCCGCTCGGTCTCGCTCCTCGCAGAGGCGCCGGACTGGATCCATTACGACCTTCCGTCGCACCTGATCGGGATCGGCCTCAAGGGCAAGTACCGCGGCCAAAGGCAGCGCTGGTACGCCTTCCGCTTCGAGGGCGACGAGAGCGAGATCGCCATCAACCCGCCGCCCGGCGGCCACGAGCCGGAATTCGACGCCTGGGAATGGAAGCCCATGCACGAACTTCCGGGCTCGATCGTGCCCTTCAAGCGCAGGGCCTATGAAGAGGTCGTCGCTGCGTTTTCGCATTTGGTGCGGTGAGAGAAAAGACCGGCATGTCGCCCCTCATCCGGCCTGCCGGCCACCTTCTCCCCGCAAGCGGGGCGAAGGGGACAAGCGGCAAACGCCAGGCCTCTTCCGCCGTCGAATGCGGGGCAAGGCAGAGCGGCGTGTCCCTTCTCCCCGCAGGCGGGGAGAAGGTGGCGGCAGCCGGATGAGGGGCTGATTTAATTCGCCGCCCCTTGAGAAGGTTGGAACTTATTCGGCTTCGTCGGCCGAAGCGGCGTTGAGCTGGCCGTATTTTTCCTCACCGATCTTGCGGAGCAGATCGAGCTGCGTTTCGAGGAAGTCTATGTGGCCCTCCTCGTCGGCGAGCAGTTCCTCGAAGAGCTTCATCGAGACGTAATCGCCGGCCGCGTGACAGATGTCGCGGGAATTCTTATAGGCCGTGCGCGCGTCGTACTCGCCGGCAAGATCGGCTTCCAGGACTTCCTTGACGTTCTGGCCGATGCGCAGCGGCGCGACCGTCTGCAGATTCGGGTGGCCTTCGAGGAAGATGATGCGGGAGACGAGCTTGTCGGCGTGGTGCATCTCCTCGATCGACTCGGCGCGCTCCTTCTTGGCGAGCAGCGTATAGCCCCAATCTTCGAGAAGGCGGTAATGCAGCCAGTACTGGTTTACGGCACCGAGTTCGAGATAGAGCGCTTCGTTAAGCTGCTCGATGACCTTTGCGTCGCCTTTCAAGATCCGCCCTCCGGTTTTCTTCATGGAATTGTCTGAGGCGGGTCATGAAATCAAATATATCGGCGTCCGTCGAGTCGCGGCGGGCGTGATATTGCTCGGTGGTGCGGATGATGATGTCGACGACATTGGGAAAACAGCCGCAGCAACGGCCGCGTTTTTCCATCGCATGATAGACTTTCGCCGGCACGATCAACTGCCAACAGTCCTCGTCGAGGAGGCCGACGATCGTGTCCTCGATCTCTTTCTCGGTGATGAAATTGCAACTGCAAACCAGCATTTCGTCGTGTCCATCATACGCAACGCTCTGATTTTGCGATAAAGCAAAAGAGGACATTTGCCGTCAACTAAAAACTCTTCTCCATATGGTTGAGGAATGCATTAGAGCGATTCTAAACTTGACGGAAATCATCGCATTTTCATTACATTAGGCGATTCTAAGGAGAGGATTTTTCCTCCATGACTTGTAATTCCGGCAGCGGTGCCTGCGACATTTTTACACAGGGGCGCCCTGGAGGCCTCAAGCGCAAGGCGGACTTCGATGCGCGTAACGACTGGGGCTCAATGAAAATTGCGCCCCTTCGGCATGACCTCCGCGACCTGGGCGGCCGCCTCGCCCTCCGGCGCTGCGCGAGCGGGCAGGCCCAGGCGCAATTGCCGGAGTTTTTTCTTTTCGCGGGCGTCCGCGCTCGGCCGCAAGGCCCCGTCCGCGCGGTCGTTGACGCCGAAACGCCGCGCCTCCCGGCGCAGCAGGCCAAGCATCGGCGTTATATCCTCCAGATGATCGGCGACCACGTGAATGACGCCGCTCTGGTTCTGTAAGCGGCCGCGGACTTTCACAAGCCGCGATCCCATGACCTGCCGCCGGTATTTCTGGAACGTCTTTTCCCAGACGATGATATTGGCGATCCCTGTTTCGTCCTCGATCGTCATGAAGATGACGCCATTGGCAGAGCCCGGCCGCTGCCTGACCAGTACAAGGCCTGCCACCGTCACCCATCTTCCAGTTGCGGTTGCCGCCAGATCCCGGCTGCGCAGGATACCCATTCGCGAAAAATCCTCCCGCATGAAGGAAACGGGGTGCGCCTTCAGGGAGAGCGTCAGGGTGCGATAGTCATGAATGACCTGTTCGCCTGCCGGCATATCGGGAAGAGCGACCTTGGGCTCGATCTGCAGATCGTCGGAACCCGCCCCCTCGAAAAGCGGCAATCGCTCCACCGCCGACTGCTCGTCGAGCGCCTTTACCGCCCAGAGGGCCGCCCGCCGGTCGAGGCCTATCGACCGGAAGGCATCGGCATCCGCAAGACGCTCCAGAACGGAGCGGGAGAGCCCTGATCGAAGCCACAGGTCATGAACGGAGCGGTATCCCTCCCCCCGGCGCGCGACGAGCGCCTTCATATCCGTCTGCTTCAGGCCCTTGACCAGCCGGAAGCCCAGCCGCACGGCCTTCCGGGTTTTGATCACCTCCCGCATGCTGGCGTGGCGCGGGTGGACAGCATTCTTGTCGAAGGCGCCCTCGCCTTCGAGCAGGGCATCCCAATCCGAATGATTGATATCGACCGGCAGCATTCTGACCCCGTGTTCACGGGCATCGCGCACCAGTTGCGCCGGCGCATAGAAACCCATCGGCTGTGCGTTCAGGAGCGCGGCGCAGAAGATGTCCGGATAATAGGTCTTGAGCCAGGCCGAGGCATAGACGAGAGAGGCGAAGGAGGCAGCATGGCTTTCGGGGAAGCCGTATTCGCCGAATCCCTTGATCTGGTTGAAGCAGCGCTCGGCGAATTCCCTCTCGTAGTCATTCGCGACCATGCCCTCCACCATCTTCCGCTCGAAGGTGTGGATCGTACCGGTCCGCTTGAAGGTGGCCATGGCGCGGCGCAGGCGGTCGGCCTCGCTGGGCGAAAAACCGGCCGCTGTGATCGCGATCTGCATCGCCTGCTCCTGGAACAGCGGCACGCCCAGCGTCCTTTCCAGGACCGCCTTCAACTCCGGGCTGGGATACACGACCGCCTCGCCCCTGCGCTGGGCTTCGCGCCGTTTCAGATAGGGATGCACCATATTGCCCTGGATGGGGCCGGGGCGAACGATCGCTACCTCGATCACCAGATCGTACATTTCGCGCGGCTGCAGGCGCGGCAGCATGCTCATCTGCGCCCGGCTTTCGATCTGGAAGACGCCGACCGTATCGGCGCGGCAGATCATGTCGTAAACCGCGTCCCGATGATCCTGGTAGATTTCGGCCAGCGTTATCGGCTCGCCGTAATGCGCTTCCAGAAGCTTGAAACCCTTGGCAAGGCAGGTCAGCATGCCGAGCGCCAGCACGTCGACCTTCAGTATCTTCAGCTCATCGAGATCGTCCTTGTCCCATTCGATCATGTAGCGGTCGGGCATGGCCGTGTTCATGATCGGCACGACCTCGTCGAGCCTGTCGCGGGTAATCACGAAGCCGCCCACATGCTGCGAGAGGTGGCGCGGAAAATTCATGAGCAGACTGGCATAGGCAAGCACGCGCCTGGTGAGAGGGTCCGCCGCGTCGAGCCCCGCCCCTTTCGCCTGCTCCTCGGTGAAAGGCGAGGTGCCCCAGCCCCAGATCGAACTGACGAGAGCCGATTGAACGTCTTCCGAAAGGCCGAAGGCCTTGGCGACCTCGCGCCCGGCGGAGCGCGAGCGATAGCTGATCACCGCGGCGGTCAGGCCCGCATGCTCCTTGCCGTAAGTCCTGTAGATATACTGGATCACCTCTTCGCGCCGCTCGTGCTCGAAGTCGACATCGATATCGGGCGGCTCGTCGCGATCCTTCGACAGGAATCGGTCGAACAGCAGGGTGAATTTCTGCGGATCGACATCGGTGATGCCGAGGCAGAAGCAGACCGAGGAATTGGCCGCCGAGCCCCGCCCCTGGCAGAGAATATTCACGCTGCGGGCAAATTTCACGAGCTTGTGGACGGTCAGGAAATAAGGCTCGTATTTCTTGTCGTGGATGAGCTCGAGCTCATAGTCGATCTGGCGCATCACCTTTTCCGGCACGCCTTCGGGATAGCGCTCCGCCGCACCTTCCGCGACGAGCCGCCGCAAGCTTTCGGCGGGCGTCTCGCCATCGGCGTTTTCATCCGGATATTGGTGGCTGAGCTCGTCGAGGCTGAAGGCGAGCTCGCGGAAAAATTTCCGGGTATTGGCGATCGCCTCGGGATAGTCGCTGAAAAGCCTGGCCATTTCCCTTGGGCCCTTCAGATGCCTTTCGGCATTCTTCTGCAGAAGGAAACCGGCGCCGGCGATCGGCACATGCTCCCGGATGGAGGTGACGACATCCGCGAGCGGCCTGTAATGCGGATCGTGATAGAGCGCGTCATTGGTGGCGAGCAACCCGATGCCGGCCTTTCGGGCAATTGCGGCCAGAACGGCAAAATCATGCCGGTCGAAACCGTCATAATGCGGCGCCAGTCCGAGATAGAGCCGGTTGCCCGCATGCTCCTTCAATGTCCCGAGCAGCACTTCCAGGCTCTCCGGTTCCGGCCGCCCTTCGCCTTGCATGACGATCAGAAGAAGCTCCTCCTGCCATTCGAGCAGGTCGGCGAGATGGAGCGTGCAGTCGCCCTTCTTCGAGCGCAGGTTACCGGCGCTGAGCAGGCGGCAGAGATGCCCCCAGCCCCGCCTGTTCTTCGGATAAGCGAGAATGTCCGGCGTGCCGTCGGCAAAAACCAGGCGGGCGCCCGGCTGGAAGGGATAGCCCTCCACCTTCGCCTTGGCATGAGCCCTGACGACGCCGGCGACGCTGTTGCGGTCGGCAATGCCGAGACCGGCAAGCCCCGCCTTCTTGGCGAATACGACCATCTCCTCGGCCGGCGCCGCCCCTTCGAGAAAGGAGAAATTCGTGCGCGCACCGAGCTCGCAGAAGACAGCATCCGCGCTCATGCGAAAACTCCGTGCATGAACCAGCGGGGCGAGGCGGTCTCCCTTCCGTAGAGACCTTCGCGAAACAGCCAGAAGCGGCGGCCCTCCTGATCCTCTATCCGGAAATAATCCCGCGTCGGATGATCCTCCCCGTCGATCCACCATTCGGCGGCGATGCGCTCCGGCCCTTCGGCACGGGCGACGCGGTAGCGGGTCTTGCGCCAGTTGAAGCTGCGCGGCGCACCCTCGGGCACTTCCGCCGTCGCCTCCACCGGTTCGGGATGCGCGAAAATCCGAAGCGGACGGTTCTCGGGGAAAGCCTTCTCTTCAAGGGCAGCCGTCCTCAGGACCGCGGCCACGTCCGTCACGGCGGCAAATCCGCCCGCCCGTTCCGGCAGATGGCTTTCGGCAAGGGTCGCCTGCATCAGGCAACCGGGCCCGAAACGGGCGGAGACCTTGTCGACGAAGGCCGCGAGCGGCTGGCTTTCGTCGGGGGCGCCGGAAAAATCCTGCTGCGCCGGATCGAGCCTTTCGCTTCTGAGGACCGAGAGCCGGACGATTTCGAAACCATATCCGGCATCGAGATCGTCATGAACCGCCTGCAGCCGCTCGCGAAAGAGGGCGGCGATGCGGACGGCATCGTTCAAGGGCACGGCCGCATGGGCTCGAACGCGGAATACCCGGCCGTCGACGCGGAACAGGAGGAGCTCGAAGAGCCGCCCGCCTTCGCCATGTCGCTCCAGCGAGGAGCGGACATCCCTGGCGAGGTGACGGGTCAGTTCGAGAATGTGTTCCTCGTCCTGCAGCGGCTCGGCGAGCCGGCGTTCGGCGGAGAAGCTCGGCACGGGCAGCCGGGGCGAAAGCGGCTCGTCCTCGAAGCCCCTCGCCTGATCGAGCCTGAGGAGAAGGGAGGAGCCGAAGCGGCGGGCGAGCGGCGCCCGCGGCGCTTCGAGAAGGTCGCCGATCTGTTTCAGCCCGACCCGTTCGAGTGCGGCCGCGGTGTCCGCCGGCAATCGCAGCGCGGCGACCGGCAAGGGTGCCAGCACCGGGTCTCCATCCCCGGGCGCAATGACGTCGGCATCGCCGTAACGGGTGACAGCCCAGGAAAGCCCGGCTGCGGAGGAGACGGTCGCCCGCGCCTCGACGCCGAGAGAGAAAAGACGCGACAGGACATCGCTGATGAGCGCCTTTTCGCCGCCATGAAGATGGGCGCAGCCGGTGATGTCGAGGAACAGGCCATCCGTGCCGTCGAGTGCCACGAGCGGCGTATAGCGGTCGCACCAGTCGGCAAGCGCCTCCAGGAAGGCCTGGTCGGCGGCCGGATCGGCGGCGATCACGTCGAGCGAGGGACACATGGCGCGGGCCTCCGCCGCCCCCTGGCCGCGCTTCAGGCCGATACGCTCTGCAAAAGTATCGAGCGCAACGAGCCGCATGGCATTGTCGATCTTGGCGGCGAAGACGACGGGCGGATGGTCAGGACGCCCGCGCGAAAGCCAGGAGGCGCCCCATCGGCTGCGCGCGACGCGGTCGGTCGGCAGATGCGGAAAGTGGATCGACAGGATCCGTTGGCTCATCGTTTGTCTGAAGAGCGGCGCTCCGGCGCTCATCGAGTGAGTAGAAGCGGCGGTCATGGGCGTTCCATTCGAGAAAGATGTCGTCGGAGGCTTGGCGCCTGCTTTTTTCGACAAGGAGGTGAAAGGCGGGATGGCCGATGCTGCCGCAAAGCACCGAACCATCGGGAAGAGGACGTTCGCCGGCCGGTGCCGGCTTGACCTGGAGCCGGAAGAAGGCGCTGCTCGCCTCCTCCTCGCCCGCCTGACGCAAGACGAGAAGAGGCACGCCGCCCGCCCGGGCCCTCACATGCAGACGCCGGCTCTCGCTCAGGGCGAGACAGGCAGGGTTGCCGCGGATTTCCAGAACGACCACGGCGAAGACCGGTACCGAAAGCGCCGTCTCTGCGATCCACAGCGCATCCTTCACCGTGCGCGCCGAAACGAAGAGGAAGCGCTCGGCATCGAGTCCATAGGCCTTGAGGCCCGGCGCATAAGGCTGACCCGCCTCACAGGCAGCAAGCGTCTGGCTGATCCAAAGGACCGGGGCCAGACGGCCATTCTCCTTCTTCTGCCGTTGATAGAGCACCGCAAGCGCCGCCACGAAACCGGCGGCCGCGCCCGCATCCCGGGTTTCGGCATTGCGGATTTCCATCATGCCCTCGAGCGGCAACCCGCCCTGGAGGACCTCATCGAATTGCGGGACGCCGAGCGGCAGGATCTTGCGGCGCGTGGCCTCCTCCTTGCCGCGGCGAAAGCCGGCAGGGTCGGCCGTCTTGGCCGACCGGACGCATCCCGGCACCCCGCGATCTTCAATCCGCGCAATGGTCTCGCGAAGGGAAAGAACGGTTTGCCGTTGCACGGCGTTTCCGGCCATGACGGTCAGCTCCATCTGCATGTTCATGTTATGTTCTTATGGATTCCAGAGCTGCCCTCAAGAGTCAACAACCAATGTTGAGAATATATTCCTCTTTCTTCTCGGGATAGAATTCATCACTCGAAAAACAAAGGCAAAATCGCTATATGAGGGGCAACAAGGAGTGCCCATGGCCCGCATTGACCAAACCGATGATTGGCGGGAACGCCACGCACCGTCGCTTACCGTATTCGAACAGCTCGCGTTTGAAGCCTACAGCCACCTGCCTGAGGAATTCCGCAAGCTGACGACGGATCTCACGATCGAAATCGCCGACTTTCCAAGCGACGATGTCTTCGAAGACATGGCGCTCGAAACGCCGTTCGACCTGCTGGGCCTGTTCGAAGGCCGCGGCCTCGGTGAACGCTTCACCATGGAAACCGGGGAGTTCCCGAACCGCATCACCCTCTACCGCCGCCCGATCATCGACTACTGGGCCGAAAACGAGGAAACGCTCGGCGATATCATCACCCATGTGCTGATCCACGAGATCGGCCACCATTTCGGTCTGTCGGACGACGACATGGAGCGGATCGAGGAAAGCGTGGAACACGTGGGCGGCTGAGGCCTGTTGAGATTCGGATACCCGCCGCTCCTGCCTGATTTCCTCATCCCTGTGCGCGGGGGCAAGTCTGACCCGAAACGATCCCTACTGCTCCGACAGCTTCATGTCGGGATGATAATCCTTGCCCTCCACTTCCTTCACCACCGCCTGGCCGCACTGCATGTGCTGGGTGTCGGCATTGAAGGCGTAGGTCGGCGGACCGTGCAGCGTCCACCCCTGGTTCAATGACGCCGTCACCTTGTGGCAGAAGGAGGCATCGTCGGGGCCGGTGAGAAAGCGATAGAGCTTCAAGATTTTGCCTTTCGTTTTTCGATGATGTCCGCCTTGGCGGCGATCTTCATCGCCTGTTCGAGATGGAGGCGCTCGACCATCCGCCCATGAAGGTTGATGACACCCTTTCCGGAATTGTCCGGCAAGGCAAAGGCCTCGATGATCGCGCGCGCCTCCTCGACCGCAGCCTCGTCCGCGGCGAAATGCCGATTGGCCGCATCGATCTGCGCCGGGTGGATCAGCATCTTGCCGTCAAAGCCCATGTCGCGTCCCTGCCGGCACTCCGCCTCGAACCCTTCCGGATCGCGGAAATCGTTGAAGACCGCGTCGATGGCGTCGAGCCCGCTGCCGCGCGCGGCAAGAAGGATCTGCATCAGCCACGGAACGAGATAGGTCCGGCCCGAAAGGGCGGGCACGCCCGTCTCCTTGCGAAGATCGTTCAGCCCGACGACGAAGCAGTCCAGCCGGCCGCCGGAGGTGCGGCCGGTCTCGGCGATCGCCGGCCCGTTCACGACCCCCCGCGGCGTCTCGATCATCGCCCAGAGCCTCAGCTCATCCGGCGCATCCCTTTCCGAAAGCCAATCGAGCGCGCCTTGAATATCGGCGGGGCTTTCGACCTTGGGCAGGAGGATGGCATCGGGCCGCGCGGCAAGAGCCGCTGCGAGATCGGCCTCGCCGAAGCCCGAGCCCGCCGCATTGACGCGGATGACCGTTTCGCCCTGCGGCCGGTTGCCGGCAAGATGCCGGACGAGGGCATCGCGCGCCGCAGCCTTGCGGTCCGGCGAGACGGAATCCTCGAGGTCGAAGATCACGGCGTCCGCCGCCAGTTCACAAGCCTTGGCGAGTGCGCGCTGATTGTCGGCCGGAACCGAAAGCACCGAGCGGCGCAGCCGCACGGGATGATGGTCGATCGCTCTCATGCCGTTCCCTGTCATGCCGTTCGTTGTGCCTGCCTTTCAACCTTTGCGCAAGACGAGACGAGCGGACCCTCTTGCAAGCGGCGTGGCCAGCACCCACATGCCGAACAGAAAGGTGACAATCATGCAAAGCATCCGCTCTGTTCTCTTCACGGCCGCCGCCATCACCATCACGCTCGTGGCCTTCGTGTTCACCGCCTCGCTGGCCCTGGCGCTCGCCGGGATCGCCGCCATCATTGCCGTCGGCAGCGCGATCGCCGCCAAACTCAACGGACGGCCCGTGCAGGCTCGTGCGCGCGCACGCGCCAATCCGGGAAGCACTCAGCGCGAGATGCGGGTATGGAACGACGGGCGCGGGACGATCATCGATCTTTAGGATCGGATTGCCCGAAGCGGGATAAGGCAAGTTGTGAAGCGGTTTTCCGCCCGCCTCCCGCTCCATGAAAGCAGATTCTCCTTCATTTCGGCGCAAAACTGATCTAAACGCTTCTCGAACATTTCCGCTGAAATCGAAGGCCAAGTCATGGACAAGTTCGTCAAGCTCACCGGCGTTGCCGCTCCCCTGCCCGTCGTCAACATCGACACGGACATGATCATTCCGAAGGATTACCTGAAGACGATCAAGCGCACCGGTCTCGGCACGGGGCTTTTCGCCGAGGCGCGCTACAACGAGGATGGCACCCCCAATCCGGACTTCGTCCTCAACAAGCCTGCCTACCAGAACGCCAAGATTCTCGTCGCAGGCGACAATTTCGGCTGCGGCTCCTCGCGCGAGCATGCGCCTTGGGCGCTTCTCGATTTCGGCATCCGCTGCGTCATTTCGACCTCCTTCGCCGACATCTTCTACAACAACTGTTTCAAGAACGGCATCCTGCCCATCGTCGTCAGCCAGGAAGACCTCGACAAGCTGATGGATGACGCCAGCCGCGGCTCCAATGCCATTCTCACGGTCGATCTCGAAGCGCAGGAGATCACCGGTCCGGACGGCGGCTCGATCAAGTTCGAGGTCGATGCCTTCAAGCGCCACTGCCTGCTGAACGGCCTCGACGATATCGGCCTCACGCTCGAAAAGGGCGGTTCCATCGACAATTACGAGAAGGCGACCGCCGCTTCCCGCCCCTGGGCCTGAGCTGCCGGATGACCCGCAAGCTCATCTCGTCCGGCTCGCCTTTCGAAAAGACGGCAGGCTATTCGCGTGCCGTCGCGAAAGGCGACTGGTGCTTCGTCTCCGGCACGACCGGCTACGACTATGCGACCATGACCATGCCGGAAACGGTGGAGGAGCAGGCGCGCAACTGCCTGAAGACGATCGAAGGCGCCCTGAAGGAAGCCGGCTTCTCGCTGTCGGACGTCGTGCGCAACCACTACTACGTCACCGATGCGAGCTTTGCCGACCGCGTCTTCCCGATCTTCGGCGAGACCTTCGGCGAGATCCGCCCGGCCGCAACGATGATCGTCTGCGACCTCATCCGCCCGGAAATGCTGATCGAGATCGAGGTCACTGCGTTTCGGGGATAAGGCAGAACGACGGACAAGGGCTGCCCCCTCACCATGACCCAATCTCCCGCAAGCAGGGCGCGGGGGACTGGAAGAGTGCCGCTCATCCCTTCGCCCCGCTTGCGGGGAGAAGGTCGCGGCAGCGGGATGAGGGGCCGCCTAGACGCCGTCGAATCCTTTTTCATTGACCGCGCGGTCCTCCTCGCGCTATCAAATGATCCGTGGTGATTTGGCCGGCCGGCTTGCAGCCACGTTAAAGAAGTCGCTAAAGGGCCGAGGGAACAATGGATTTCCGAGGACCGGTCGCGATCGTTTCGCCGCCGGTTTTTTTGTATTCGATCGAGTGGACGCCCATGCCCATCAAGATACCCGATACGCTGCCCGCCTTCGAAACTCTCGTTCACGAGGGTGTGCGGCTGATGACCGAGACCGAGGCGATCCGCCAGGACATACGGCCGCTGCAGATCGGGCTCTTGAACCTCATGCCCAACAAGATCAAGACCGAGATCCAGATGGCGCGGCTGATCGGCGCCACGCCGCTTCAGGTCGAATTGACGCTGGTCCGCGTCAACGGCCACCGGCCGAAGAACACGCCCGAAGAGCATCTGCTCGCCTTTTACGAGACCTTCGAGGAGGTGGAGGCCCGCAAGTTCGACGGGTTCATCATCACCGGCGCGCCGATCGAGACGCTCGAATACGAAGAGGTCACCTACTGGAAGGAGTTGCAGCGCATCTTCGACTGGACGACGACCAACGTCCATTCGACGCTGAACGTCTGCTGGGGCGGGATGGCTGCGGTCTACCATTTCCACGGGGTTCCGAAATATCCGTTGAAGGAAAAGGCCTTCGGCGTCTACCGCCATCAGAACTTGCAGCCCTCTTCGGTCTATCTGAACGGCTTTTCCGACGATTTCGCCGTTCCCGTTTCGCGCTGGACCGAGGTGCGCCGCGCCGATATCGACCGGGTGCCGGATCTCGAAATCCTGATGGAATCCAAGGAAGTGGGCGTCTGCCTCGTACACGAGAAGAAAGGCAACCGGCTCTACATGTTCAATCACGTCGAATATGATTCGACGTCCCTGTCGGAGGAATATTTCCGCGACGTCGATGCCGGCGTGCCGATCAAGCTGCCGCACGACTATTTCCCGCACAATGACTCCGCACTTCCGCCGCAGAACCGCTGGCGCAGCCATGCACACCTCTTCTTCGGCAACTGGATCAACGAGATCTACCAGACGACGCCCTACGAGCTGGCGAAGATCGGAACCGGAGAGCGTTGAAGCAAAAAGTATGACTTTCCGGTTGCCGCCTCGGCGGAAATGCAGCAGGTTGACGCCGACTCGCGGAAATGGGGAGATGCATGGGAACAGACACGGAAATCTTCGGCCACCTGCCCTCCGGCGAGCCCGTACAGCGCGTGACGCTTAAGGGCGGCGGGCTGACGGCGTCGGTGATCACCTGGGGCTCGGTCATACAGGACCTGCGGCTCGAAGGACATGCAGCCCCGCTCGTGCTCGGCTTCGAGAATTTCGAAAGCTATCCGGCCCATTCCTCCTATTTCGGCGCCACCCCCGGCCGCAACGCCAACCGCATCGGCGCCGGCCGCTTCGCGCTCGAAGGCAAGGCCTATCAGCTCGAGCTCAACGAGAGCGGCGCCACGCATCTCCACGGCGGCAGCGACAATATCGCCAAGCGCAACTGGTCGATCCGCAGGCGGGCTGAAGACAGCGTAACGCTCGAGATCACCGATCCGGACGGCCGTGCCGGCTACCCGGGCAATTGCACGATCACCTGCACCTATACGCTGAAACCGGGCGGCACGCTCAACGTCGTCTACGAAACTGAGACCGACGCGCCGACCCTCGCCAATGTCTGCCAGCACAGCTATTTCAACCTCGACGGCGGCTCGGACGCATTCGGCCACGACATCATGATCGCGGCAGACCACTACCTGCCCACCGACGAGCGGCAGATTCCGACGGGCGAGATCCGCCCCGTTGCCGGCACCGCCTTCGATCTGCGCGAAATGACCTCGCTTGGAAGGCAGCTGGACGGCGGCGGAATCGCCTATGACCACAATTTCTGCCTCTCGCCGGAGCGCGTGCAGAAGCGCTCCGTGGCGCTCGTACGCAGCATCAATTCCGGTGTGTCGCTGGAAGTGCTGACGACGGAGCCCGGCGTGCAGCTCTATACCGGAGAAAAGCTCGACGTACCGGTTCCCGGCCTCGAAGGCCGCCGTTACGGCCCCTTCGCCGGCTTCTGCCTCGAAACGCAGATCTGGCCCGATGCGGTGAACCACGAAGGTTTCCCGAAGGCGGTGCTGAGACCGGGCGAAACGCTCCGGCAGGAAACGGATTACGTTTTCACGAAGAACTGAAGCAAGGCGGAGGCCGTTGGAGCACTTTCAGTTTCACCGTTTCATCGAACAGTGAAACGCTCCATCCCGCCGCTAACCGACGCCGGCATCCACCGGCAGCGTGATACCGGTGACGAATTCGGCTGCGGGCGAGGAAAGAAAGAGAACCTCAGCTTTTCAGCGCCGGGATCGGACTTGACAAACCCCGGCTATGTTACGTTATTACGTTTATGAAGCGAAATGTAATAACGTATCCATGAAGCCGGAACATAGCCTCCGGCCGTCCATGCGACAGTGAGGTTCTCGCCAATGCCCGATCAGCTTGCCCCCACCCCCGTCACCGTCCTTACCGGCTATCTCGGAGCAGGAAAGACCACACTTCTCAACCGCATCCTCTCCGAGCCGCATGGCAAGAAATTCGCGGTCATCGTCAACGAGTTCGGCGAGGTCGGCATCGATAACGATCTCATCGTCGATGCCGACGAGGAGGTGTTCGAAATGAACAATGGCTGCATCTGCTGCACGGTGCGCGGGGACCTGATCCGCATCATCGAAGCGCTGATGCGGAGGCGCGAGCGGTTCGACGGCATCCTGATAGAGACGACGGGCCTCGCCGACCCCGCGCCGGTCGCCCAGACTTTCTTCGTCGACGAGGATGTCCGCTCCAAGACACGGCTCGACTCCATCATTACCGTTGTCGATGCCAAGCACCTTCTCGGCGAGATCGACCGCGCACATGAAGCGCAGGAGCAATTGGCCTTCGCCGACACGATCATCCTCAACAAGACCGATCTCGTATCGCCCGAAGGCCTGCAGGCCGTGGAAGATCGCATCCGCCGCATCAATCCGACGGCCGGCATTCTCAAGACGCAGCGCTGCAATCTCGAGATCGCCAGCCTGCTCGATCGCAATGCCTTCGATCTCGACCGCATTCTCGAGGTCGAGCCCGACTTTCTCGAAGCGGACCACGATCACGAGCATGACGACCATGTCGCCAGTTTTTCACTGGTCGAACGCCGACCCGTAGACCCGGAAAAATTCTTCCGCTGGCTCCAGACGACCGCCCGGGCCTTCGGCACGGACATGCTGCGGATGAAGGGCATCATCGCCTTTGCCGGCGACACCGACCGCTATGTCGTCCAGGGCGTCCACATGCTGGTGGAAGGCGACCACCAGCGCCCCTGGAAGGAGGGCGAAGAGCGCGTCTCGCGCCTCGTCTTCATCGGCCGCAACCTTCCCAAGGACGTCATCACCGACGGCTTCATGGCATGCTGCGCGAACCCGGCCGTCGTGGGATAGTAGAGAGCTATTGGCAGCCTTTGCGGATGTATGTCCGCAAAGGCTATGCGGCAAACCGGCGGCGAGAAAGGAGCTCGCAATATTGCTTCAGCTTTGGGGCCAGCTGCACCGGTCTGCATGCTCACAGCTCTGAGGGAGGCCGGCAAAGCGCGCTCCGGCGCGCGGAAAGCATGGACAAACGCCGCTGCACGGCACGGCCGTGCGAAACGGAAAACGCCCGAAGGGCTCATCAACCTGCTGAATTGTCCGAAGAATTTGGAGCGGGTGAGGCGATTCGAACGCCCGACCCCAACCTTGGCAAGGTTGTGCTCTACCCCTGAGCTACACCCGCTCATAAGACCCAGGCCCGGGGGTAGTCGATGGACCAGGGGTGTCGCCCCGTGTTGCGGCGACGGGCGCTATATGGCCCAAGCCCTTTTCAAATGCAACAGGGAAATGACGCGAACGCCAAGAATTTTTTCGCGAGTGCATTCGAAGGCCGGGAATGCCGCGTTTCCGGTTGCGCTGCGCCGCGCATGAGATTGCGGAACGTCTCGCTCCTCCTTAAAGCAGGCCGAGAGAAGATCGCGACGGCGGAAAGGATGACCATGAACAAGGCTGAGCCGAAGACTGCGGAAGATCTCTTCCGTTTTCTCGACGAACTCGGGATCGAACACAGGACGAAGCGGCACGCCCCGGTCTTCACGGTCGCCGAATCGGTGGCGCTGCGCGATGAAATCCCCGGCGGACATACAAAAAACCTGTTCCTGAAGGACAAAAAGGACAATTATTTCCTTCTGACCGTCGAGGAACACGCGACGGTGGACCTGAAGACCGTTCATCAGACCATCGGCGCGGCAAGCAAGGTCTCCTTCGGCAAGCCGGACAAGCTGATGGAATATCTGGGCGTGATACCGGGCGCCGTCACCGCCTTCGGCGCGATCAACGACACCGAGGGCAAGGTGAAGATCATTCTCGACGAGACGCTGATGGCGTTCGAGACGATCAACTGCCATTCGCTCTCGAACGACCGGACGACCTCGATCGCGTCGAAGGACATGCTGCGCTTCATGGAGGCAACCGGGCACGAGCCGCTTGTCTTGAAAGTGACGGCCTGACATACGATCTTTGGCGCGAATGCATGAAGCCGGACGCCCAAGTCCGCGAGGAGAGAAGAATGAGCGGTAGCGACAATCCCTATCAAGGTTCCTTCGGCACACAGATGACGGGCTCGGCCTCGTTCGGCGGACAGCCGGCAAGCGCCGCGAGCGGCCCGAACGACCTGACCCCGGACGACCTGATCAGGGAGACGACAACCGCCGCCTTTACCCGCGACGTGCTCGAGGCATCGCGCCAGCAGCCGGTGCTCGTGGATTTCTGGGCGCCCTGGTGCGGGCCCTGCAAACAACTGACCCCCGTCATCGAGAAGGTGGTGAGGGAAGCCGCCGGCCGGGTGAAGCTCGTCAAGATGAACATCGACGACCATCCATCGATCGCCGGCCAACTCGGCATCCAGTCCATTCCCGCGGTGATCGCCTTTATCGACGGGCGTCCGGTCGATGGCTTCATGGGCGCCGTGCCCGAGAGCCAGATCAAGGAGTTCATCGATCGAATTGCCGGTCCGGCCGCAGACAACGGCAAGGCCGAGATCGAGAGCGTGCTTGCCGACGCCAAGGCGCTGATCGATGCAGGCGACGCGCAGAACGCCGCCGGTCTCTACGGTGCCGTTCTCCAGGCCGACCCGGAAAACGCCGCGGCTGTCGCCGGCATGATCGAATGCATGATTGCGCTCGGGCAGGTCGCCGAGGCGCGCCAGGCGCTTTCCGGTCTGCCGGAAGCGCTTGCCGGGGAAGCGGCCGTCGCCGCCGTCTCGAAAAAGCTCGACCAGATCGAGGAGGCCCGCAAGCTCGGCGACCCGGCCGCGCTGGAGCGCCAGCTCGCGCTCGATCCGGACGACCACGCGGCACGGCTCAAGCTCGCCAAGCTCCGCAATGTCGAGGGCGACCGCACCGCCGCCGCCGAACATCTCCTGACGATCATGAAACGCGACCGCAGCTTCGAGGACGACGGCGCCCGGCGCGAACTGCTGTCGTTCTTCGAGGTATGGGGCCCGAAGGACCCGGCAACGATCGCCGCGCGGCGCAAGCTGTCGTCGATTCTCTTTTCGTAAGCGGCCTTCGCGTCGAATTTTTCAGCCCCACCCGATCGATTCCGGTGTATTTCTCCCTTGAGATTTCGAAGGGCCGCACCATTTTTTGGTCCTACGGCACCGCGCCTCGATAAGGCGCGGCCGCTATCTGCAGGATCTGTCGGAATGCATGTCGGAAATGCGCGCTATCTCGGTCCGAAGGACTTACCGGAGATTCTTCCGGTGTTTCCCTTGACGGGCGCGCTTCTGCTTCCCGGCGCACAGCTCCCGCTCAACATCTTCGAACCGCGCTATCTCGCCATGTTCGACGATGCGCTCGCCGGCAACCGGCTGATCGGCATCGTTCAGCCCTCCTTCGCGGAAGGCCGCAACGACATCGACGCTTCGTCTGTGCCGGCGCTTTGCCAGGTAGGCTGCATCGGCCGGATCACCTCTTTCGCCGAGACCGGCGACGGCCGCTACATCACCTCTCTCACCGGCGTGTGCCGCTTCCGGCTTTTCGCAGAGGTGGCCGGCTGCCGCGGCTATCGCCGTTTCCGCATCGGCCCGTTCGGGAGCGATCTCGAAAGTCCGGACGATGAGAGCCTCGTCGACCGGGAGGCGCTCCTCGCAGCCTTCCGGGCCTATCTCGACGCCAACAAGCTCGAAGCCGACTGGGAAAGCGTGGAACGCGCCAGCAATCGTACCCTCGTCAACTCCATGGCAATGATGTCGCCCTATGGACCGGCGGAGAAGCAGGCGTTGCTGGAGGCTCCCGACCTGAAAACGCGGGCCGAAACGCTGATCGCCATCACCGAGATCGTGCTCGCCCGCAACTTCGGCGACCTCGACAATATTCTGCAATGAAAAGAGCGATGGACATCAACGCCAGCAAGGTCGATCCGAAACTCCTGGAACTGCTCGTCTGCCCTCTGACCAAGGGCCGCCTCAGCTACGATCCGGAAGCCAACGAACTGGTGTCCGAAAAGGCCCGCCTCGCCTATCCGATCCGCGACGGTGTGCCGATCATGCTGGTCTCCGAGGCGCGCAAGATCGAGGATTGAGGGTCGACGTTTCGGTGCGGCCAGGCTGCCTGAGCTTCGTGGTTTGCCCCTCTTCGGGTTAACCCCCACGCGGGGATTTGCCCTTCTCCTCGGGTTCAACCCGAGGACTAACCCTCTCCCCGCATGCGGGAAGAGGGGATTGATGCGTTTGCCGCTTGTCGCGCCGGTGCGGCGGATACTGCTCATGAAAGGGATCCCTCGGGAACCCAACCGCCTCAACCCCGCTCGGTCGGGATTGCCCCTCAACCGGCTGCCGCCACCTTCTCCCCGCAGGCGGCAGGGCTGTCCGGGGAAAATTCATGCATAGCGGAAGACCATTTGGTTTGGGATGGTCCGGGGTTTTGGTCGGCTTGGATTGACCTGCGGCGGCTTGTGGATTTCGGCGATGCTTTTGCGCTGGAACAGGCACTGGGTGACGAGGTCGGTGAAGCGCAGGATCGGTAGAGGGACGCGGGCGAGGCGGGCGGCGATGCGCAACAGTGCATAGGCGATCATCGCCGCGAAGATCTGCAGGCGGATGGCGTTGTCGTTGTTGCCGAGGAACTTGCGGATCTTGAGGTGCTGTTTGATCCAGCGGAACAGAAGCTCGATCTGCCAGCGATCCTTATAGAGCTGGCCGATCTCGACGGCGGAGCGCTCGAGGTCGTTGGTCAGAAGCGTGATCGTATCGCCGTCCTGGCGCTTGACGATTACCCGGCGCAAGCCGATCGGCAGCTTGGAATCGCCCTTGCTGGCGAGGCTGACCTGGCTGTCTTCGAGGACCAGGAAGCCATCGCCTTGAGGTTGCTCAACGGGGCGTTCAGCGACCAAAGCCAGTCCCATGTTGGTCTTCGGCCGGGTGACGAAACTGGCGCCGGCTTCGGCGATCGCCGTCCACCAGCCGTAATGGCAGTAGCCCTTGTCGAAGACATAGGTTGCGCCCTTTTCGATGGTGATCGTGCGGCCGATCTGGGCGTCGTTGACGTTGGCGTCGGTGATGTCGAGGATGCCTGGACAATCGGCCTTGGGATCATAGACGACATGCAGCTTCATGCCGCGGATGCGGCCGTTCGACTTGGCCCAATCGTACAGCTTACCCAGCGGTATCGGGGTCGAATCGATCAGCCGCAGCATCTTGGTGCCCTCCCGGCGCGTCTGCCGGTCGAGCTGACCGGCCAGAAGCGCGAAGGTCTCGGCGAAGACGGCGACCGGGCGGCGGCGGTTGGCGTCCGACAGCGTCGAGCGCATCAGCCGGCCACTGCCGAGATGGTAATGATGCTGACTGTTGGCGTTGAAGCTCGCCTCCAACCCGCGCAGGCTGGTCGTGGCGCTCAACTGGGCATAGATCAGTGCCACCAGATGATCCCAGCTGGTAAAGCACTTGTCGTAGGCATCCCCGGCATGACGATCCACAATCGCCTGAAAGCTGCGGCGATCAATCGCTTTCAGCAGCTGGGCGAAAATGCTAGGGGTGAACCGCATGCTCCGTCTCCTTTTCTGAGTCTCGACAACCAGAAAATAGACGGAAAAACGCCGTCTGACGGGGCATGCGCCTGCGACATTTCGATTCACCCGGAACTTTCCCCGGACAGCCCTGCCGCCTGCGGGGAGAAGGGATATGCCGCGCCCGCTCGCTCCCTCGGGCGGGCGGTGAATGCGGGGTTCAGTTGGCGCCGCTTGTCCCTTCTCCCCGCCTGCGGGGAGAAGGTGCCGGTAGGCGGATGAGGGGCGGACAGAGGCACGAACGGTTGCGTTCAAATCGGCTCGCCGGCGAGCAGCCGCGGATCGGTTCTCCCGGGAGTGCCCGCCGCCTGGCGGATGAAGAACTTCTTGAGCGACGGCAGGCGATCGACGAGGCCGAGGCCGAGGTCGCGCACGACCCGCACGGGCATGATGTCGTTGGAGAAGAGCCGGTTGAGGACGTCCGTCGTAACGCCCATCCGGAAGGTATCGAAGCGCCGCCACGTCTGGTAGCGCTCCAGAACCGCGAGCGAGCCGATATCGAGGCCGAGGCGGTCCGCCTCGACGATCGTTTCGGCGAGGGCCGCGACATCCTTGAAGCCGAGATTGAGTCCCTGGCCGGAAATCGGGTGGATGCCGTGCGCGGCATCCCCGGCGAGCGCGAAACGCGGTGCGACGAAGTCGCGGGCAAGCGTGAGGCCGAGCGGGAAGGCACGCCGGCCGCCGACCACCTTGAGACGGCCGAGCTTATGGCCGAAACGGCGCTCCAGTTCCTCCTCGAAGATGAAATCGTCCTCCTTGACCAGACGCTCGGCATCATAGGTGCTCTCGGTCCAGACGAGCGAGGAACGGTTGTTCTTGAGCGGCAGCGTCGCGAAGGGACCGGCAGGCAGGAAATGCTCCTCCGCCGTCCCGCCATGCGGACGCTCGTGCTCGACGGTGGTGACGATGCCCGACTGGCCGTAATCGAACTCGACGGCCTTGATGCCCGCCGCCTCGCGCAGCCTCGAACGAACGCCGTCGCAGGCGACCAGCAGCCGCGCCTCGATCGTCTCGCCGCCCGCCAGAGTGACGGCGACGGAATGATCTCCGCTCTTGAAGAGCTCCACCACGGTCGACTGCCGGATCGAAACGCCGAGTTCGTCGCAGGCGCGGCGCAGCGCACCGACGAGCGCCGTATTCGGCACCATATGGGCGAAGGGGCGGCCGTCGCCGCCATTATCCTCGCCCCCGCCCTCGAATGTAAGGAAGACCGGTCGGACCGGATCGGCCGTCTTCGAATCGGTGATCACCATCCTGAGGATCGGCTCGGCCTCGGGCGCGATCGCCTGCCAGACGCCGAGGACGTCGAGCATCCGCTCGGCAGCGGCGGCGACGGCCGATGCCCGTTCGTCCTTCGTCCACACGCCTTCCGGCGCGGCATCGACGACCATGACATCGAGATGGGGGGCCGCCTTTTTCAGCGATACGGCAAGCGAGAGGCCGACATAGCCGCCCCCGGCAATCAGAACGTCGATCATCCGCCTCGTCTCCCGTCGCACTTGAAGCATCATCTCGTGCCTATATAGATCAATGCCAACGCCGTTCCTACCATCGGAGACCGCCGAAATGTCGCGCCCTACCGAGACCGCCACGCCCATGGATGCGCTCCTTGCGATACTCGACCTCGAGAAGCTCGAGGAAAACCTCTTCCGGGGCTTGAGCCCGCAGGTCGGCTGGCAGCGGGTCTTCGGCGGCCAGGTGATCGGCCAGGCGCTGGTCGCCGCCCAGCGCACGGTCGACGGGGGCCGCTACGTTCACTCGCTGCACGCCTATTTCATGCGTCCGGGCGACCCTTCCGTTCCGATCATCTACGAGGTCGACCGGATCCGCGACGGCTCGAGCTTCGCGACGCGGCGCGTGGTGGCGATCCAGCACGGCAAGGCCATCTTCGCCATGTCTGCCTCCTTCCAGTACGACGAGGATGGCTTCGAGCACCAGTTCGACATGCCGGACGTGCCGATGCCGGAGACGCTGCCGGGAGAGCAGGAACTCAAGGAGAAGTTTCTCGTCCACGCACCGGAGGCGATCCGCCGCTATTGGGAGCGGCCGCGGCCGATCGAAATCCGGCCCGTCTCGCTCGAACACTATTTCTCGCGCGCGAAGGCATCCCCGAAGCAGGACGTATGGGTGAAAGCGGTCGGGACGGTGCCGGACGAGCGCCATCTCCAGGCCGCCGTCCTCGCCTATCTCTCCGACATGACGCTCCTCGACACGTCTCTTTACGCACACGGCACATCGGTCTACGACCGCAGCCTCCAGGTGGCCAGCCTCGACCACGCCATGTGGTTCCACCGGCCCTCGAAAATGGACGATTGGCTGCTCTATACCCAGGACAGCCCCAGCGCGCACGGCGCCCGCGGAATGACCCGCGGCAGCCTTTTCGACCGCTCGGGCGTTCTGATCGCCTCTGTCGCGCAGGAAGGATTGATCCGCAAAAAGGCAATTGCGTAAATTTTTGCCATTTTTCGGATTCTGCTTATATTTTAATCATTCCGACTGGCGTGTTTTTAGCGTTCCGCGGCAGCCCCCTCGCCGGACGTGTTTTTTCCATTAGTTTTCAGTGGTTTGTTCTGCCTCATCGAATCTGGCACGCCCCTTGAATGTAGCTTTCCGGTTGCCAGCGCGTCAGGCGCTCAAGCAGCAAGGAGAGACGGCCTCCGCTGGAGGCAGACAAGGATGGGAACTCGATGAAAATTGTGATGGCCATTATCAAGCCGTTCAAGCTCGATGAGGTTCGCGAAGCCCTCACTGCCGTTGGCATCCAGGGTTTGACCGTGACCGAAGTGAAGGGCTACGGCCGCCAAAAGGGACACACCGAGATTTACCGCGGCACCGAATATGCCGTGAGCTTTCTGCCTAAGCTGAAGGTCGAGATCGCGGTCGCGACGGAGATCGTCGACAGGGCCGTCGAAGCCATCGCTTCGGCCGCCAAGACCGGCCAGATCGGCGACGGCAAGATCTTCGTCTACTCGATTGACCATGCCGTGCGCATCCGCACCGGCGAGACCGACTCAGAAGCGTTGTAAACCACGCCGTTCAGGGAGCTATTTTCGATGTCGTCATTCACCCTTTCCACCTCTCTTCGACGCGTGGGAGCGACCGCTGCCGCGATGCTCGCGCCGGTCGTTGCATTTGCCCAGGAAGCCGCGCCCGCCGCGGCCGCAACACCGGTGCCGGACAAGGCCGACACCACCTTCATGTTCCTTTCGACGCTTCTCGTCCTGTTCATGCTGATCCCGGGCCTCGCCCTATTCTACGGCGGCCTCGTGCGCGCCAAGAACATGCTGTCGGTGCTGATGCAGTGCACGGTGATCGGCGCCGCCATGATGATCGTCTGGGTCGTCTACGGTTATTCCTTCGCCTTCGGCGGCTCGACGAGCGCCTATTTCGGCGGCTTCGCCAAGCTCTTCCTCGCGGGCGTGACCGTCGACAGCACCGCGGCGACCTTCTCCGATGGCGTCGTCATTCCGGAGTATCTGTTCATGCTGTTCCAGATGACCTTCGCCGCGATCACCCCGGCACTCATCGTCGGCGCCTTTGCCGAGCGCATCAAGTTCTCGGCCGCGATCCTCTTCGCCATCCTCTGGGCGACATTCGTCTATTTCCCGATCGCGCACATGGTCTGGGACGCAAACGGCCTGCTCTTCGGCATGGGCGCGCTCGATTTCGCCGGCGGCACCGTGGTCCACATCAATGCCGGCGTCGCCGGCCTCGTCGGTGCATTCATGGTCGGCAAGCGCACCGGCTACGGCCGTGACATGATGGCCCCGCATTCCATGACCCTGACGCTCGTCGGCGCTGCCATGCTGTGGTTCGGATGGTTCGGCTTTAACGCCGGCTCCAATCTCGAAGCCTCCGGCGGTGCGGTTCTCGCCACCGTCAACACCTTCCTCGCAACGGCTGCCGCAGTCCTTTCGTGGTCGCTCGTCGAGACGCTGACGCGCGGCAAGGCGTCGATGCTCGGCGCCGCTTCGGGCATGATCGCCGGGCTCGTCGCCGTCACGCCGGCGGCCGGTATCGCCGGTCCGATGGGCGCGATCATCATGGGCCTGATCGTCTCGCCGCTCTGCTACTTCTTCGTCTCGGTGATCAAGAACAAGTTCCACTATGACGACACGGCAGACGTCTTCGGCGTGCACGGCGTCGGCGGCTTCTTCGGCGCGATCGCGACCGGCGTCTTCGCCTCCTCCTCGCTCGGCGGCATCGGCTATGCCGACGGCGTGACCATGGGAAGCCAGCTGATGACCCAGATCACGGCCGTCGCCATCACGATCGTCTGGTGCGGTGTCGTTTCCGCCATCCTCTACAAGGTGGTCGATGCGCTTGTCGGCCTTCGCGTATCGATGGAAGCGGAGCGGGAAGGGCTCGACCTCTCCTCGCATGGCGAAGCCGCCTATCACGCGAGCTGAGCAGCGTCGTCAAACGGCGCCGCCAACAGTCCCGTCGCGGTCCGCATCCTGCGGATCGCCCTTGGCCCGGATCTCGCGATCCGGGCTTTTTTTTGCGCTGCATACGCATCCCAACCGCAATTTTTCCGGCACACGCGCATGGTTAATGTCACATTAACCCTACTTCGCTTAGGTTGATTCCATGGGCACGCAAAGTGCCCGGAGCATCCCGCTTTTCGCCCGGATTGAGGGTGAGAAGGCTGCTCCTCACCAAAAGGGCTGGAATATTCATGGGCGGCCTTCTCGCGCGCTCTCGTTCCGGCGGATCGAAACGGGCAAAGCAGGCAACATGAGCAGAAGCAATACCGCAACGCTTGACAGCCGTTCCAACCGGTTCGTGCTGACCCACTTCGTCTGGCGGCAGATCGCCTCGCTGGCGGGGTTCGTTCTCGTCGGTGCGCTGGCACTCGCCATTGCTGCCCTTTCGACATGGAACGTCGCGGATCCGAGCTTTTCCTATGCAACTTCGAACGAGCCGACCAACCTGCTCGGCTATGGCGGCGCCGTCTTCGCGGATATCTTCATGCAGTTCTTCGGCCTTGCGAGCGTCGTGGCGCTGCTCCCGGCCGTCGCCTGGGCTCTCGTTCTCATCCGGGGCACGCATTTCGACAAGGTGCTCAAGCGGCTCGGCCTGTGGTTCGCCGGCTCGGTGCTGGCGAGCGCGGCCTTGAGCTGCGTTCCGGCGCCGATCACCTGGCCGTTGCCGAACGGCCTCGGAGGCGTCTTCGGCGACATGATCCTGCGTTTTCCGGCGCTCTTCACCGGAACCTTCCCGACGGGCACCTTCGCGACCGTCCTCGCCTGCCTCTTCACCGCACCAGCCGCCTGGTGCCTCGTCTACAGCGCCGGCCTCATCGGCGTCAGCGAGGATGAAGAGGCGGAACCGGCGCCGGAGCCCGCACCCAGCAAGGCGCGCACCATACGCGACGAACTCGAAGAGGAAGACGAAGAAGGCCCTCTTACTGTGCTGATGGGGTCGCTCGCCCATATGCGCTACACGGCGCAGGCGAGGCTGCGCCGCGCCTTCGGCATGGGAGCAAAGCCGGCGAAGCGTCAGTATGACGAGCCCTACGACTTCAACAACGACGAATTCGGCACATTGAACGAGCCGGTCCGGCCGAAGGCGCAGGCCGGCCGTATCGAGCCCTCGCTCGATCGTTCCGAGCGCCGCATCGTCACGCCGCCACCGATCATGGGCGACGAAGACGACCCGCCCTTCGATATCGACGAGCGACGGCCTGCCGGCATCCTGCCGGACGACGACGAAGACGACGTGGCCGCAGACTGGGCTCCGCGGCCTGCACCGCCGAAGCCGGCTCTGGCAATGGCGGGCTCGCGCGTGGCCCCGCCGCGGCCGAAAGCCGGGCAGCGCGTCGAGCGCGAGGCGCAGCGCTCGTTCGTCGATGAAGACGGCGATTTCACGCTTCCGCCGATCCACTTCCTTGCCGAGCCGAAGAATGTCGCGCGCGATGCCTCGCTTTCGGCCGATGCGCTCGAGCAGAACGCCCGCATGCTCGAAGGCGTTCTCGAGGATTTCGGCGTCAAGGGCGAGATCATCCATGTCCGCCCCGGCCCCGTCGTCACCCTCTATGAGCTGGAACCGGCGCCCGGGATCAAATCGTCGCGGGTCATCGGTCTCGCCGACGACATCGCCCGTTCCATGAGCGCGATCGCCGCACGCGTCGCCGTCGTTCCCGGCCGCAACGCCATCGGCATCGAGCTGCCGAACCAGCGGCGCGAGATGGTCTATCTGCGCGAATTGATCGGCTCCCGCGACTTCGAGACGACCAAGACGAAGCTCGCCATGGCGCTCGGCAAGACGATCGGCGGCGAATCCGTCGTTGCCGATCTCGCCAAGATGCCGCATCTGCTCGTCGCCGGCACCACCGGATCGGGCAAGTCTGTGGCGATCAACACCATGATCCTGTCGCTGCTCTACCGGCTGAGACCCGATCAGTGCCGCCTCATCATGATCGATCCGAAGATGCTCGAACTCTCCGTCTATGACGGCATCCCGCACCTTCTCTCGCCGGTCGTGACCGACCCCAAGAAGGCGGTCGTGGCGCTGAAATGGACCGTGCGCGAGATGGAAGAGCGCTACAAGAAGATGTCGAAGATCGGCGTGCGCAACATCGACGGCTTCAACAGCCGCGTCGAGCAGGCGCTGGCCAAGGGCGAGGCGATCACGCGCACCGTCCAGACCGGCTTCGACCGCCAGACCGGCGAGGCCGTCTACGAGACGGAGGAATTCGACCTTTCGCCGATGCCCTATATCGTCGTCATCATCGATGAGATGGCCGACCTGATGATGGTCGCCGGCAAGGATATCGAAGGCGCCGTCCAGCGGCTCGCCCAGATGGCGCGCGCCGCCGGCATCCACGTCATCATGGCGACGCAGCGTCCCTCGGTCGACGTCATCACCGGTACGATCAAGGCGAACTTCCCGACGCGCATCTCCTTCCAGGTGACCTCCAAGATCGACAGCCGCACCATCCTCGGCGAACAGGGAGCCGAACAGCTCCTGGGCATGGGCGACATGCTCTACATGGCCGGCGGTGGCCGTATCCAGCGCGTGCACGGACCCTTCGTCTCTGACACCGAGGTCGAAGAGGTCGTTGCCTATCTGAAGACGCAAGGCGTGCCGCAATATCTCGACGCGATCACCGAGGACGACGAGGACGAGAATGATGGCGGCGGTCCGGCCGGCACCTCCAACCTCGCCGATTCCGAGGACCCGTACGATCAGGCGGTGGCGATCGTGCTGCGCGACGGCAAGGCTTCGACCTCCTACGTGCAGCGGCGCCTCGGTATCGGCTATAATAGGGCCGCCTCGCTGATCGAGCGGATGGAGCAGGAAGGCATCATCAGCCCCGCGAACCACGCCGGAAAGCGCGAGATACTGGTGCCGACCGAGGCTGAGATCACCGGCCGGTAAGACAGCGCCACAGCGGCGTGATCAGCGCGCGGCAGGCGGTAACGGTCATTTGAAGGCGTCGTGTTTTCGGGGTTTTCCAACGCCTTGAAGGCGCCCCACTTGCCCTTCAAATGATCACGAATGAAGGAGACTGCGATGATGGAGACCAAAACCGACGGCCGCAACGGGGCAATCTCGCGGCGCGTCTTCGTTGGCGGCCTGGCGGCCCTCGCCGGCTTCGGCGCCACGACGTTCGGCGCGGGCGACGCTTCGGCTCAGGCGTCCGCCGTTGCCCAGAGGATCGCCGATCATTTCTCGTCCGTGAAGACGATGGCCGGCGAATTCGTCCAGTTCGGCCCGCGCGGCGAACAGACGGGCGGCAAGTTCTATATCCGCCGGCCGGGACGCATCCGCTTCAATTACGAAGCACCCTCGCCGATGCGGGTCATCGCCGACGGCAAGTCCGTCGTCATCGGCAATATGAAGCTCAAGACCTGGGATATCTATCCGCTCTCGAAGACCCCGCTCAATCTGTTGCTCAGCGAAAGGATCGACTTGAGAAGCAGGATGGTACGCGACGTGAGGGTGGAAGCGGACCTCATCACCATCGTACTCGGCGACCGCTCCATCTTCGGAGATTCGACCATCACGATGATGTTCGACCCGAAGAGCTACAATCTGCGGCAGTGGACGATCACCGACGCGCAGAAGAAAGACACGTCGGTGATGATCTTCAACGTCCGGACCGGCATCGCGCTCGACGACAAGGTCTTCCGCATCCCCTATGACGAGGTGCGCAACAAGCGCCGCGGCGGCTGATCGCGAAATGCTCCGACTTTGAAGCGAGGCACTTCCGAACGGAAAACCGTTACGCATTTTTCCTGGAAGTGCCTTAAGCCTGTTGAGGTTCGGGATCCCGCCAGACCAAGTCCTTGGGCTGAGAACGCTTCCCGCGCCGCAGACGCGGCATGGCGACCCAAATCTCGCGCTGACCGACGCGCTCGACAACCTTGCCCGCTTGCCGCGACGGTCATCTCTGAACATCCTTCAGGAACGTGCGCAGGGCGCGGTGGAAATCGGCGACGTATCGCGCCTTGTCCTCCGCCTTGGGGGTGATCTGGACGAAGCGTGCAGCGGGGATTTTCTCCGCCAGCGCACGCGCGTGGGCGATGGGATGAACGAGATCGCGTTCATGGCCGATGACGAGCGTCGGGACGGCGATGCGGGCGAGATCGGCCTCCGTGACTCCCGGGCCGTCCTTGGAAACGGCGGTGAGGAGCGCGGCCGTGACCTCGATGGGTTCCCGCGCGAAAAAGCCGGTGAGCGAGGCCAGATTGTCCGGCGCGGCCGCCGCAAGACGCTGCCCGAGGGGACCTGCCAGGAAAGCGGCCTTTGCCGCTGGCGGCGGCAGATGGGTCAAAAGGTGGCCGACTTCGGCATTCGGGATCATATTTTCCGGCGCCGATGCCGTCAGCCAGGCGGGCCGGGCGAGGACAAGCGCGCGGACGAGATCGGGACGCTTTACGGCAAGGCGAAGCGAAATCGCCGCCCCCATGGAAATGCCGCCGATGATGACAGGCACGTCCAGATTGGCCTCGACATAGGCAGCGACGTCATTCGCGAAGGTTTCGATCGAAAGCCTGTCGAGTCCGCCGGACTGCGATCGGCCATGACCGCGAGCCTCGATCGTGACGCGGCGGTAGCCGGGTTCGGTGGGAAACGCTTCGGAGGTCTGGCCCGCGTCGCCGCAAAGTCCGTGCAGGAAGACAACCGGCATGCCCTCGCCCGCCGTGTCGACATTCAGCCGCGTGCCGTCGCTTGTCTCGAAGGTGATGCTCATCGCCCCGCCTCAAGCTTTTCGGAGAGGAAGCGGGCAACGTCCTTGGCCTCGCTTGCTGCAAGCCCATGAGTGATCAGGCTGCCGGTAAAGCCGATGGCCTTCAGGCGACCGAGATAGTGTGCGTAGTCGAGCACACCCTTTCCAGCGGTCGCAAAGCTGCCGTCCGGGTTCCGGTCCTTCGCATGCGCCATGACGATGCGGTCGGCGAGAAGATCGATTGCCGCGGACACGGTCGTCCGCTGCTCATCAAGCGTTGTCGTTTCAAAGAGATTGGCGGGGTCGAGCACGATTTTTATACGCGGGCTCCGCATCTCGTCGATCAGCCGGCGGGCCTTTTGCGCCGAGTTGACGACATTGGCAAGCTCCGGCTCGATGCCGAGATCGACGTCGCAGCGGTCTGCAATGCCGATCGCCGTTTCCATGGCCTGGAGCAGATCGCGCCAGGCTTCCGGCGTGTCGTTTTCGGGGTGCTCCCTCCACTGGTCGAGTGGATCGCGCGTGCCGGTGCAAAGCGTGACGAGGCGGGTGGACATCGCGTGGCTGCGTTCCGCCAGAACGGCTAACCGGCGGTGGCCGGCCTCGCGCATCGCCTGGTCGGGATGGATCATGTTGTAGGTGCCGGAGACCGCCGCGATTTCGATGCCGGCCTTCTTCGCCGCGTCGGCAACCGCGCACGCCTGCCCCTCGTCGATGGCTTCAGGCATGGAGGCGAGGCCCGAGCAGGCCATGTTGTACTGCGCGGCGGCAAACCCGGCAGCCGCGACGGCATCGAGCACCGCACCCGGTTGCGTACCTTCAAAGGTCTTGGCGAAGACCCCGAGCTTCATCAGACGCCACCCTCGACATCAGAAAGTGCAACCGCCTTGCCGCTCTCCACCGAGCGCGCGATGGCGACCATGGCGCGGACCGAGGCGAGGCCGTCGTCGATGCCGGCGCCTTCCATCGGCGCACCATCGAGGATGGTGCGTGCAAAACCTTCGACCTGGCGGCGATAGAAGTGACCGTCGGCACCGAGCACCCGATGCGTCGCGCCATCGGCCTCGCGGAAAATGTCCACCTCGCTCGTCTTGTAGTACCAGGGGTTATAGGTCTTGCCGAGAACGCTGCCCTTCTCGCCGTAAATCTGGAAACCCTCGTGCCAGTCCATGCGGACTTGCACGGTGAGGTCGAGGTGGCCGAGCGTGCCGGAAGCGAACTCGGCGTCGACGAACCAGCACCAGATGCCGGCCCGCTCGGAAAGTCGCGCCTGCACCGAGACGATGTCGCCGCCGAAGTAACGCGCGGTGTCGATCAGGTGGCAGCCATGGGCCAGCATGTAGTAGCGGCGCAGATCCGCCTTCGGATTGGCCGAGGGCTTTTTCGCCTTGGCACTGGTGACGATCAGCGGCTGGACGGCATCCGTCATCGCATAGCGGTGCGTGCTGTCGCAATACCAAGCCTTGAGGGCGATCATCTCGCCCATCTCGTCGGCAATGAAGGCCTTTGCCGCCTGGAGGCCGGCATCAAAGCGCTTCATGTGGCCGACCTGAAAGATCTTGCCGGACTTTTCGACGGCCTCCTTGAGATCAATGCATTCCTCTACCGTCACGCCGACGGGTTTTTCGCAGAGCACATGCTTGCCGGCTTCGAGTGCGCGCAGCGAGGCCGGGACGTGGAAGGCGTCGGCGGTCGCGATGATCACGGCTTCGAGATCGGGATCGGCGAGCATCCTGTCGTAGTCGTCGTAGGTCTTCGCCGCACCGTGGGTGATCGCCATGCGTTCGCGCAGGTCATCGGCGACATCGCAGATAGCATGGAGATCGGCATTGGCAGCCTTCGTGCAGGCCTCGAAATGAGCGGCCTGGGCGATCTGCCCGGCACCGAGCACACCCACTCGAAGGCGGCGTTCCTGTTTTGCTGGCATTCTAGAGTTCCCCAAGGGTTTGTTCATAGAGCGGCAACCCGTCGGACAGCGCACCGGCGACGAACTCGAAACGGTGCGGCATCGCCGCCGCGCGGCAGTGGACCGCACCGAAGAAGGCGCCCCGACCGCCACCCACCATACCTACAGCGCCGCGCGTCTTATCAGACGCGCAAAGGTCGCTGTAGCACTTCGATCTGCTGCATGTTTTGTCCTTTAATCGGATAGGATTAAAGGAAACATGCACTACAGCGCCGCGCGTCTTATCAGACGCGCAAAGGTCGCTGTAGCACTTCGATCTGCTGCATGTTTTTGTCCTTTAATCGGATACGATTAAAGGAAACATGCAGTCGTCTGAAACGTCGAGAAGCCATGCAAAAATCCGTCGAGGCCATCGGCCCTTGAATGATGGAGGGCCTGCGCCCGGCCGGCGCTTTGCTGAGTACAAGTCCCCATCCCGGCCGAAACAAGGGCGGGATGGGGAATGGAGAAGGCCTAGTTCGCAGTCTTGCCGCAGGTCGTCAGCGCATCCTCGGGGGTGCAAACCTCGGTACCGGTCTTGATGAACGGCTCCACCTTTTCGCCCTTGGTCAGCTTGTCCAGCGCCATGATGGTTTCATAGCCCATGTCATAGGGACGCTGGCCGATGTTGTAGTGGCTTAGTCCTTCGGCCAGCAGCGGCAACTGCGGGCCGAAATTGTCGCCGAACACCACAACCAGGTCCTTGCTGTCGAGGCGTGCCTTGAGCGGCTCCATGGCCTGCTTATAAGCCTGCGGAGCATACTGGGCCCAGCCGCCGACCGCGACGAAAGCGCTAAGCTCGGGGTTGTTCGTCATGACGTCGCGCACCTGCTGGGCGGCAAGCGTGATGTCGTCATTGTTGTAGACAGGGCAGCCTGCCGGCTCGGTCCAGCCGTTCTGGCCTGTCAGCTTTTCCGCACCCTTGTCCTTCGTGACGCCGGCAAGAGTGTCGCGGATGCCTTGGACGCGGGCTTTCAGGTTCTCGGATGCAGGCGCACCCGACTGGATGCAGACGGTACCGCCGTCCTTCTTGCTCTCGAGCACCTTCTGCGCCAACGCGATGCCGAACTCATAATTGTCGGTTCCGATGTAGGTCGAGCGCAGGCCTGCATCTTCGGGCAGTACGTCCGTGTCGAAAGTCACGACCGGAATGCCTTTATCCTGGGCCATTTTCATGATGCGAGCCATGGCCTTCGGGTTGCCGGCCGAAACGCCGAGGCCGGCCACACCGCGGGTGACCATGTCCTGGGCAAGCTGGACCTGCTTGGCTTCGTCATACTCAGTCGGGCCAAGATAGGTGCAGGTAACGTCGCCCAGCTTCTTCGCGGCGGCCTCGCACCCCTGCTGGATCGGCGGGCTGAAGGCGTTGTTGAGCACCTTGAAGACGAGGGCGAATTCGCGATCGGCAGCGTTGGCCTGGGGCGCAGTCAAGCCGGCGGCCAGGCAGGCCACCGAAAGGGCTGCCGTGAGAGTGCGTACTGGTTGCATTGAAGTTCCTCCCTTTTCCTTGTTGACGCGGATTGCGCTCACCGACGCAGCGAGCGGATTCTTTCGAGCAGGACCGCGGCTAGAATGAAACTTCCCACGAACATTCCCTGCCAGAACGGGTTGACCCCTGCGATGAGCAGGGCGTTGCGGATAACCTCTACGAGGATCGCGCCGATGGCTGCGCCGAGCGCCGTGCCGAACCCGCCTGTCAGCGACGCTCCGCCGATTACCGTCGACGCGATGACCTGCAACTCGTATCCGGTTCCGATCGCGTTGGTGACGGCGCCAAGCCAGCCGACCAGGAACACGGCCGTTATGGCAACCATCAGGCCGTTGAAGGCGTAGGCCGAGACCTTGATGAGGTCCACAGGGATACCGGCCAGTCGCGCCGCAGCCTCGTTGCCGCCGATCGCGAACAGGTAGCGGCCCCACCGCGTCATGGTCAGCAGGAAATGCAGGATGATCACGCCCGCGACGAGAGCATAGACCACGTTAGGCAATCCGAAACTATAGCCACCGCCGAGCGCGATGATACCGTTGGTGGCCCGTCCGAATTCGTAGAACACCTCATTGTTCGTGAGCACCAAAGCGAGGCTGCGCCCGATGGACAAGGTGGCAAGAGTGACGATGAATGGCGGGAGCTTGACGTAGGAGATGATGATTCCGTTGACCATACCGCAGGCGACACCCATCGCGAGAGTCGCGAGGATGCCGACGGCGAGCGGCATGTCCGAATTGAGCACGATGCCAAGCGTCACTCCGCACATGCCAAGGATCGATCCGACAGAGATATCGATGCCGCCGCTGATGAGCACCGGCGTCATGCCGAGCGCCATAATCCCGATGAAGCAGGCATTCTGGAAAATGTTGAGGAGGTTTCCGGAAGTCGCGAACTTCGCCGAGATGACCGATACGACGAGGCCGATCACCAGGATAGCCAGTGCTATCCACGTTTCCTGCGCAAGGAATACGCGGCTCCAGAGGGGGCGGTCGGAGCCCTTCAGGAGATCGACGTCCATGTGGGGAACTTCCTCGGGAGCACTCATGCGTTGTTTCTCCGGGATCAAGCTGTCTGGATCGCGCCAGTTATCAGGCCGGTCACTTCTTCGGGGCTCGATTGCCCGATCATCTTGTCGGCCACCTTGCGACCCCGACGCATCACCACGACCCTGTCGCAGACCTCGAAGACGTCGGGCATGCGATGGCTGATCAGGATCACGGAAAGGCCTTGTGCCTTCATGCGACGGATCAGGGCCAGCACCTCCGCAACCTGCCGGACACTGATTGCCGCCGTAGGTTCGTCCATAAGGACGATTTTCGACCTGGCGAGCCGGGTACGAGCAATTGCCACCGCTTGACGCTGGCCGCCGGACATGCGCACCACGAGATCGGCCGGTCGGGTCTCGGATTTGAGTTCCTTGAATATCTCGGCCGAGCGGGCGTTCATGCGCTTGTGGTCGAGCACCTTGAACGGCCCGACCTGCCGCATCAATTCGCGGCCGAGGAATACGTTCGCCGAAGCGGTCAGGTTGTCGCAGATCGCCAAATCCTGATAAACGACCTCTATTCCATGGCGACGAGCTTCTGCCGGTCCGGAAAAGACCACGGGCTTGCCTTCCAGGATGTAGGAACCGGAAGACGGCTGGAAGTTTCCGGCAATGGTTTTCACCAATGTCGACTTGCCGGCTCCGTTGTCCCCCATCAGGCCAAGAATCTCACCCTGGTTGATCTCGAGAGTGACACCATCGAGTGCGCGGACGGCACCGAAATCCTTCACGATATTTTCGAGTCGCGCCAAAACCGTCATCGCACCTACCGGGACTTTTGTAGTGTTCCCGAACAAAACACCGTTTCCTTTGGCCGTCAATAGCGCCGCATCCCCTTTCTATGCTGCATTGCATCAAGGAACTCACCCGATTGACAGGACCGTATGAGGATATTAGTAATCTCATCGAACAAATAGGCTTCAAATTGTCAAACACACTGCTTTTTCGTCCGAACGAGGCGCGCGCGCTTTCGGCACTGTTTCGCACGGGTGGGCTAACTCGCGCATCCTTGGCCCGTGAACTCGATCTGACCCGCTCGACAACGGGGACTCTGGTACAAAACCTTGTCGATGCTGGTTTGGCGCGGGAACGTGAGTCGACAACGGGCAACGAAGCAGAACCCAAGGTCGGGCGCCCCGGGATCGTCGTTGAAATCGCCGGCAGCGGTGTCTTCTTTCTCGGCGCCTACATCGGCGTGAACCGGATCGACGTCATCGCCATCGACCTGTCGGGAACGGTCCGCGCCAAGGCCACTCGCCCATTCTCGGGTGCGGCAAGCAGGCCCGCTCAAGCGATGGAACTCATTGTAGCACTGGTTGACGAGGTGCGTAGAACGTTGCCTCCCGGCGCACGGCCACATGGTCTCAACGTAGCACTGCCGGGCTTCCTGGATGGGGACGGCGAAACCTTTCATGCCGCCATATTGGGCTGGCACGGGGTCAGCCTCGCGCAACCGATTTCCGAGTCCATCGACCTCGACGTCCCGGTCCTCCTCGAAAACGATGCCAATGCGGTGGCAGTGGCCGAGACCTATCGTTCGGCTCCCCCGGACGGCAAGGGCGATGACAGCCTCGTGGTTCTCATCGAGAATGGCGTTGGGGGCGGCATCGTCAGCAATGGCAAGCTGCATCGCGGTCAGTTGGGCGGCGCTGGCGAGATCGGCCACATGCCGATCGGAGAGGCCGGATTCGTTTATGACGCTGTGCGTCCTGGTCGTTGGGAAACATTCATTGGCAAGGACGCCCTCCTTGCCCGGTATGCACATATCAGCGGGGTCATCGGTTCGCTTGACGCGTTTATCGCAGTGCTGGCCTCGGGCGACCCTACCGCGCTTGCCTGCGCCCGCGACTGGGCTCGCTGGCTGGTTCGGGGACTGGCGACCCTTGCCTGCGTCCTGCAGCCGGGCCGCATCATCCTCGCCGGATCGGTCAGCGCGATCTATCCCTTCGTGGCCGAACAAACGGAGGCTTTGTTGGCCGCGTCTCTCATTGAAGGCTATCCGACGCCGCGCGTTGAAACGTCAAGCACCGGCAATGACGGGCCCGCCCTGGGTGCTGCCTATCTTCTGCATCAGGCGATGCTTGCAGGCAATACGCGCCCGCATATGCGCGATGTCGCCGTTCTTTGACAGTCAGGAGCTTTAATGACGCTCAAAGCCGCCTCCGAAACGATCGCCGTTGCCGAAATCGGGGGAACTTCGGTCAAGATCGGTTTTGCGGATCATGGTGTGCCGCTCGAAGTCACGCGCACCTTTTCGACGAGTCATCTTCGGCGAGGCGCTCCTGCGACGCAACTCGCCGGGCTCCTGCAATGTGCGTCAGTCGATGCCGGCCTGACCATCGAGCGGGTAGTGGCAACTGTCCCAGGGTTCATCGGACGCGACTGCGATACAATCATCCATGCCGCAAACATCCCCGAACTAAACGGGATTCGCCTGGCCTCCGAACTGGCTTCCACGCTTTCGGTACCCGTCCAGTTGGAGCGGGACGTGGTTCTGCAGTTGCTCGGGGAAAGCGCCTCCGGCGCAATTGCCAACGAATGCGAGGTGTTGGCTGTCTACTTCGGCACCGGTATCGGTGCAGCTTACTTGGGCGAGAACGGCATTTTTCGCGGCGGCGGGTGGGCGCTTGAAATCGGCCACATGCCGGTGCTCGAGCCGGGTGACCGCCAGGAATCCCCCAAGCGGATCGAGGCGTACGCCTCTGGTGCGACTCTGGTGGACCTCGCATCTGCACATGGCGTCGCCGTGAAGGACCTCTTCCAGGCCGCTGCGCAGTCGCCGAAATTATACGACGGTCTTGATGACATATTGTGGCAGCAGGCGATAACCGTTGCCAGAGCGACGGTGTTGTTTTCGCCACGCATCATTCTGCTGGGGGGTGGCGTCATCGACATGGACGGCTATCCACGCGACACGCTCACGCAACGCGTTTTTGGCGCATTACCGCATGCCGGCTCGATTCATTCCATCGACATACGCTGGGCCACACTGGGCTGGCAGGCAGCCATTTTCGGTGCCGTTCGTCTTGGCGACATGGTGGCTTAATTCCGCCGGGCATGATCCGCGCTCCAATGCGTCTTGACTGCCGGCTGCGAAAGCAGCGCCCGCAGGAAGCCTTGCGCGATCTGCGTACCGGCGGCTTTTTCAAGCTTGTCGATCGGTGCCGAACCTGTTTAAACGCTCCCGTTGCCGGACGCGTGATCCTTTTCCGGCAATTTCCCGGGAGAACGAGGAATGCCTCTTTCCATTGCCACATGGAACATCAACTCCGTTCGCCTGCGCATGCCGCTGGTCGAACATTTCCTCAAGACATGGCAGCCGGACATCCTCTGCCTGCAGGAAATCAAGTGTCGGAACGACCAGTTCCCCTCCGCGCCGCTGAGGAAGCTCGGCTACGAATATATCGAGATGCACGGGCAGAAGGGCTATCACGGCGTCGCCACCATCTCTCGCCTGCCGCTTCATGAGCTGTCCGACCGCCGCGACTACTGCGGCGTCGGCGATGCACGTCATCTCTCCGTGGTCTTCGCGGCCGGTGGAAAGACGATCCGCCTCCATAATTTCTATGTACCGGCCGGCGGCGACGAGCCGGACCGCACGGTCAATCCGAAGTTCGGACACAAGCTCGACTTCGTCGACGAGATGAAGCTCCTGCACGCGGAGGCCGAGGCCGGCGTCTCGTCGATCCTCGTCGGCGATCTCAACATCGCGCCGCTCGAGCACGACGTCTGGTCGCACAAGCAGCTTCTCAAGATCGTCAGCCATACGCCGGTCGAGACCGAAGGCCTGGTTTCGGTGATGACCGGAGGCGCCTGGGTCGACCTGATGCGCCGCCACGCGCCGCCGCCGGAAAAGCTCTACACCTGGTGGAGCTATCGGGCGAAGGACTGGACCGCCGCCGACCGCGGACGCCGCCTCGACCACATCTGGTCCTCCGCCGATCTCGCAAGCCAGCTCGTCCGCGTCGAGATCCTCAAGGAAGCGCGCGGCTGGGAGCGCCCGTCCGACCATGTGCCTGTCATAGCGCATTTCGAGCTTTGACGACGCCGTCCGCTTACGCAAACCGCCCGGCAAGCGCCTCCACGCGGCGGATCATCGCCTGAATGTTTTCCCGGATGCGGGCTTCCACCATGGCGGTCACCTCGGGATATTCCTCGAGCATCCGGCGGAAGAGCGGCCGGTTGATCCGGATCACCTCGCTGTCCTCTTGCGCCGTCGCGGTGAACTTGCGTTCGACCATCGAGATGAGCGCGAGCTCGGACAGGAGCGCGCCGCGGCCGACGGTCATCACCTGCTGCTGGCGGCCCTGCGCGTTCGCATTCGAAAGCGCGAAGCTGCCGGCCGCAACCGCATAGGCGCAATCGGCCGGCGCGCCTTCCCGGAAGAGTTCGTGACCCTTGGCCACCCGGCGGCGCTCGGCGCCGAAGGCGATCAGCCTCAGCTTGTCCTCGCCGATGTCGGCGAAGAGCGACACGTTGGACAAGAGTGCGATGTCGTCATTGAGCGCCAAGCGGCAAATCTCCCCCGGTCATATCGTCCGGCTTAGGGAACGATCTTGTAGCCGCCGTTTTCTGTCACCAATATCTCGGCATTGGAAGGGTCGCGCTCGATTTTCTGGCGCAGCCGGTAGACATGCGTCTCGAGCGTATGGGTCGTGACGCCGGAATTATAGCCCCAGACCTCCTCGAGCAGCACGTCGCGGGTGACCACTTTCTGGTCGGCGCGGTAGAGATAGCGGATGATTGCGGCTTCCTTTTCCGTCAGGCGGATCTTCTGGCCGTTCTCCATGGTAAGCAGCTTCTGGCTCGGCTTGAATGTGTAGGGGCCGACATTGAAGGTCGCGTCCTCGCTCTGCTCGTGCTGGCGAAGCTGGGCGCGAATGCGGGCAAGCAGCACGGCGAAGCGGAACGGCTTCGTCACATAATCGTTGGCGCCGGCTTCGAGGCCGAGGATCGTGTCGGAGTCGGTGTCGTGGCCGGTCAGCATGATGATCGGGGCCTTGAAGCCGCCCTTGCGCAAGAGCTTCACCGCCTCGCGCCCGTCCATGTCCGGCAGACCTACATCCATGATCAGGAGGTCGACCTGCCGGCCACGCGCCATCTGAATGCCCTTCCCGGCGGTCGATTCCTGCAGTAGGTCGAACTCTTCGTAAAGGGAGAGCTGTTCTATCAACGTCTCACGCAGATCATCGTCGTCGTCGACAAGGAGGATGGTGCGAGTCGCCATGGGACAGTTCCTGTTTGCTTCCTGATTCAAAACTAACTCAAATGCCGATCTTGGCAAGCGCGGCGGCCGCTGCCGCATGTTTCCTTAAATCCTAACCTATTTAGGATAGAGACAGGCCGCAACTGAAAGTGGCCGCAGCGACGTCTGCGCGTGTGATGAGACTCACGGCGTTGCAGGCATCGTCATATATGAAAACCGGCTTAAGGTCGCGGCGAGATCACGGCAAAGCAAGAATTTGTGAGACTGATGCGCAAGAAGGCGTCGACAACAGGATCGAGAAAAGGGACCATCCTCGTCAGAACCGCTCCGCGCGACCGGAAGCGCGCCCTCGTGCTTTTCGAGGGACGAGTCGAGCAGGCTGCGATCGGGCGAAGCGGCGTCACTGCCATCAAGCGCGAAGGCGACGGGGCGACGCCCCGCGCGGCGATGCGACTCATCGGCGGCTTTGTCAGGCGCGATCGTGTCCCGTTGCCCCCGACGCGCCTGCCGATGCGGGCCGTCCGCGGCGACATGCTCTGGTGCGATGCCCCGCAACACCCGTGCTATAATCGCCCCGTCAGGGCGCCGTTTCGTGCCGGACATGAACGCATGATGCGCGACGACGGGCTCTATGACATCTGCCTCGTCATGGATTGGAACATTTCCTCCCGCAGGCGCAATGCCGGCTCGGCGATCTTCTTCCACCTCATCCGTCCGGGCTACGAGCCGACCGAGGGCTGCGTGGCCGTCAGCCTTTCGGCAATGCGGCGACTGATCCGGCAAATGCACCGCGGGATGGTCGTGAAGGTCGTGTAGCTTCGGCCCCGCGACAAAGCCGAACGGGCACTGCGGATCAGCCCGACCGTTCCTCCTCAAGCATGCGCGGCGTCACGAAGCGTACCAGGCGGCCGGTGCCGGGCGCTATGTCCGACCAGCGCTCGATGTCGAAATCCATGACAGCGAGCCCGGCTGTCGGAAACTTCTCCCTCAGCCGCTCCAGCGCAGCTTCATCGCCGCGCCCGGCAAGCAGGAGCGCGAGCTCGGCCATTCCCGGATTGTGGCCGACGAGGAGCAGTTTCTCCACCGTCGGCTCGATCCTGCGGATGGCGTCGAGAATGGCCGTTGCGGCGACCTCGTAGATGCCGACCGCATCGCGCTCGGGGATCTTGTGCGGCAATGCTCCGGCGACGAGCTCCCAAGTCTCCTGCGCGCGCCGCGCGGTCGAAACGAGCGCCAGGTCCGGAGCAAGCCCCTGCCGGGCCATGAAGGCGCCGACGACGGGCGCCGCTTTCCGTCCGCGCTCCGAAAGCGGCCGGCGATGGTCGGCAACGCCGTCCGGCCAGGCGGACTTCGCATGGCGGAGCAGCATGAGTCGGCGTGTCGAGGGCCGGGCGTCATCGGGCATGAGAGCTCCTCAGGGCAGCGAATTGGGGGCGGCAGCGCATTGTCGCATCATCATGAGTATAAAAAAAGCCGCCCCGAAGGGCGGCTCAAACGCCGGAAAAGCTCAAAACCGGCTATTTCCACTCGCGAATGTCGACAAAATGACCGGCGACCGCCGCCGCAGCCGCCATTGCCGGAGAAAGCAGATGCGTGCGCCCCTTGAAGCCCTGACGGCCTTCGAAGTTGCGGTTCGATGTGGAGGCACAACGTTCGCCAGGCTTCAGCCGGTCGTCGTTCATCGCCAGGCACATGGAGCAGCCGGGCTCGCGCCAGTCGAAGCCCGCTTCCTTGAAGATCTTGTCCAGGCCTTCCGCTTCCGCCTGTTCCTTGACGAGGCCGGAGCCCGGAACGATCATCGCCGAAACGGTCGGGGCGACCTTGCGGCCTTCGACCACCTCGGCGACGGCGCGCAGGTCCTCGATGCGGCCATTGGTGCAGGAGCCGATGAACACCCGGTCGATGGCGATATCGGTGATCTTCGTGCCGGGCTTCAGGCCCATATAGTCGAGCGCACGCCACTTGGAGGTCCGCTTCGTCTCGTCCTGGATGTCGTCAGGGTTGGGAACCACGCCCTGTACGGAGACGACGTCTTCCGGCGAGGAGCCCCAGGAAACGATCGGCGGCAGATTGGCGGCATCGAGCACGACGACGCGGTCGTAATGGGCGCCTTCGTCCGTGTGCAGCGTCTTCCAGTATTCGACCGCCCTGTCCCAGGCCTCGCCTTTGGGAGCGCGCGGCTTGTCCTTGATGTACTCGAAAGTGGTTTCGTCCGGTGCGATCAGCCCGGCGCGCGCGCCGCCTTCGATCGTCATGTTGCAGACGGTCATGCGGCCTTCCATAGACAGCGACCGGATCGCTTCACCGGCGAATTCGATGACGTGGCCGGTGCCGCCCGCGGTGCCGATCTCGCCGATGATCGCAAGGATGATGTCCTTTGCGGTGACGCCCGGCGGCAATTGGCCGTCGACGCGCACCAGCATGTTCTTCGCCTTTTTCTGGATCAGCGTCTGCGTCGCCAGGACATGCTCGACCTCGGACGTGCCGATGCCGTGCGCCAGCGCACCGAAAGCGCCGTGCGTCGAAGTGTGGCTGTCGCCGCAGACGATCGTCATGCCCGGCAGCGTGAAGCCCTGCTCCGGACCGACGATGTGGACGATCCCTTGGCGCTTGTCATTTTCCGAATAATATTCGACGCCGAAATCCGCGGCGTTCCTGGCGAGCGCCTCGACCTGGATGCGGCTTTCCTCGTTCTTGATGCCGAGATGGCGGTCCGGCGAAGTCGGGACGTTGTGATCGACGACGGCGAGCGTCTTTTCCGGGGCGCGAACCTTGCGCCCAGCCATGCGCAGTCCCTCGAAGGCCTGCGGGCTCGTCACCTCGTGAACGAGGTGACGGTCGATGTAGAGAAGACAGGTTCCGTCGTCCTGGCTGTCCACCAGGTGATCGTCCCAGATCTTGTCGTAGAGAGTACGCGGTGCGCTCATGGCTTATGTATCCATCGTATTTTCAAGAATGTGGAATGGGGCCGGCGCCAATGCGGCCGGTAACAGCTGATCGTGCGATCAGGATAGGCGGCTGGTGAGCGCCCCTGAAACGCGCGCAAAAAAGCGTGCCGGCAGGCGCTTGTGATCCTGCAGCACGACGATCTTCTGCTCGCGACATCCGAATTTGGATTCCATGACCGTGCTCATATCAATTTTTTGACAGTTCGGCAATCCGGCGGCACGAGGAGTGCCGCCCGATGACGGGCGTGCTCGCGTTGAATGGCCGGAACGGATATGATAAGCAAAGCTTATTATTTCCAACGCGATCGATCAAATGCCCAGGAAACTCGAATCCGATACGATCGGGATGCTTCTCACCGATGTCTCCCGCCTGTTGCGCGGTGCCTTCGATCGCAAGGTCAATGCGATGGACCTCGGGATCACGCCCGGCGAGGCGCGCACATTGGTCCAGGTGGCCGTCACCGAGGGCATCAAGCAGGCGGAGATCGCGACCCGCATGGGGATCGAGCCCATGACCCTCTCCGCCTATCTCGACCGCCTGGAAGCGATGGGCCTCGTGGCGCGCGTGCCGGATCCGGCGGACCGGCGCGCCAAGAACGTCATCGTGACCGACAAGGCCGACCCGCTCATCACCGAGCTGATGTCGGGCCTGCGTGAAATGATGAATGCTTACACCGAGGACCTGGGCGACGACGGACGGGAGGTCCTGCGCGCAAACCTGAGAATCCTCCGGGACAGTCTCCGCCGCCTCGACCCGTGCCTCGCCGGCAGGGAGAAGGGGGCGGCCGAATGACGCTCCGGATGAGCGAGCGGCGCACGAGCATCATCGGCGCCTTCCTGGTGGCGCTCGGCCCCATCTCGATGGCGCTCTACACGCCGGCGATGCCGGAGCTCGTGCGTGCCTTCGCCTCCAGCGAAGCAGCGATCAAGATGACGCTGTCGCTCTATTTCGGCGGCTTCGCCTTTGCCCAGCTCGTCTCGGGAACGCTTTCCGACGTCATCGGCCGGCGGCGGACAACGCTGATCTTCATGGCGATCTATCTCGCAGGCAGCCTGATGGCGGCCTTCGCGCCCTCCATCCCGGTGCTGCTCGCGGGCCGCCTCGTGCAGGGAATCGGCGCCTCCGTCGGAATGACCGTGGCGCGCGCCATCGTTCGCGACCAGTTCACCGGCACGACGGCGGCGCGCATCATGAACATGATCGGCATGATGCTGGCGCTCGGGCCGGCGGTCTCGCCCACCCTTGGCGGTATCGCGCTTGGCCTCTTCGGCTGGCAGTCGATCTTCCTGCTGATGGTCGGCTTCGCGCTGATGGCGTGCTTCATCGTGCAGCTCTTCATGGCGGAAACGACGACGCCGGACCGCAGCAAGGGGCATTTCAGGCCCATTCTCGCAGCCTATGGCGAGCTTATGAGGGACGGCCGCTTCGTGTCCTCGACATTGGTGATCGCCGGCGCGGTCGGCGCGCTCTACGCATGGGCGACCATGCTGCCCTTCGTGCTGATCAGCCAGGTCGGGCTCACCCCGACCGAGTTCGGCATCGGCATGCTCATGCAATCGGGCCTGTTCTTTTCGGGCACGGTCACGATGCGCCTCATGATGCGTCGCTTCACGCCGCAGGCGCTCGTGCCGGCCGGTCTCTTCTTCATCGGCGCGGCGAGCCTCGCCCTCGCCTTCACCATGCATGCGCTGGAACCGACCTTCCTCTCGGTGATGACGCCGATCGGGATCTATGCCTTCGGCATCGCCTTCGTCATGCCCTACATGATGACGGCGGCGATGGCCCCCTTCCCGCATATCGCCGGCACGGCTTCGGCGATGATGGGCTTCATCCAGATGAGCGCCGGGCTTCTCGGCGGCGCGCTTGCCGCTCTCGTCGGCGTACCGGCCATGGCGCTCGGAACGATCATTCCGAGCTTCGGCCTTCTCTCGCTTGCAAGCTATTTCTGGTACCGCAGGACGGTTCGCCTGAGACCGCTGGTCGCGCCGGCGGCTGCGGAGACGCCGCTGAGCGAAGCGGCGGAGTGAGCAAGATAAAAAAACCGCGGCGGAGTGATCCACCGCGGCTCCCGACTTGTAATCCTTCAGAGCTTACCGGTTGCGCGCTGCCAGCGTGCGCAGACGCAGCGCGTTGAGCTTGATGAAGCCGGCGGCATCCTTCTGGTCGTAGGCGCCCTGATCGTCCTCGAAGGTGACGAGCTTGTCGGAATAGAGCGACTTGCCGCTTTCGCGGCCGATGACCATGACATTGCCCTTGTAGAGCTTCAGCGTCACTTCGCCTTCCACATGCTCCTGGCTCCTGTCGATCGCCGCCTGCAGCATTTCGCGCTCCGGAGAGAACCAGAAGCCGTAATAGATGAGCTCGGCATAGCGCGGCATCAGCTCGTCCTTCAGATGCGCCGCGCCGCGGTCGAGCGTGATGCTCTCGATCGCACGATGGGCCGCAAGCAGGATCGTGCCGCCGGGGGTTTCGTAGACGCCGCGCGACTTCATGCCGACGAAACGGTTCTCGACGAGGTCCAGGCGGCCGATGCCGTTGTCGCGGCCGTATTCGTTGAGCTTCGCAAGAAGCGTTGCCGGCGACATGCGTACCCCGTCGATCGACACGGCATCGCCACGTTCGAAGCCGACCTTGATGACGGTTGCCTTGTCAGGTGCCGCTTCCGGCGAAATGGTGCGCATGTGCACGTATTCGGGAGCTTCCCGGGCCGGGTCCTCCAGCACTTTTCCTTCCGAGGAGGAGTGCAGGAGGTTGGCGTCGACGGAGAAAGGCGCCTCGCCCTTCTTGTCCTTGGCGACCGGAATCTGGTGCTTCTCGGCGAATTCGAGCAGATCGGTGCGGCTCTTGAACGACCAGTCGCGCCAGGGGGCGATGATCTTGATGTCCGGATTGAGCGCGTAAGCCGAAAGTTCGAAGCGGACCTGGTCGTTGCCCTTGCCGGTCGCGCCATGGGCGATCGCGTCGGCGCCGGTCTTCCTGGCGATATCGATGAGGTGTTTGGAGATCAGCGGACGGGCGATGGAGGTGCCGAGCAGGTAGACGCCTTCATAGACGGCATTGGCGCGGAACATCGGGAACACGAAGTCCCTCACGAATTCCTCGCGGACGTCCTCGATATAGATCTCCTTGATGCCGAGCATCTCCGCCTTCTTGCGCGCCGGCTCCAGTTCTTCGCCCTGGCCGAGGTCCGCGGTGAAGGTCACCACTTCGGCGCCCAGTTCCGTCTGCAGCCATTTGAGGATGATCGAGGTGTCGAGACCGCCGGAATAGGCGAGAACGACCTTCTTCACGTCTTTATGCGATGCCATGGTTTTTGTCCGTCTGCTCGTTTTGTCAGGCTCTCGGGTGCGGCGCTGCCGCATCGAAAATCTGCGGCACTTTAGCCAGAACTTGCGGGGATACAAGCGGAACTGCAAGTTTCCTCTGATCGTAGCCGATCTGTAGGCCAGCTCCCGCGAATCCGCTGGCAAAAGCGCCGGGCCGGCGGTATCAGAAAGAACCGCCTCTCGAGGAATGCGCCATGGACTTCGTTCCCAGCCTGCCGACGCTCATCGCATTCGCCGCTGCAAGCCTCCTGCTCGCCGCGACGCCGGGTCCCGACATGACGCTTTCGATCACCCGGGCGTTGGCGCAGGGAAAGAAGGCCGCCCTTTTCGTCGTGGTCGGCACCGGGCTCGGCATCGTCGTCCATACGCTGCTCGTCGCCTTCGGCATCTCGGCGCTGATCACCGCATCCCCGACCGCCTTCCTGGTGCTGAAGACCGGGGGCGCCGCCTATCTCCTATGGCTCGCGATCCAGGCGATCCGCTACGGGTCCAGCCTGTCGGTGACGAAGGTGACGGAGGCGAAGGGTACGATCCTTTCGAACATCGCGACCGGCTTCTCGGTCAACATTCTGAACCCGAAGGTGGTGATCTTCTTCATGACCTTCCTGCCGCAGTTCGTCACTGCGAACGATCCCGCCGTGACGGGCAAGCTGCTCTTCCTCGGTTTCTTCTTCATCGCGATAGGCATGCCGGTGAACGCATTGGTCGTTCTTGCTGCCGACTGGCTCGCAGCCTGGCTGCAGCGCAACAGGCGCGTGATGCGGGCGATCGACTACGGTTTCGCCGGCGTCTTTTCCATATTCGCGGTCAAGATCTTCTTCACGCAGACGCGCTGAGTTTCGTCGCTCCCGGAGCGTGGCCCCTCATCCGGCTGCCGCCTTGTTCCGGCCTTGCCGCATACGCTCTTCTCCCCGCGAGCGGGGAGAAGATGCCGGCAGGCAGATGAGGGGCAAAGTCCGGGAAGGAACGCTACCCGATCAGTAGCGCATCGTCGTCCAGCGTCTGCCCGCGGATGCGGCGGAACATGGCGATGAGGTCCTCGACCTGAAGCGTCTTGCGGCTATCGCCCGCGACGTCGAGCACGATCTCGCCGCCATGGAGCATGATGGTGCGGTGGCCGAAATCGAGCGCCTGGCGCATCGAATGCGTCACCATCAGCGTCGTCAGCTTGCGCTCCGAGACGATCTTCTGGGTGAGGTTCATGATGAACTCGGCCATGCCCGGGTCGAGTGCCGCCGTGTGCTCGTCGAGCAGCAGCACCTCGGAGCCGGCAAGCGTCGCCATCACCAGCGAGACCGCCTGGCGCTGGCCGCCCGAAAGCAGGTCCATGCGGTCGCGCATGCGGTTTTCGAGACCCAGATTGAGTTCGGCGATGCGCTCGCGGAAATGCTCGCGCCGCTTCGAGCCGAGCGCCGGCGTCAGGCCGCGGCTTTCGCCGCGCCTTGCGGCCAGCGCCAGGTTTTCCTCGATCGAGAGAGCGCCGCAACTGCCGGCAAGCGGATCCTGGAAGACGCGCGCCACCAGCCCGGCGCGGGCCGCCGTGCCCTTGCGCGTCACGTCGGTCGTGCCGATCGTGACGCGGCCGCCGCTCGGCAGCACGTCGCCGGCAAGAACCCCGAGAAGCGTCGACTTGCCGGCGCCGTTCGAGCCGATGACCGTGACGAAGGAGCCTTCCTCGATGGTCAGGCTGACGCCGTTCAACGCCTGCTTCTGGAGCGGCGTGCCCTTGCCGAAGACGACCTGGATGTTTTCGACGTTGATCATGCGGCACCTCCGCGGCGCAGACGGGGCAGGATGAGCGCTATAGTCACCAGCAGCGCAGTCACGAAATTGAGATCGGAAGCCTGCAGGCCGAGCGTATCGGTCGAAAGCGCCACCTGGATGGCGATGCGGTAGAGGATCGACCCGAGCACGCAGCCGATGAGCGCGATCAGAATGCCGCGGGCGCCGAGCAGCGTCTCGCCGATGATCACGGCGGCAAGCCCGACGACGATCGTCCCGACACCCGAGGTCACGTCGGCAAAACCGTTGGTCTGGGCAAAGAGCGCACCGCCGAGGGCGACGAGCGCGTTGGAGATCGCCATGCCGAGATAGATCTGCCTGCTGGTGTCGACCCCTTGTGCCCGCGCCATGCGGGCATTGGCGCCGGTCGCCCGCATCGCGAGGCCCGCATCGCTTTCAAGAAAGCGCCAGACGAGAACGACGGCAAAGGCGACCAGAATCCCGACGAAAAGCGGGCGCACATAGAAGTCCCGCAGACCGAGACCGTAGAAGGGCGAAAGCATCGTGTCGGCATTGATCAATGCGACGTTCGGCTTGCCCATGACGCGGAGATTGACCGAGAAAAGCGCAATCATCGTCAGGATCGAGGCGAGCAGGTTCAGGATCTTGAACCGCACGTTCAACAGGGCCGTCACCATGCCTGCGGCGGCACCGGCGACCATCGCCACCGCTGCGGCAAGCCAGGGATTGACGCCGGCAATGATCAGGACCGCGGTGACTGCGGCGCCAAGCGGAAAGGAGCCGTCAACGGTCAGATCCGGAAAGTCGAGCACCCGGAAGGCGAGAAAGACGCCGACGGCGACGAAGGCATAGACAAGCCCCAGTTCCACGGCTCCCCAGAAAGCGATTTGACTCAACGCCGGTAGTCCTCTTCTCGGATGTTCCGCAGGCTGAGGTGCATGCGGAACACGTATTCTGAAGTTGAAGCAGGATGCACACCATTTCCGCATCCCGCTCGATAAGCGAACCGCCCCCGTATGAAACGGGGGCGGCAAAAAGACAATGATCGTCCGGATAGGGCGGATCGCTACTCGATCGTGCGGGTCGCCCGGCCGACGACGCTCTCCGGCAGCGTGACGCCCATCCGGGTGGCGGCGCCCTTGTTGATCACGAGATCGGTTCCGGCGGCGACCTTGACGGCGATATCCCCGGGGTTTTCGCCCTTGAGGACGCGAACGACGACCTCGCCCGTCTGCTTGCCGACGTCATAGTAATTGAAGCCGAGCGCCGCAACCGCGCCGCGGGAGACGGAATCGGTATCGGCGGTGAAGAGCGGCAGCTTGCTTTCCTCGGCGACGGCGACAGCGCCTTCGAGGGCGGAGATGATGGTGTTGTCCGTCGGGATATAGATCGCGTCGGCGCGGCCGACGAGCGCACGAGCCGCACCCTGGACCTCGGCCGATTTCGTCGCGGCGGATTCGATCACGCTCAGGCCGGCCTTTTCAGCCTCTTCCTTGAGGACCGCCAGCAGCGAGACGGAGTTCGCTTCGCCCGAATTGTAGAGATAGCCTATGGTCTTGACGTTCGGCAGGATCTCCTTGATCAGCGCCACGTGCTCGGCAACCGGGGAAAGGTCGGAAAGACCGGTGACGTTGCCGCCGGGCTTCTCCATGTCCTTGACGAGCTGCGCGCCCAGCGGATCGGAAACGGCGGTGAAGACAACGGGAATATCGCGGGTAGAGGAAACCACGGCCTGGGCCGACGGGGTGGAGATCGGCACGATCACGCTCGGGGCTTCGCCCGCGAACTGACGGGCGATCTGAGCTGCGGTCGCCGGGTTGCCCTGCGCCGACTCGTAGATGAACTTGAGGTTCTCGCCTTCCTTGTAGCCGGCGGCGGCCAGCGCATCCTTGACGCCGTCGCGCGCGGCATCGAGCGCGGGATGTTCGACGATTGCCGTGACGGCAACCGTGACCTCGTCGGCGCGTGCCGGCAGAGAAAGCGCGACCGTGGCGGCAAGCGCGATGAGAAGCGAACGCATGGGTGTCCTCCGGTTTTTGGTCAGCGATTTTCGGGAAGACCGGCTAACGTCCCTCCCGCATCCCGCTTCAGAATAATTCCGCCGCTTTCTTAGGAAAGCGAGGGGCCGAAATCAATCGGCGCAAACAGCTTCATCCATCAAACTTCTTCATCGATCGCGGTGATCGTGCGGCCCCCCGGGAGGCTGGAAGGGCGATGAGCCGCCTCAGTCCTCGCCGTGATTGGCGATCATCATCGCCTCGAAGGCGAGGCGGTCGACCTTGCGCATGCGTTCCGATTCCGACTTGAGCTGGCCGCAGGCGGCAAGAATGTCGCGGCCGCGCGGGGTGCGGATCGGCGAGGCGTAGCCGGCCTGGTTGATGAAGTCGGCGAACTTCTCGATCTGTTCCCAGTCCGAGCACTGATAATTGGTGCCCGGCCAGGGATTGAAGGGGATCAGGTTGATCTTGGCCGGAATGCCCTTCAGAAGTTTCACCAGTTCCTTGGCGTCTTCCAGGCTGTCGTTGACGTCCTTCAGCATCACATATTCGAAGGTGATGCGGCGGGCATTCGACAAGCCCGGATAGGCGCGGCAGGCCTCCATCAGCTGCTTCAGCGGATACTTCTTGTTGATCGGCACCAGCATGTCGCGCAGATCGTCACGCACTGCATGAAGCGAAATCGCGAGCATCACCCCGATTTCCTCACCGGTGCGGTAGATCTCCGGCACGATGCCGGAGGTGGAAAGGGTGATGCGCCGCTTCGACAGCGACAGCCCGTCACCGTCGGACGCGATCAGCAGCGCCGTCTTGACGTTCTCGAAATTGTAGAGCGGCTCGCCCATCCCCATCATCACGATATTGGTGATCTTGCGGCCTTCCGCCGGCACGATCGCACCCTGCGGCGTGTCGCGCTCGGGGAAATCGCCGAGCCGGTCGCGGGCGAGCAGAAGCTGCGAAAGAATTTCTTCCGCCGTCAGATTGCGCACCAGCTTCTGCGTGCCGGTGTGGCAGAAGGAACAGGTGAGCGTGCAGCCGACCTGGCTCGAAATGCAAAGCGTGCCGCGGCCCTCCTCGGGAATGTAGACCGTCTCGATCTCTACCGGACGGCCGGCGCCGCGTGGGGGGAAGCGCAGCAGCCACTTGCGCGTGCCGTCGCCCGAAACCTGCTCTTCGACGATGTCCGGCCGTGCAATGGTGAAATGCTCCTTGAGCATCTCGCGCATGTCCTTGGAGACGTTGGACATCTCGTCGAAACCCGAGACGCCGCGAACGTAAAGCCAGTGCCAGAGCTGGCTGACGCGCATCTTCACCTGCCGCTCCGGCACGCCCTTTTCGGCGAGCAGCTTCGCGATGTCGTCGCGCAACAGGCCGATCAGCGACGGCTTTTCCGGCTGTGGCGCGAGCCGCACCTGCGGCGCCTTGACGATGTCCGCCCTGTTTAGAATCTCGGTGGCTGCCATGCTCATCTTGTCCTGTCGTAAAGCGACGGCTCGTCCGGAGACGTTTTCCGGGTCCTGTTCCGATGCTCGAATTGAAATCTGGCGAGCCTCGGTCACGCGCTCGACGGGGGCGCAGGGGCTCAGAATTTGCGGCCGCTTTAGCATTCTTTTTGCGGCGAGTCACCATGGGACATTTTTCTGCCCCTATCCGCCTGGCCCCCAACGCAAAAGGCCGACCTCACGGCCGGCCCTTGCGATCGGTGAAGCGGGCTTAGTTTACTTGCAGGCCTCGATCTGCTTCAGGGCGGCCGAAATGCCGGAGAGCGAATACGAGTAGGAGGTTTCCGTGCCGCGCCGCGATTTCGCGTTGACCGACATGGCCTTGCCCGACTTCATCGCAGCGACCAGTGCCGGCTCTTCGGCGGCATTTTCCACCCAGGCGGAATTGCCCTTGGTGAACATGACGAAGGTGCGGCCGTCGATCACCACGTTGACCTTGGAATTGTCCTGCAGCGGATACCCCATCATCGCCTGTGGCTCATAGCTGATGTTCTGTCCCGGACGCTGCGAAACGAGGAAGAAGATATCGCCGTGATCGACACTTGCCGGGGTCCTTTCCTTGGGCACGGAAAGCACATAGCAGACCTTGCCGTTACCGGCCTGGTAGGAATATGCACCCCAGGCGTTGAACTGCTGGATTCGCGTCGGAGATTGAGCGGAAGCCACGCCGGATGCAGCCATTACGAGTGCGAGTGCAGTTGCGATCTTTCTTACAAACATGAGTTCCTGCCGCTTGTCTTGCTTACGGTCGCCCGATACCGCGTGGGATGGGCAACGCATAGTCACGATTTAAGTTTATTTTGACTTAATCCGGGTTACCAAACCGTCAACGATTCGGGATAACGCCCCTTTTTGCGCCCGAACGCGCCTCGAGGTCCATTCGCACACGGATTGCCGATCCGGTCGACGTCGATACTGGAGAGCCGCCCCTTGCCTCCCTCTATGTCACAAAGAATCGGGCAAGAGTTTGACTTTCCGGGCGGGATTGCGGCAAGGCGCCTCTAAGGCGTTTTGAGATTCATAGGTGAAGGTCAAGCCGCTTATCGTCTCCCCCCTTGGGGGCAGGGGAATCGCATTTAGCAAATAAGCGGTTGTTTTGTTGCGGCAAATCGATTCTTGGAGTTCTCCGCTGACTTGGAGGTCTCGATGAGTAGATTTGCCGCTTGCTTTGAAGATTTGCCCGATCCGCGCGGTCGCAATGCGCGCCATCCGTTGACGTCGATCCTGTTCATTGCCGTTGCGGCGATTGTCTGCGGTGCGGAAAGCTGTACCGATATGGCCGATTTCGGCGTTGCCAAGAAGAAATGGCTGAAGACAATCGTGCCGCTGCCCTATGGCATTCCCAGCCATGACACCTTCTCCACCGTCTTCCGCCATCTCGATCCGGATGCCTTTGACGCGGCCTTTCGCCGTCTCACGGCGAGCTTTGCGCAGGGTCTCGAAGGGGTGGTAGCGATCGATGGCAAGGCGGTGCGCGGTGCCTACCGGCGCGCCGCCAAGGCCACGCCACTCCACTTCGTCAATGTCTGGGCTGCCGGTCCCGGTCTGGTCATCGGCCAAAAGCTCGCGCCGGGCCGCAATGAGGTGCAAGGGGCTCTCGATGCGCTCGCGCTGCTGGCACTGGAGGGCTCTATCGTCACCGCCGATGCCCTGCATTGCCGGCCCGACACCGCCCGCGCCATCCTCGCTGCCGGCGGCGATTATGCTCTGGCACTGAAGGCCAACCAGCCCGGCCTCTTGGCCCAGGCGCTCGCCCGCATCGAGGACGCCGACCACGTCGAGAGCATCCAGATTGCAGCCGAGACTGCCCATGACCGCACCGAGACACGCCGCGCCAGCGTTGTGGCTGTCGACGATATCAACTTTCCGGGCCTGCAGGCCATCGGCTGCGTCGAGACCACAAGCCGTCATACCAACGGCCATTTGACCAGCCATGTCCGCTACTTCCTGCTCTCCACCACCATGTCGCCGAGCGCGCTGATCGAGGTTGTAAGAACCCATTGGCAAATCGAAAACAAACTGCATTGGGTTCTGGATGTCCACTTCCGCGAGGACGCCGCCAGAAACCGCAAGGACAACGGCCCTCAGAACATTGCCTTCTTGCGCAAGATCGCTCTCAACCTCTTGCGATCTCACCCCGACAAGGCCTCCATCCGCCGGAAAATCAAAAAGGCGGGCTGGGATGACCAATTCCTCACTTCTCTTATCGCTCATATGCGATAGCCCTGCCTTGGGGGGGAGATGGCCGGCAGGCCAGAGGGGGTTGAATCTCAACAGGCCTTAGATCACGATATTTTTAGGTCGGGTCGACCTGAAAACATGAACGTGATCGATTCCAAGAAGTTGAGACCCGGGATGCGGGCGGAAAACCGCACACACTTTTCCTCATCCCGCTCTAGTGCCGGGGTATGATCAGACGCACAGATGTCGCAATAGCGGGGACAACTCACTTTTCGACGCTGTCTTGCAGCACTTCGTCGGCCTTTTGGTAATGCCGTTCCTTGATCTGGCCGCTGATCGCGGCAAAGGCGGCCGTCAAAACGGCGATGTCGTCGGAGAAGCCGATCATGGCCAGCATGTCCGGCACGAAGTCGAGCGGCAGCACGAAATAGCCAAGCGCCGCGAGCAGAATGCCGCGTGTGCGCGTCGGCGTCGCCGGATCCACTGCGCAATAATAGGCGGCGACGAGGTCGCGGCTGAAGGGAATCTGCCGGGCCGCCCGGCGGAAGGTCGGCCAGAACCGGCGGCGCACCTTGTGCTCCTTGCGCTCCTGTTCGGATTCCTCGCCGGGGAGGAGGATTTCACCGATCTTGATATCGTCCATCGCGTCGATTCCGGTCGTTCAGGGTACTGCGCGGCATTGTAGTGCCGCAGCCTGATATGGGAGTGGCGGCCGCCATTTCAAATGGTCGGGCATGCGGCCCTTATTTCATATGGTCGGGCATCCGGCCCTCATTACATATGGTCGGGCATGCGGCCCTCCGCCGCCTGGTCCATCTTTGCCGCCAACTTGAAATCGAGTTCGGTCAGTCCATCCGCGTCGTGAGTCGAGAGCGTCACGTCCACCTTGTTGTAGACGTTGAACCATTCCGGATGATGATTAAGCTTTTCGGCGGCGAAGGCGCATTGCGTCATGAAGGTGAAGGCCTCGGCGAAAGTCTTGAACCGGAAGGTCTTCCATATCGAGCCGCCATCCTCCGCAAGGACCCAGCCCTCCATCTTGTGCAAGTGCTCGGCGATGGCCGCCGCGTCCAATTTTTCCGGCCGCATGCTGTTCCTCCTTGCTGCATCCTGTGCTTAACAACGAACTTGCCCGCGACAATGTTCACGCGCAATCCTTGCCGCACGACGAGGACGTTCCCGATCCCTGTCTAGGAGCCGGCGGAGGCCTTCGGGCGCTTTACCAGACGCTCGAAGCAGGATGCTCCTCGTTGCTCGCGAGGTTCGAGCGCTCTTCGTGAAGCGGGAAGACCTCTTCCGTGAGATACGGGCCGCCGCCGACCGAGTCGCGTGACGACAGGAGCACGAAACGGGAGACGGTGAAGGGAGCGGTGACGAAATTGCCGCGCCCGGAGAGATATTCGACGACATCCTCGACGCGCGAGGAGCGCAGGCGCGCCAGCGTCACATGCGGGGTGAACTTGCGCGGATCCGAGGGCAGCCCTATGCGCTGGCAGATGCGCTCGATTTCGGCCTGCAGGGCGAACATTTCGGGAGCGATGCTGACGCCGGCCCAGACGGAATGCGGTTTCTTGGAGCCGAAGGCGCCGGTGCCCGACAGCTGCAGCTGAAACTCGGGCCGTTCGATGCGGTCAAGTCTGTCGATGATCTCGTCGGCGGTTCGCCAGTCGACGTCGCCGATGAAGCGGAGCGTGATGTGATAATTCTCCACATCGATCCAGCGAGCTCCGGGAAGACCTCCGCGCAGCAAGGAAAGACTCATTGCTGCATTGCGCGGAATTTCGAGGGCGGTGAACAGTCTCGGCATGGCGAGCTCCCCGAATCTCTTGCAGATGCTTGAAGCGAATCACGCATCGCATCTGCACGCAACCATTATTTGTTCCGTCGGAACGTTAACCTTCCCTTAACTGTGGATGCGCTGTCATTCTCCTTTCGCAAGTGAGCGGACGAAAAGCTCCGCCGTCGGCAGGAAGCGGTCTACCATGACGCCGACACCCCCGCCGTTCGGATGCATCCCGTCGTCGAGCTTCAGGCCGACCTCGGTGACGACGCCGTCGAGGAAGAAAGGGTAGAAAACGAGATTGTGTTCCTTTGCGAGGTCGGGATAGATCGGATTGAAGCGCGCCGCATAATCCGGCCCCATGTTCGGCGGCGCCATCATTCCCGCGAGCAGGACGGCGACGCCGCGCTCCTTGAGCCGTGCGACCATCGCCTCCAGATTCTTGCGCGTCTCCTCCGGAGGGATGCCGCGCAACGCGTCGTTGGCGCCGAGTTCGAGGATGACGCCGTCGGTGCCCTCGGGGATCGACCAGTCGATGCGGGCGAGACCGCTGGAGGTCGTGTCGCCGGAAACGCCGGCATTGGCGATCGTGACGTCGATCCCCTTTTCCTTCAGGGCCTTTTCGAGGCGGGCGGGGAAGGCATCTTCCGGGGGGAGTTGGTAGCCGGCCATCAGGCTGTCGCCGAAGCCGACGAGGCTGACGGGCTCGGCGCGAGCCGCCGCCGATAACACGATTGTCATTGTCAGGCCGAATAAAATGGGCAGAAAGTCTTTTAATGCCATAGGTTCGTTCCTAAATCGGCGGACAATTGTTTGATGATCCGTATCCAATTTTCATATAGGGCTCTTTCGCGTGGCAAAAACCATCATCGAGTTGAAAAATGCGGATCTGACGCTGGGCGAAGCCGCGGCGTCCGTGCATGTGCTGAAGGGCGTAAGCCTCGCGATCGATGCCGGCGAATCGGTGGGCATCGTCGGCCCCTCGGGCTCGGGCAAATCGACTCTGCTCATGGTCATGGCCGGGCTGGAGCGGCTCGACGGCGGTGAAATCATCATTGACGGCACGGCGCTCCACCGCCTCGGCGAGGACGCGGTCGCCGATTTCCGCGGCCGCAATGTCGGCATCGTTTTCCAGTCCTTTCATCTCATCCCCAACATGACCGCGCTTGAGAACGTCGCGGTGCCGCTCGAGCTCGCGAATGTCCGCAATGCATTCGACACAGCGCGCAAGGAACTGATCGCCGTGGGGCTCGGCGAACGCCTGACGCACTACCCCGGGCAGCTTTCCGGCGGCGAACAGCAGCGCGTGGCGATCGCCCGGGCGCTCGCGCCCTCTCCGAAGCTCCTGATCGCCGACGAGCCGACGGGTAACCTCGACGCCGAGACCGGCCGACAGATCGCCGACCTCCTCTTTGCCGAACAGCGCGAGCGTGGCATGACGCTCGTTCTCGTCACGCATGATGCGGCGCTCGCCGGACGCTGCGAAAGACAGATACGCGTCCGCTCGGGAGAAATCGTCTCCGACGCGGAACGGCTCTCCGCCTCGGCCCGGCAGGGAGCCGTGTCCGCATGAGCGGGACGGTTGCCGCCCGGCGGCTGCGCCCGATGATTTCCCTGCGCCCTCTGCTCGCGCTTCGCCCGCTGTTCGCGCTTCGTCTGGCGCTCAGGGAAATGCGCGGGGGCCTGAGGGGCTTCTATATTTTCCTCGCCTGCATCGCCCTCGGCACGGCCGCGATCGCCGGGGTCAACTCGCTGTCCCAGTCGATCAGCGAAACGATCGCCTCGCAGGGGCAGGAACTGCTCGCCGGCGACATCCGGTTCGAGCTCAACAATCGGGTGGCGACCGCGGACGAGCGGGCCTTCCTCCAGGGTCTCGGCCAGGTTTCGGTATCCGCGGGTCTGCGTTCCATGGCGCGGCTTCCGGACGGCTCCAACCAGGCGCTGGTGGAGCTCAAGGCCGTGGACGGCGCCTACCCGCTTTACGGCAAGCTCGAAAGCGAGCCGGCAAAGCCGCTCCCTGAGTTGCTGGCCAAGGACGGCGAAGTGTTCGGCGCAGTCGCCGCGCCTTTACTCCTCGAGCGCCTAGGCATCTCGCCCGGCGCGGAAATTCTCATCGGCAATGCGCGTATCCGGATCGGCGCGACACTCGCCAGCGAACCCGACGCTCTTTCCGACGGCTTCGGTTTTGCGCCGCGGCTGATGATTTCCTCCGATGCGCTTGCCGCTTCCGGGCTCGTGCAGACCGGCAGCCTTGTCGAACACACCTACAAGGTCCGCCTGCCGGATCCCGCAGACGTGCCGCTCATTCGCGTGCAGGCCGAGACCCGCTTTCCCTCCGCCGGCTGGTCGATACGGACGAGCGGCAATGCCGCACCGTCCCTCAATGCAAACATCACGCGTTTCTCCCAATTCCTGACGCTCGTCGGGCTCACGGCGCTGATCGTCGGCGGCGTCGGAGTTGCCAACGCCGTGCGCTCCTATCTCGACGGCAAGCGCAGCGTCATCGCGACTTTCAAATGTCTCGGCGCTCCGGCGTCGCTGGTCGCGATGATCTACCTTGCGCAGATCCTGATGATCGCCCTCATCGGCATCGCGATCGGCCTCGTGCTCGGCGCCCTCATCCCCTTCGTGGCAGCGCAGTTCCTTGCCGGCCTGCTGCCCGTCTCCACCGCGTTCGTGCTCTATCCCTCCGCCCTGGGCCTTGCGGCGCTTTTCGGCCTCTTGACGGCGCTGACCTTCGCCATCCTGCCGCTCGGGCGGGCGCGCCGGGTGCCGGCGACTGCGCTTTTCCGGCAACAGGGTTTCGAGCCGACGGGCTTGCCTGCCCTGCCCTATCTCGCCGGAGCCTTCATCTGCCTGGCAGCACTTGCCGGGCTCGCGGTCTGGACCGCCTATGACCGTTACATTTCGCTGATCTTCCTTGGCGCGATCGCCTTTGCCTTCATCGTGCTGCGCGGGGTTTCGCTCCTCATATCCTGGCTGGCGCGGCGCAGCCCGCGCGTCAATTCGCCGGCGCTGAGATTGGCCATCGGCAACATTCACCGGCCGGGCGCCCTGACGCCGTCGGTGGTGCTGTCGCTCGGTCTCGGCCTCGCTCTTCTGGTGACGCTGGCGCTCATCGACGGCAATCTGCGGCGCGAGCTCACCGGCGACATGGCCGAGCGCGCTCCCAACTTCTTCTTCGTCGACATCCAGGGCAGCGAGATCGAAGGCTTCCGCTCCCTGCTCGCGGGAGCGATGCCGGAGGGCAAGATCATCGAAGTGCCTATGCTGCGCGGGCGCATCGTCGCGCTCAACGGCGAGGATGTGAACAGCCGCAACGTTCCCCCCGGCGGCCAATGGGTGCTGCGCGGAGATCGTGGCATCACCTATGCCAGGAACAGGCCTGAAAATTCGAAACTCACCGAAGGCAGCTGGTGGCCCGAGGACTATGGCGGCGAGCCGCTCGTCTCCTTCTCGGCGGAGGAGGCCCGCGAACTCGGGCTGAAGCTCGGCGATACGGTGACCGTCAACGTGCTCGGCCGCAACATCACGGCCCGGATCGCCAATTTCCGCGAGGTCGAGTGGGAATCGCTGTCGATCAATTTCGTCATGGTCTTCTCCCCGAACACCTTCGCCGGCGCCCCGCATGCCTGGCTCGCGACCATCATCGATCCCGACGCCTCGGCCGAGGAGGAGGCGGCGGTGTTGAAGAGGGTGACCAATGCCTATCCGACGATCACCAGCGTGCGTGTGAAGGACGCGCTCGACATCGTCAATACGCTGCTCGGGCAGCTTGCAACGGCGGTGCGCGCCGCCGCGGCGGTCGCGCTTATCGCGTCTATCCTCGTGCTCGCCGGCGCACTTGCCGCCGGCAACCGTGCCCGCATCCACGATGCGGTGGTCCTGAAGACGCTCGGCGCGACGCGGGCGACCCTGATCCGCGCCTTTAGCTACGAATACGTCATTCTCGGCCTGGCGACTGCCGTCTTCGCGCTCTTCGCCGGCGGCGTTTCGGCCTGGTTCGTCGTCAGCCGCATCATGACCCTGCCCTCGAGCTTCCTGCCGGACGTTGCCGTCGCTACGATCGTTCTTGCGCTGGTCGTGACGGTCGGGATCGGCCTCGCCGGCACCTGGCGCGTCCTCGGGCAAAAGGCCGCTCCGGTGCTGCGGGAACTCTGATCCTGCCATCCCTGTCGCGCGCTTTCGGCCACGATGGCCGAATTAACCGTAAATCACTCTAGTTTGATGGTCCGGCCGCCCGACTTTGTTCGATTCCAAGCGCTTCGCCCTTGTGCATGACGGCGTTCACCATCATATTTGTCCACAGGCATGCTGGAGCCCCGCAGCGGCGCCTGGGCGCGCAAAGGAACGACAAGGTTCGCCGCCCGACACCGTAACTTCAACCGGGGCTTAAATGAGGAAACAATGGCTGATCTGAGAAACTACCAAACCCGAATGTCGCCCGCCGGCGCTCAGGCGGGTGCCGTGATCGACGAAGGCCTTCGCGCTTATATGCTGAAGGTCTACAACCTGATGGCTCTCGGCCTGGCGATTACCGGCGTGGCAGCTTACGGAACCTATGCGCTTGCCGCCTCTAATCCGGCATTCGCCCAGCTTATCTACGCTTCGCCCCTGAAGTGGGTCGTTATGCTGGCGCCGCTTGCGCTGGTGTTCTTCCTGAGCTTCCGCATCAATTCCATGAGCGTTTCCGCGGCGCAGACGACCTTCTGGGTCTATGCGGCGCTGATGGGCCTGTCCCTGTCGTCGATCTTCCTGGTCTTCACCGGCCAGAGCATCGTGCAGACGTTCTTCGTGACGGCTGCTTCGTTCGGTGCCCTGTCGCTTTACGGCTATACGACGAAGAAGGACCTTTCGGGCCTCGGATCGTTCCTGATCATGGGCCTCTTCGGCGTGATCATCGCATCCGTCGTCAACATCTTCCTTGCCTCTTCGGCACTCGGCTTCGCGATCTCGGTGATCGGCGTGCTCATCTTCGCGGGCCTGACCGCCTACGACACGCAGAAGCTCAAGGAAATGTACTTTGAAGGCGATGACGCCTTGGTCGCCGGCCGCAAGGCCATCATGGGCGCGCTAACGCTCTACCTCGACTTCATCAACCTGTTCATGTTCATGCTGCAGTTCCTTGGCAACAAGAACGAGTAGTCGCGAACCGGTTCGACGGAAAAGGCGGCTTCGGCCGCCTTTTTTATTGCCCTGAACCGGTCTTGATCGATCCGGCGCATCCATGCGAGACAGTACAGCTCCAACCATAACGCGCGAAGAATTCCATGACTGCCACGCTCCGCGACGCCGTTGCCGCCGACCTCCGCTCGATCACCGAAATCTATCGCGAGTCCGTCCTGAACGGGGTCGCGACCTATGAGGAGACGCCGCCATCCGAGGCCGAGATGGCACTCCGCTTCTCCACGATCACCGGTAACGGTTATCCCTATGTGGTCGCGCTGGACGAGCGTGGCGCGGTTATCGGCTATGCCTATGCCTCCGCCTTCCGCAACCGCACCGCCTATCGGTTCCTGGTGGAGGATTCGATCTATCTTTCGCCGGAAGCGCGGGGCAAGGGCATCGGCAAGGCGCTGCTGTCCGAACTGGTCGGGCGCTGCACGGCTCTCGGCTTCCGCCAGATGATAGCGGTGATCGGCGGCGCGCATCCCTCATCGATCGCCCTGCACCGGGCGCTCGGCTTCGAGTTGCAGGGACTGATGAAGGCAACCGGCTTCAAGCATGGCCGATGGCTGGATACCGCCTTCATGCAGCGGCCGCTCGGAGAAGGAACCGCAACCAAGCCCACCGAGGGCGTCTATCCGGATACGCTTTATAGGAGCTGAGCCTGCGCAGGTGAGCTTCATGCATCACGTTCAGCGCCGATCTCCCGTTCGGTGATGATGCGATCGATCAGACCCCACTCCAGAGCTTCTTCCGCGGTCATGAACCGGTCGCGATCCATGGCGCGCTCGAATTCTTCATATGTTCGCCCGCAATGCTCGGCATAAAGCCGCGTCATGCGGTGTTTGGTTCGCCTGATTTCCTCGGCATGGATGAGCATATCGGAGGCCTGTCCCTGAAAGCCGCCCGACGGTTGATGGACAAGGATGCTTGCGTTGGGCAAGGCTGTGCGCTCGCCCGCTTCGCCTGCCATCAGCAGGAATGATCCCATCGAGCGGGCCGTCCCCATGCAAAGCGTATGAACGGGCGCTCGGATGTATCGCATCGTGTCGTACATCGCGAAGCCGCTGGTAACGACACCGCCGGGCGAATTGATATAGAGTTGGATCGGCTTTTTGGGGCTTTCGGCCTCCAGGAACAACAGCTGTGCGCAAACGAGAGCGGACACTGCATCGTTCACCTCGCCGTTCAGAAAGATGATTCGCTCACGCAGCAGGCGGGAATAGATGTCGAAAGAGCGCTCGCCACGGCTGGATTGTTCGACGACCATAGGGACGAGTTGCATCGCTTCGCGCATAGGCGAACTCCTGTCTGATGACCTTGTTTTGGTAGAATGAGACGTCAGGCGGCGCGCATCAGCCAAAGCCGATTGCTATTCGCCGCCGGCGGAGTTCGCGGAGCCAGTCGCTCATCCTCCAGCCCATGGATAATTCTAAGAATCGTGCCGCCGTCATTGTTGGGTCTGACCTGGAACGCCACGAGGCTTTCGAGAAAGGGAGGCTCGTCGTCGCGCATTTTGTAGCGGATTTCCTTGCCCGGTGCGGTGGAGACAGGCTCAGCCCCGGCCAGTTCCCGCCTGGGCAACCATCTCTCACGAAACTCAGGCATGCTGATCGCCCGCCAAACCTTTTCAGGCGCTTCATCGAGTTCGTATTCGAGCACCAGATTCCTTGCCTGCTCGTTTAGCTCCACATCGTTCATTGATCCATATCCCTCAGCAAGACCTTCAACGCATCGATCCGCGCCGGCCAGTAGGCGCGATACTTCGCCAGCCATCCGGCTATGAGCGCCAGCCCCTCCGGGTCGACCTCGTAGTTCACGAAGCGCCCCTGCCGTTCCTCCCGCACCAGCTTTGCATTACGCAATACGTGGAGGTGTTGGGACATGGCCGGCTGGCTGATGTCCATACCGTTGCGCAAGGCACTGGCGTTCATACTTCCGCTCGCCAGCTTCTCGAAGATTGCACGGCGTGTCGGGTCGGCGAGAGCTTTGAATATGTCATTCTCAATCATGACGTCAGATAAGCATACACTTATCTGATTCGCAACACTGATGGCACGCTCGGTGCAGGCGATTTGGCCCTGCCCGCCGTTTCAGGGATAAACCCGCACGCGGGGAGAGGGGACCAAGGCGAAGCGCTGCCGCTTGTCCCTTCGCCCCGCCTGCGGGGAGAAGGTGCCGGCAGGCGGATGAGGGGCAGCTCCAGTGATATGTCGGTCAGGTCTTGACGAGCTTCAGCACCTTGTCGAAGGCCTTGAGCACCTGGGCGAGCTCGTGGCCCCGCTTCAATATCGTCCCGTGAGCGTTGAGCACGCTGAAGGCGCCCTGTTTCGCGGCGAGCTTCGGGTTTTTCTCGATGCGGTAGAGGGGCACTTCTCCGGCGCGCTTGAACACCGAGAAAACGGCCCGGTCCCTCAGATGGTCGATCGCATAGTCGCGCCACTCCCCTTCGCCCACCATACGGCCGTAGACCTTGAGGATCAGGTCGAGTTCGCGGCGATGGAAGGTGACGGGCGGGGGGTTCTTGGCTTGCTTGTATTCGTGAAGATCGACGACCACCTCGGAGGTGGTCCGGCCGTAGTGACGTGCTTCGCCTCGCGGCAAATCCGTTTCATCAGTCATCGGCATTTCGGCCTTCTAATGTGACAGGACCACGACAGTGTGCCTCACACGATCGGAAAAGCAAGACGGAAGCTGTTGATCAATGTCAGCAATTCTTGGGGCTGCCGCAATTCAGTCAAAACGCCGCCCCAATTCGCCGCAACACTCCGACCGCTGCCGGACAGAGTCGTTGCCACCGTATGTCCGGCCAGCCGTCATGCTGCGGGAGGTTCTCGAACGCAGACATGGCTGGTTCGGTCCGGTAACTTCGAACCCTCAGCCCCAGCCCCTCGATGCTGCCGGGCCGAACCATCCCCTGTTCCGCCGCAAGCGAGGCGGAACGTTTCCTGCGTCCTCAGAGCTTTCCCTGTGGCCCCGCGAGAACCGTTGCAGCGCCGATGATGGCTCCGGGCGTTTCCTTGTCCTTCATCGATTGCAGCAGCACCGCGCAACCGCTGTTGCCCTGGCCTTCGATCAGGACCGAGGCGGGCAGCGTGAATTCCGCGGGCTTTCCCTCCCACATGCCGATCGTCTGGATGTCGCGAACGGCATGCCAATAGGCGATCTCCTTGCCGCTGTTCTCGCCCTTCTCGACCTTGACCACCCTTGCCCGGTCGAAATAGACGACGACGACATTCGCCCTGCCTTTGCCGGCACCGACCTTGATCGAGATTTCATCGCCGCCGATCGAGGCATCGACCGGCACCGACAGGCCCTTGCCCTTCTCGTCCATCAACGCAAGCCGGTTCCTGATGGCCGGCAGGTCCGCGCCGTTGGCATGATCGCGCCCGTTCAGGATCGCCTGCGGCGTGTAGACGCCGTAGCGGCCGAGCATCCGCGCATAGGCATATTGCCGCTCGGTATTTTCCTTGGAAGCGAGCGTGTCCGCCCATCCGAGATAATTCCAGTAGTCGACATGATAGGCGAGCGCGACGACCTCGCCTTCATCGACGAGCTTCTTGAGCGCTGCGTCCGCCGGCGGACAGGAGGAGCAGCCCTGGCTGGTGAAGAGTTCGACGACGCCCTTGATCTCCCCGCCCCCGACCGCCCCGTCCTTGACCGCCCCGTCCTTGGCCGCCCTGCCGTCATCCGCTGCGGACGCTCCGCAGAACGCACCAAACAGCCCGACCGCCAGGGTGAGACGTCGGATTGTTGGTGTGCAGGCGGATATCATGGCGTCTTTGTTCGTGCTCGTTAGAGCACTTCCGGGAAAATGTGGAACCGTTTTCCATCCGGAAGTGCGTCGTTTCAACGCGATTGCCGCGTGGGGAGACCCCTACATACGACGGGTATTCGTCAACGAAAAGTCACGTTGGAGTGACTGCCGCAAAGCCGTGGAAAACCCACGCCGAGCTGGCATGAAAAAGCCGGGACGCCGCTGTAGACGCCCCGGCTTTTCTGTTCATGACTTGCCGATCAGGCGGCGAGATCGCGCAGAACCGTCTGCAGGATGCCGCCATTGTTGACGTAGGTGACCTCGTCGAGCGTATCGATGCGGCAGATGAGCGGGACCTCCTTCACCGAGCCGTCGCCATAGGTGATCTTCGCCACGCGCTTCTCGCGCGGCTGGACGTTGGCGAGATTCTCGATCGTCACGACTTCGTCGCCCTTGAGACCCAGCGATTCCCAGGTCATGCCTTCCTCGAAGACGAAGGGGACGACGCCCATGCCGACCAGGTTCGAACGGTGGATGCGTTCGAAGGACTGGGCGATCACGGCCTTGACGCCGAGGAGGTTTGTGCCCTTGGCCGCCCAGTCACGCGAAGAGCCGTTGCCGTATTCGACGCCGGCGAAGATGACGAGCGGAACGCCCTCCTCCTTGTACTGCATGGCCGCGTCATAGATCGACATCTCCTCCTTGGAGGGATAGTGGATCGTATAACCGCCTTCCTTGCCGTTCGGGCCGAGCATGTGGTTGCGGATGCGGATATTGGCGAAGGTGCCGCGCATCATCACCTCATGATTGCCGCGGCGCGTGCCGTACTGGTTGAAGTCGGCAATCCCGACGCCATGCTCGAGGAGATAGGCGCCGGCAGGCGAGGCCGCCTTGATCGAACCGGCCGGGGAAATGTGGTCGGTTGTGATCTTGTCGCCGAAGAGACCGAGGACGCGGGCGTTCTTGATGTCGGAAATGCCGGCGCCCTTCTTGCCCATGCCGACGAAGTAGGGCGGGTTCTGGACGTAGGTGGACCCCTCGTCCCAGGCATAGGTCTGGCCGGCCGGAACCTGGACCGCCTGCCAGTTGGCGTCGCCCTTGAACACGTCCGCATACTTGGTCGCGTAGAGCTCGCGGGTGACGTATCTGAAGATGAAGTCCTGGATCTCCTGCGAAGTCGGCCAGATGTCCCTCAGGTAGACCGGTTGCCCGTCCCGGTCTTCGCCGATCGGCTCCTTCGTCAGGTCCTTCTGGACGGAACCCGCCAGCGCATAGGCGACGACGAGCGGCGGCGAGGCGAGATAGTTCGCCTGGACGTCCGGCGAGATGCGGCCTTCGAAGTTGCGGTTGCCGGAAAGCACGCCGGCGGCGATCAGGCCCTTGTCGTTGATCGTCTTGGAGATCTCCGTCGGCAGCGGGCCGGAATTGCCGATGCAGGTGGTGCAGCCGAAGCCGACCAGATTGAAGCCGAGCTTGTCGAGATCCGTCTGCAGGCCGGACTTCGACAGGTACTCGGCGACGACCTGCGATCCGGGCGCCAGCGACGTCTTGACCCAGGGCTGCGTTTTCAGGCCCTTGGCGACGGCGTTGCGGGCAAGCAGGCCGGCGGCGATCAGCACCGAGGGGTTCGAGGTGTTGGTGCAGGAGGTGATCGCGGCGATCGCGACGTCGCCATGACCGAGATCGTAGTCGGTGCCCTCGACCGCGTAGCGGTTGGCGAGCTGACCGGGCTTCTTGTAGTCGTTGTCGAGCGCCGCCGCGAAGCCGGAGGCGATGTTCTCGAGCGCGATGCGGCCCTCGGGCCGCTTGGGGCCGGCCATCGACGGCACGACGTCGCCGAGGTCGAGTTCCAGCGTGTCGGTGAAGACGAGCTCGGAACCATCCCCTTCCCGCCACATGCCCTGGGCCTTGGAGTAGGCTTCGACCAGCGCGATACGCTGTTCTTCACGGCCCGAGATGGTGAGATAGTTGATCGTCTCGGCATCGACCGGGAAGAAGCCGCAGGTGGCGCCGTATTCCGGGCCCATATTGCCGATCGTCGCGCGGTCGGCGAGCGTCATGTTGTCGAGGCCGGGGCCGAAGAATTCGACGAACTTGGAGACGACGCCCTTCTTGCGCAGCATCTGCACGACGGTAAGCACCAGGTCGGTCGCGGTCACGCCTTCCTTGAGCTTGCCGGTGAGCTTGAAGCCGATGACTTCCGGCAGGAGCATGGAAACCGGCTGGCCGAGCATCGCCGCTTCGGCTTCGATGCCGCCGACGCCCCAACCGAGCACGCCGAGGCCGTTGATCATCGTCGTGTGGCTGTCCGTGCCGACGCAGGTATCCGGATAGGCGGTGACTTCGCCGTCCTCTTCCCTGGTCCAGACGGCCTGACCCAGATATTCGAGATTGACCTGGTGACAGATGCCGGTGCCGGGCGGCACGACGCGGAAGTTCTTGAAGGCCTGCTGGCCCCATTTGAGGAAGCGGTAGCGCTCGCCGTTGCGCTGGTACTCAAGCTCGACATTGCGGGCAAAGGCGGTCGGCGTGCCGAATTCGTCAACGATCACCGAGTGGTCGATGACGAGATCGACGGGAACGAGCGGGTTGATCTTTTCCGGGTCGCCGCCAAGCGAAACCATCGCGTCGCGCATCGCCGCGAGGTCGACGACGGCGGGAACGCCGGTGAAGTCCTGCATCAGCACGCGCGCCGGGCGATAGGCGATCTCGTTCTCGGCCGTGCCCTTGTCGCCGAGCCATGCGGCGATGTTTTCGATGTCCTTCTTGGTGACCGAGCGTCCATCCTCATTGCGCAACAGGTTTTCCAGCAGAACCTTCATCGAATAGGGAAGCTTCGAAATGCCGGCGAGGCCGTTCGCCTCCGCCTTCGGCAGGCTGTAATAGACATAGTCCACGCCGTTGACCGTGAGCGTGGAGCGACAATTGAAGCTGTCTAGGGATTTGGACACTGGATGATACCCCGTTCCGTCTGATCGCCAAAAACTGACGTACGAACGCCCGAGCACCTGTGAGGCGCGAAGTGGGATGCGGGTACGGTCATTTCCGCTGTCCGTACGTGGAAGCTCGTTCCATGTTCGGCGCTTGGATGAAATTCACGCCGACCGCTGGCGTGTTGGCCGCCTTATAGATAATTTCTCCAAATCGTGCCAGACCAACCAAGGTCCAATCGGAACTTTTTTTGCTCTGCGAAAAGATACGTCAAGGGAAGCTGGAAATTCATGCGCCTCATGGCTGAAGGTTTGAGTGCGAGGCGCGGTGAGGACCTGATTTTCAACGATATTTCGTTCGCGCTGGCTGCCGGCGAGGCGCTTGTGGTGACCGGCCCGAACGGTGCCGGCAAGTCGACGCTCCTGCGCGTCCTGGCGGGGCTTCTCGAGCCGGAAGGGGGCCGCGTCCGGCTCGAGGACGGCCCCTCGGGGTTCGAGCATCCGCGCGAACTCAGCCATTATCTCGGCCACCGCAACGCGATGAAGCGCGAGCTGACTGTGGAGGAAAACCTCACCTTCTGGCAGCGCTTCCTCGGCGATTCGCCGGGCGGCTCCGGCATCGGCCTCGTCGAAGCGGCGGAGGCCGTGGGGCTCGCCGACATCATTCATCTGCCCTTCGGCTATCTTTCCGCCGGCCAGCAGCGGCGCATGGCAATGGCGAAGCTCATTGTCGCCTTCCGGCCCATCTGGCTTCTCGACGAACCGACGGCGGCGCTCGACCTCAGCGCCGACAGGCTTTTTGCCGGGCTGGTCGCCGCCCATCTCGACCGCGGCGGCATCGTCGTCGCGGCCACCCACCAGCCGCTTGGATTCGCGGGGGCGAAGAGCCTTGAAATGACGGGATTCGTCCATTGATCGCCCTCTTTTTCCGGGATCTCAAGCTTTCGGTGCGCGCCGGCGGCGGCGCGATGATCGGCGTGCTCTTTTTCATGACGGTCGTCGCGGTCATCCCCTTCGGCGTCGGCCCCGATCTGAACCTGCTCGCCCGCATCGGCCCGGCGATCCTCTGGATCGGCGCGCTGCTCGCGTCGCTGCTCGGACTCGACAGGCTCTTTCAGGCGGAGCGCGAGGACGGCTCGCTCGATCTCATCATGATGCAGGAGACGCCATTGCTTCTCGCCGTTCTCGTCAAATGCGCTGCTCATTGGACCGCCACCGGCCTGCCGCTGGTGATCGCCTCGCCCTTTCTCGGCCTGTTCATGAACATGGACGAAGGCGCCATCGGGGCCACCATGGTCACCCTGCTCGCGGGAACGCCGGCGATAACCTTCATCGGCGCGGTCGGTGCTGCGGTCGCGGTGGCGCTGCCGCGCGGCGGCCTGCTCGTCTCGATCCTCGTCCTGCCGCTTGCCATACCGGTGCTCATCTTCGGCGTCAGCGCGGTCTATGCGGCAATCGAGGATCCGGCCCCGTTTCTGCCGCCTTTCATGATATTGATGGCGATAACCCTGTTCTTCGCGGTGATCGGACCAGTGGCGGCCGCGGCGGCACTCAGGCACTCGGCCGACTGACGGGACCCGGCACCTTAGGATGAATTGCGGAAGCCGGCCTTCCGCGTTAAAGAACCGTCATGAGTGAAAGCAGCCTGGCCATACGCAAATTCAGCGATCTCGCCAACCCGACCCGGTTCCTGGCGCTGACGGATCGCGTGCTGCCCTGGCTTGCCGCTCTCACGCTGCTCGTCTTCGCGGCTGGGCTCTGGCTCTCCTTTACCACCGAAGGCGACTACCAGCAGGGCGAGACGGTGCGTATCATGTATGTGCATGTGCCTTCGGCCTGGCTTTCCATGATGTGCTACACGGTCATGGCGATCTCCGCACTCGGCACGCTCGTCTGGCGTCATCCGCTCGCCGACGTCTCGGCAAGAGCCGCAGCGCCGATCGGCGCCTGCTTCACCTTTCTGGCACTCGTCACCGGCTCGCTCTGGGGCAAGCCGATGTGGGGCACCTGGTGGGTCTGGGATGCGCGGCTGACCTCGGTCTTCGTGCTCTTCCTCATGTATCTCGGGCTGATCGCGCTGAACCGCGCCATGGATGACCCGAGCCGATCTGCGCGAGTCTCGGCCGTGCTTATCCTCGTCGGTTTCGTCAACATCCCGATCATCAAGTTCTCGGTCGAGTGGTGGAACACGCTGCATCAGCCCGCAAGCGTCATACGCCTCGACGGGCCGACGATCGATCCGGAATTCCTGCGGCCGCTCATCGTCATGGCGATCGCCTTCACGCTCCTGTTCTTCACCCTGCATATCGCTGCCATGCGCAACGAGATCTGGCGCCGTCGCGTGGCCTCGCTCAGGCGCCAGGCGGCGCGCAATGCCGGCCGGGAGCAGCTTACGCCATGATGAGCCATGCCGCCTATGTCGTCGCCAGCTACGCGGTTGCCGCCGCCACGGTAGCCGGACTCATCCTGTGGGTCCTTACCGACGGCCGCGCCCGCAGGCGCGAATTGCAGCAGCTCGAGGCCGCCGGGATCCGCCGCCGCTCCGCGGCAGGGCCAGCCGGAGGGGGCAAATGACGGACGCTGAGACGCCGCAGGACGAGCGCAGGCCCGGAGCCCTCCGTTATCTCATGGCGGCGCTTCCGCTCCTCATCTTCGCGGTGCTCGCACTCATCTTCTGGAGCCAGTTGAACTCCGGCAGGGACGTCAGCGAAATCCCCTCGGCGCTGATCGGCACCAAGGCGCCGATGCTCGCCATGCCCCCGCTCGAAGGGGCTGCAACGCCGTCGGGCGAGCCGATGCCGGCTCTCGACGACGCGGCGGTGAAGGGCAAGCTCACGCTCGTCAATGTCTGGGCTTCCTGGTGCGTCCCCTGCCGGCAGGAGCATCCGATCATCCTCGAATTGTCGAAGGACCCGCGCCTCAACGTCGTCGGCATCAATTACAAGGACCGGAACGAGAACGCGCTGAGGTTCCTCGGCGAACTCGGCAATCCTTTCTCGGCGATCGGCGTCGATCCGAACGGCAAGGCGGCGATCAACTGGGGCGTCTACGGCATCCCGGAGTCCTTCCTCGTCGCCGCCGACGGCACGATCCTCTACAAGCGCGCCGGCCCCTTCGACGAGAAGAGCCTCCGGGAAGGGCTGATGCCGGCGATCGAGAAGGCGCTTGCGGGTTCGTAGTCGCAGCTGCCCCTCATCCGGCCTGCCGGCACCTTCTCCCCGCAAGCAGGGCGAAGGAGACTCGCGGCGGCCCCGCATGTCCCTTCTCCCCGTTGAACGGGGAGAAGGTGGCGGCAGCCGGACGAGGGGCAAATGCCGGAGAGAGGGAGCCGTTAGTCTAAACCCCCGCCTGCCATGCCTTCACCGCATCGAGCGGCCAGACCAGCATCAGCACGTTGAGCGTCAGGTTGTCGCGCACCATGTAGCCGGTGAAGAGTTCGAGAACGATGGCGATCGCGACCGTGGCTGCCACCGGGAGCCGCGAAGCGATGAGGAAGCCGACAGCCATGGCGAGCGTATCCATGGCCGAATTCAGGATGCTGTCGCCGAAATAATCGAGCGAGATCGTCGCGGCGCGGTAGCGGTTGATTACCATCGGCGTGTTCTCGGCGATCTCCCAGGCGGACTCTATCACGGTTGCGAGAAGCAGGCGCGCGCTCCAGGGCTTGCCGCGCATGAGAAGGTGACCGAGGCCGTAGAAGAGAAAGCCGTGGATGACATGGGACGGCGTGTACCAGTCGGAAAGGTGTTGGGAGTTACCGCTGGATTTGACGACGCCTTCCCAGAGCTTGATGTAGCCGCATTCGCAGATCCATAGCCGCCCCATCAGATGCTGCACGAGGACCTGGATTGCCAGCACGCCGAGGCAGGCAAGCAACCAGAGCGCCGCTCTTCGCTGCTTGTCGTCCTGCGAGCCGGCCGCGATCGTCACTCCGCGCTATCCTGTTCGAGCGAGTGCTTCATGATCAGCGGCATCTGGGCGAGCGTGAAGAGGATGGTGATCGGCATGGTGCCCCAGACCTTGAAGGCGACCCAGAAATCCGTCGAGAAGGAGCGCCAGATCACCTCGTTGAGCACGGCGAGGAACAGGAAGAACACACCCCAGCGGATCGTCAGCTTCCGCCATCCCTCCTCGTCCAGCTTGAAGGCGGCGTGGAAGACGTAGCCGAGCAGCGATTTGCCGAACAGGAGCCCGCCGAGCAGGATCGCGCCGAAGAGCGTGTTGACGATGGTCGGCTTCATCTTGATGAAGGTGTCGTTCTGCAGCCAGAGCGTCAGCGCGCCGAAGACGAAGACGACGATACCGGAGACGAGCGGCATCATCGGCAGCGTGCGTGTCATGATCCATGAAGCAATCAGCGCCGCCGCCGTTGCCGCCATGAAGAGGCCCGTCGCTATGAAGATCGGCCCGCCGAGCTCGGCCAGCGCAGGAAAGCGGCCAGCCAGCCACTCGCCCCGCGAATTGGCGAAGAAGAAGACCATCAGGGGGCCGAGTTCCAGCACGAGCTTGAGCAGCGGGCTTACCTCTGTCTTCGGCTTGGCGGCCTCGATCGTCGACATGTGCGGATCCTGTTCTGTCATCTTCTGCCGCTCATAGCATCAGGATTGCGGCAAAACCATATCAACCGCGGTTTTGACGCAAACCTCCCCCGCTTCGTCAAGGAGCCGCAACACCGGCGATCGCCTCGGCGAATTCCTTGGCTTCGAACGGTTCGAGGTCGTCGATCCCTTCGCCGACGCCGATGAAATAGACCGGCAGCTTGTGCTTGGCGGAGATCGCCACCAGAATGCCGCCGCGTGCCGTGCCGTCCAGCTTGGTCATGATCAAGCCGCTGACGCCGGCGACGTTGCGGAATATCTCGACCTGCTGCAGGGCGTTCTGCCCGGTCGTCGCGTCGAGCGTCTGCAGCACCGTATGCGGCGCGTCCGGATCGAGTTTTCCGAGAACGCGCACGATCTTTTCGAGCTCCGCCATCAGTTCGGCCTTGTTCTGCAGCCGCCCGGCGGTGTCGATGATCAGTACGTCCGCCTTCTGCTCGCGGGCACGCTGGAACGCCTCGTAGGCAAGCCCCGCCGCATCGGCGCCGAGCTTCGAGGAGACGATTTCGGATTTCGTCCGTTCGGCCCAGATCTTCAGCTGCTCAATCGCCGCAGCTCGGAAAGTATCGCCGGCGGCCAGCATGACTTTGAGTCCCGCGCCGGAAAGCTTTGCCGCCAGCTTGCCGATCGTCGTCGTCTTGCCGGTTCCGTTGACGCCGACGACGAGAATCACGTGCGGCTTGTGGCTGAGATCGAGTTCCAGCGGCCTGGCGACCGGCGCCAGCACCTTGGTGATCTCGCCGGCCATGATGCGCGAAACGTCCTCGCCGGACACATCCTTGCCATAGCGCTCCGAGGCGAGCGTGTCGGTGATGCGCATCGCCGTCTCGACGCCGAGGTCCGCCTGGATCAACAGGTCCTCGAGATCCTGCAGCGTCGCCTCGTCGAGCTTGCGCTTGGTGAAGAGGCTGGCGATCTGGCCGGTGAGTTGCGACGAGGTGCGCGCAAGGCCCAGGCGAAGGCGCTGGTACCAGTTGAGCTTGGCTTGCGGGGCGGGTCCTTCTTCCCTGGGGCGCCTCTCGGCAGCGGCGAAGCCTTTGGGAAGGCTGGGTGCGAGGGGCTCGGATGGAGGCTCGCCCCCCTCTGCCCTGCCGGGCATCTCCCCCTCAAGTGGGGAGATTGGAGGAGGATTGCTCTCGTCCTCCGACGCCGCCTTTTCATCTGCCGAAGAGCCAGCGCCCCGGTCGTCTACGTCAATCACCACCTCTTCGACGTCGGCTGCGACGGCGGCTTCGCGCTCCTCCTGCTCTCCCCCCTTAAGGGGGAGATGTCCCGAAGGGACAGAGGGGGGTGCCGAGAGCTCATCGACAGTCGTTGGGTGTTCGGAAGGAGGTTCATCCCCTTCTGCCCTGCCGGGCATCTCCCCCGCAGGGGGGGAGATCGGGTGCGGGACGCTCTCGTCCTCCTCCACGGTGTTTTCATCCGCGGCGGGAGCAGTGCTCGCAGGTGCTTCCTCGCTCGTGGTTTCGCTCGTCGGCGTGCTTGGCTCGAGGGAAACATCGCGATCGTCTGTGCCAGCTTCCGTTGCCTCGGCTGCGCTACGATTTTCCTCGACGGGTGCCTGGGTCCCGCCCTGTTCTCCCGAAGGGACGGAGGGGTTTACCGCGACCTCATCGGAAACGGCCGTCTCCTGCGGCGGCGCCGGTTTCTCTTCGACGGCATCCTTGCCGAAGGAGAAGATCTTCTTGATGAAACCAATCGCCATGGGAATGTCCGCTATCAGGCCGCAGCCATCTGTTTGCGCTCGATCGTCAAATGCTTGCCATTGTGGCCGGTGATTCCGACTGCAACAAGCGACCGCGGCTCAAGGCCGGCCGCGTCTACGAGCGTGAAGTTTTCCGTATGTGCCAGACCGTTCATCTCCACCAGGATCGTCTGGCTGCTGCCGATCATGCCCTCGAGGTGGCCCGCATGAAGCTCCGCCCCCTTCGCACGCAGGCGCGCGGCACGCTCCTTGACAAGCGCGCGGTCGAGTTGCGGCATGCGGGCGGCCGGGGTGCCGGGGCGCGGGCTGTAGGGGAAGACGTGAAGATGCGCGATGCCGCAATCCTCGGCGAGCCGCATGGCATTCTCGAACATCGGCTCGGTCTCGGTCGGAAATCCGGCGATCATGTCCGCACCTAGGCTGATCCCGGGGCGCAGGCGCCGGACCTCGTCGCAGAAGGCACGCGCATCGGCGCTCGAATGCCGCCGCTTCATGCGCTTCAGGATCAGGTCGTCGCCGTGCTGCAGCGAAAGATGCAGGTGCGGCATGAAGCGCGGCTCCTCGGCGATGAGGTCGAGGAGGTGGCCGTCCGCCTCGATGCTGTCTATGGAGGAAAGCCGCAGGCGGAGGATTTCCGGCACCTGTTTCAGCAAGGTCTTCGCGAGAAGCCCGAGGGTCGGCGTTCCGGGCAGATCGGCGCCGTAGCTCGTGGCATCGACTCCGGTCAGAACGATCTCGCGATAGCCGCTTTCGGCAAGGCGTCTCGCCTGGTCCACGACGGCGCCCATCGGCACGGAGCGCGAATTGCCGCGGCCATAGGGAATGATGCAGAAGGTGCAGCGGTGGTCGCAACCGTTCTGCACCTGGATGAAGGCGCGCACGTGCCCGTCGATGTGCTTCACCATCTGCGGTGCGGTGGCGCGCACGCTCATGATGTCGTTGACACGGAGTTTCTCCTCGGCCGAGACGCCGAAGTCCGGCAGCGAGCGATAGGAAACGCTTGCGAGCTTCTCCTCGTTGCCGAGCACCGCGTCCACCTCTGCCATTTCGGCGAAAGTTTCCTTCTCGGTCTGGGCGGCGCAGCCGGTGACGATGATACGGGCGTGCGGATTTTCGCGCCGCGCGCGGCGGATCGCCTGGCGCGCCTGGCGCACGGCCTCGGCGGTGACGGCGCAGGTGTTGACGAGGACGGCGTTGTTCAGCCCCGCCTTTTCGGCCTCCGCCCGCATCACTTCCGATTCATAGGTGTTGAGGCGGCAGCCGAAGGTTATGACCTCGACGCCGCTCAAAGGGCTCTCGCTCCGTTGTCGCCGCTCTCCGGCTCGTTGCGTGCAAAGATGCCGGTGACGGGATCGACGGTGCCGGACCATTCCCATTCGGCCGGCCCGGTCATGATGACGTGGTCGTCGCGCTCGCGCCATTCGATCTTGAGCGGACCGCCGGGCACGTTCACGGTAACCATCCGCTCGGTCCGGCCGGTTCTCGCGCCGTTGACGGCGGCGGCACAGGCGGCCGAACCGCAGGCAAGCGTCAGGCCGGCGCCGCGTTCCCAGGTCCTAAGGTCCATCTCCTGGCGGGAGCGGATGCGGGCGATCGAGATGTTGGCGCGCTCGGGGAAGATCGGATGGTTCTCGAGGAGTGGTCCGAACCGGTCCAGCTCGTAGCTCCACACATCGTTCTCGACCCAGAAGATCGCATGCGGATTGCCCATGGATGCGACCGAGGGGGAATGCAGCACGGGCGCATCGATCGGCCCGATCTGCAGCTCGATGCGCCGCGTGTCGTGGAATTCCTCCGCGAGCGGGATCTGGTCCCAGCCGAAACGCGGCTTTCCCATATCGACCGAGATCGTGCCGTTGTCGTGTTCCTTCGCTTCGAGAAGTCCCGCGACCGTATGGAACAGGAAGGCTTTCCTGCCGGTCTCGGCCGCAAGCGCCTGCACGACGCATCGGGTGCCGTTGCCGCAGGCCTGGGCCATCGACCCGTCGGAATTGACGATGTCTATCCAGGCATCGGTGCCGGCGGACTTCGGGTCATGGATCGCCATGATCTGGTCGAACTCGGTCGCCGGGTCGGCATTGAGCGCGATCGCTGCCTGAGGCGTCACGCGATCCTTGCGCCCGCGCATGTCCACCACCAGGATCTTGTTTCCAAGCCCGTTCATCCTGGCAAATTGCACCTGATCGCCCATGTCGCGCTGGTCCAAACCCTGGCCCCCGATCGGGAGGCGCCCTTCATTCGGGCTGTATATGGCGGAAAAGCCCGGAAATTACCAGTGCCGCCTTTCCAGCTGCCGGAGCGCGAGGCGCAATTGCATGACCGGGCGGACCGCCTCGAAGTGTCGCGCGTGCTCGATCCTTGACTTTTCTTCCGGTTTCCTGTTTATCGCGACGAATTCCTTCGCAAGTGATGACTTCCGAAGCCACCGACCGGGCCCCGCAAAGGTATAAAGAGAGCCCGGAGGTCAACACCCGACAGCGCGTTGCGCCCTCGGGTGGTTTTTGGCTTTGCGCCTTGTTTTCCGCGCGAAGGGACCCACGTTTCCGGACGAGCCGACCTATCGCAATCCGGAGACAAGAAGGAAGAGAATATGTTCGAGAGCCTCCAGGACCGTCTTGGTTCCATATTGAATGGACTGACCGGCCGCGGCGCCCTGTCGGAAGCCGATGTTTCCGCAGCGCTTCGGGAGGTTCGCCGTGCGCTGCTCGAAGCGGACGTGGCGCTCGACGTGGTGCGGTCCTTCACGGAGAAGGTTCGCGAAAAGGCGGTCGGCGCCGAAATCGTAAAGTCGATCAAGCCCGGCCAGATGGTCGTCAAGATCGTTCATGACGAGCTCATAGCGATGCTCGGCTCCGAGGGCGTGACGATCGATCTCAATGCGGCGGCTCCGGTCGTCATCATGATGGTCGGCCTGCAGGGCTCGGGCAAGACGACGACGACCGGCAAGATCGCCAAGCGGCTGACCGCGCGGGACAAGAAGAAGGTCCTGATGGCCTCGCTCGATACCCGCCGCCCGGCCGCGCAGGAACAGTTGCGCCAGCTCGGCGTGCAGACCGGCGTCGATACGCTTCCGGTCATCGCCGGCCAGTCGCCGACCGACATTGCCGCACGTGCCGTGCAGGCGGCCAAGCTCGGCGGCCACGACATCGTCATCCTCGACACCGCCGGCCGCACCCATATCGACGAGCCGCTGATGATCGAGATGGCGGAGATCAAGCGGAAATCCAACCCGCATGAGATCCTGCTCGTCGCCGATGCGCTGACCGGACAGGACGCCGTCAACCTCGCCCGCAACTTCGACGAACGCGTCGGCATCACCGGCCTGGTGCTGACCCGCATGGACGGCGATGGCCGCGGCGGTGCGGCGCTCTCCATGCGCGCCGTCACGGGCAAGCCGATCAAGCTCATCGGCGTCGGCGAGAAGATGGACGAACTCGAGGAGTTCCATCCCCGCCGCGTCGCCGACCGCATCCTCGGCATGGGCGACATCGTCTCGCTCGTCGAGAAGGCGGCGGAGAATATCGACGCCGAAAAGGCGGCCGCCATGGCCGCCAAGATGGCCAAGGGCAAGTTCGACCTCAACGACCTCGCCGATCAGCTGCAGCAAATGCAGAAGATGGGCGGCATGGGCGGCATCATGGGTCTGATGCCCGGTATGGCCGGCATGAAGGACAAGATGTCCGCCGCCGGCCTGGATGACTCGCTCTTCAAGCGCCAGCTCGCGATCATCTCCTCGATGACCAGGGCGGAGCGCGCCAATCCGGATATTCTCAAGCATTCGCGCAAGAAGCGCATCGCCAGCGGCTCCGGCACCGATGCCTCCGACATCAACAAGCTTCTGAAAATGCACCGCCAGATGGCGGACATGATGAAGATGATGGGCGGCAAGGGCAAAGGCGGCATGATGAAGCAGATGATGGGCGGCCTCGCCGGCAAGATGGGTCTCGGGGGTTTAAGCGGCGGAATGCCCGATCTCTCGAAGATGGATCCGAAGCAGCTCGAGGCCCTGCAGAAGCAGGCCGAGGCCGCGGGTCTCGGCAAGCCCGGCGGCGGCCTGCCTGGTCTTGGCGGTGGTTTGCCCGGTCTGGGCGGCGGTTTCCCCGGCCTCCCCGGCCTACCGAAGAAGAAGTGAGGATCGCGACGAATGCTTGATCCCGAGATCAAAGAGGAATTGGCGAGCTACCGGCAGTCGATCGACAATATCGATGCCGCGCTCGTCCACATGCTGGCCGAACGCTTCCGCTGCACCAAGGCGGTTGGCGTGCTCAAGGCCAAGCACCAGCTGCCGCCGGCCGATCCGGCGCGCGAAGAATACCAGATCGAACGCCTCCGCCACCTGGCGAAAGACGCCAATCTGGATCCGGATTTCGCCGAGAAGTTCCTGAACTTCATCATCAAGGAAGTCATCCGGCATCATGAAGCCATCGCCGCCGATTGCTCGCAGAACGCGGGCAGCGCCGGCACCACCCATTCCGCTTGAGTCAAGCGGTCAAGAAAGCCTGCAAGGAGTAAATTGAAATGGCACTGAAAATTCGTCTCGCCCGCGGCGGTTCCAAGAAGCGTCCCTATTACCAGATCGTCGTTGCCGACGCGCGCAGCCCGCGTGACGGCCGCTTCCTTGAAAAGCTCGGCTCCTGGAACCCGATGCTTGCCAAGGACGACGAAAAGCGCATCGAACTGAACGCCGAGCGCGTTCAGCACTGGATCGCCCAAGGCGCCCAGCCGACCGACCGCGTAATGCGCTTCCTCGACCAGGCCGGCCTTGCCAAGCGCCCGGCCCGCAACAACCCGACCAAGGCGCAGCCCGGCAAGAAGGCACAGGAACGTGCCGCTGAAGCCAAGCAGAAGGCCGAAGAAGCAGCCGCTGCAGCTTCGGAAGCAGCCGCGGAATAATTTCCGACGACCGGCATTGAAAACGGGCGGCATTTCCATGCCGCCCGTTTTGCTTTATGTGCACCGGAAAATCGCATGTTCTCATCCCGATGTGGTTCAGGAAACATGCAGCACGTTCACCCTGGATGCCCGACGATGACACAGCTGAAGAACCCTGTCTTGATGGCGACGATCGGCGCGGCGCAAGGGCTGCGCGGCGAGGTGCGGGTAAAGTCCTTCACCGACGATCCGGCCGCACTCGGCGACTATGGCAACCTCCACAGCGAGGACGGCCGCGTCTTCGAGGTGCTTGAGATCCGCGAGGCCAAGAACGTGGTCGTCGTGCGGTTTCGGGGCATCAACGACCGGACCGCTGCCGAAGCGCTCAACGGTCTCGAACTCTTCATCGAGCGCGACAATCTCCCCGACGACGATCTCGACGAGGACGAATTCTTCTACGCAGACCTCGAGGGTCTGGAAGCGGTCGACCGCACCGGCAAGAGCTATGGTTCGGTGACCGGCGTCTTCGATTTCGGCGCTGGCGATCTCCTCGAACTGAAGGGCCCGGGCCTCAGGCCGGTGCTTATTCCCTTCACCGAATGGTCGGTACTCGAAATCGACCTCGAAGCGGGCAAGCTCGTCATCGACCCGACCGCCGCCGGGCTCGTCGACGACGAGAAGAGCGGGCCCGGCAAGCCCTTTCCGACCAAGCGCAAGTGAGCCCAAGGCAATGCCCTTTCGCGCGACTGTCCTGACGCTCTACCCGGAGATGTTTCCGGGGCACCTCGGCGTTTCGCTCGCCGGAAAGGCGCTGGAACGCGGAGACTGGTCGATGGAGGCCGTGCAGATTCGCGACTTTGCCGGCGACAAGCACCGCACCGTCGACGATACGCCGGCGGGCGGCGGTGCCGGAATGGTACTGAAGCCCGACGTTCTTGCCCGCGCCATCGATCATGTCGCTGCAGACGACGGGCGGCCGCGGCTTCTGATGAGCCCGCGCGGACGGCCGCTGACGCAGGAACGGGTGCGGGCGCTGGCCGCCGGTCCCGGCGCAGTCGTCGTTTGCGGACGTTTCGAGGGCGTCGACCAGCGGGTAATCGACACGCGTGGACTCGAGGAAGTCTCGATCGGCGACTACATTCTTTCCGGCGGGGAGCCGGCAGCACTCGTTCTGCTCGACGCCGTGGTGCGTATCCTGCCGGGCGTCATGGGCAATCAGCTTTCAGGTGTCCACGAGAGCTTCGAGGGAGGGCTCCTCGAACATCCCCACTACACGCGTCCGCAGATCTTCGAAGGTCACGAAATCCCGGCCGTCCTCACCTCCGGCAACCACGCGGCCGTTGCGCAGTGGCGGGAAGCGACGGCGCGCCGGCTGACGGCGGAACGCCGGCCCGACCTTCTGGAACGGGCCCGGCATCCGAAGCGTGATCCGCCTCAGCCCGTGAAGAAATAATAGGCCGCCAGCAGCAGACCCACCGCCACCACCACGGCGCGGATGACCGCCTGCGGGACGCGTCGTGCCGCCCACACACCCATATAGCCGCCAAGAGCTGCGCCCGGCACCATGATCGCCGCGTGCAGCCAGGAGACGACGCCACCCGCGGCGAAAACCACGATGGCGATTGCGGCGATGACGATGGAGATGAAGTTCTTGAGTGCGTTCAGCCGGTGGTAGCCGCCGCCGGTGGCAAGCCCGAGCACGGCAAGCATCATGATGCCCATGCCGGCGCCGAAAAAGCCGCCATAGACGGAGGTCGCCAGCTGGCTCGCCACGCCCAGCGGGCCGATGCGATGCTCGTCGCTGCGCGCCTTCGGCTTCAGGAGGGGGCCGGCGGCGAAGATCGCCGTTGCCGCGATCAGCAGCCAGGGCACCATTGCACGGAAGGCCGGATTGGAGAGCGACAGCAGCAGAAGCGCGCCGGCGAGCCCGCCGATCGCCGAAATGATACCGAGGACGATGGCGTTCTTCCGGTCGGCGCGGATCTCCTTGGCATAGGCAAGCGTCGACGTGATATAGCCTGGGAACTGGATGATGGACGAGGTCGCGTTGGCGACGATCGGCGGCAGCCCGCCAAGCGTCATCGCTCCGAAAGTCAGGAAGGTGCCGCCACCGGCAATGGCATTGACGACGCCGGACAGGAAGCCGGCGACGAAGAGCAAAAAGACCTGGAGCAACGTCATGGCTTTCCCCCGAAACACGTGAATCGGGATAGCCGGTGGCGCGGTCGACCGCAAGTCCGTGATACATCGGGGCCCTCCCCATCTTTCCCCACAGGCGGGAGGGGGTGGGGAGGGGCATTCTTGAGGCGGGCGTGCGACAAAATCCGCTTTCGGGGATGACAAGGCCGGCCATATGGTGTATGTGCCGGCCCGGTTCGGGTTCCTTGCCCGTCGACCGTCAACAAAGAATGGCGAATACGCTCCTGCCGCAAATGCGGCAAGGCCTGAAGGGAAGTCCGACAGGCCGATCGAGAGCGCTCTGGCTGTTTCAGAAAAACGCAAAGGTTAGACCGATGAACATCATCCAGCAGCTGGAAGCCGAACAGGCCGCCAAGATCGCCGCAAAGCGCACCCTTCCCGAATTCTCCCCGGGCGACACCGTCCGCGTCAATGTACGCGTTGTCGAAGGCAACCGCACCCGCGTACAGGCTTACGAAGGCGTCTGCATCGCCCGTTCCGGCGGCGGCATCAACGAGAGCTTCACCGTTCGCAAGATTTCCTACGGTGAAGGCGTCGAGCGCGTATTCCCCGTCTACTCCCCGCTCGTCGAGAGCGTAGATGTGGTTCGCCGCGGTAAGGTCCGCCGCGCCAAGCTCTACTATCTGCGCGACCGCCGCGGCAAGTCGGCTCGTATCGTAGAAAACACCGGCACCCGCGCCCGCAAGCTGAACGACGCCGAGCGCCAGGCCGTTGTCGAGGAGAAGGCACGCATCGAGGCTGAAAAGGTCGCAGCCGCCCAGGCTCTGGCCGCCGAGAAGGCAGCAGCCGAAGCCGCCGAGGCAAAGGCAGCGGAAGAAGCAAAGGCTGCGGAAGCCGCAGCAGAATAAGTTTTCGACTCTTCAGAGTTGTGCGGAAAGGCGGTCCTCGGGCCGCCTTTCTTTTTGGTATCAGCCGCTTGTGCTCCCCATAGATTTTATGACATTTTCTGTCGCCACAATCTGGGAGTTCCTCCAATGACAATTCGTCGCCACGTGCTTGCGGGCATTGCCGCAGTTCTTGCCGTTCCATTCGCAGTCTCTGCGCCCGTTTTCGCCAGCGACCTGCCCGACCTCGGCGGCAAGACGGTCGTCGTGGTGACGGAGAATGCCTATCCGCCGCTGCAGTTCGTCGATCCGAAATCCGGCCAGGCCATCGGTTGGGAATATGACGCGATGAACGAGATCGCCAAGCGCTTGAATTTCAAGGTCGAGTACCAGAACACGAGCTGGGATGCGATGATCCAGGCGGTTTCCGACGGTCAATACCAGATCGGCATGACCGGAATCACCATCAAGGACGACCGCAAGGAGAAGGTCGATTTCTCGGATCCCTATATGCGCTCGCAGCAGTTCATGCTGGTGCGCGGCGACGAGACCCGCTTCGACGATGCCAAGAGCTTCGCAGCGCTCGAAAGCGGTCTGGTCGGCGCCCAGCCCGGGACTTCGCCTTTCTACACGGCCGTCTACGAGGTTCTCGACGGCAACGAGCAGAACCCGCGCATCAAGCTGTTCGAAACCTTCGGTGCGACGGTGCAGGCGCTGAAGGCCGGCGACGTCGATCTGGTCTTGACCGACAGTGTCGCGGCCAAGGGTTATGTGGATTCCTCCGACGGCCAGCTCAAGGTGGTCGGCGAGCCGCTCGGCACCGAGGATTTCGGCTTCATCTTCCCGAAGGGATCGGAACTCGTCGCGCCGGTCAATGCCGCCATCAAGGCGCTCAAGGAGGACGGCACCTTCGACGCGCTCAACAAGAAGTGGTTCCTCGACTACAAGATGGGCGGCTGACCGCCGGAACGGGATAAAACGCATGTGCGGTTTTCCGCCCACGTCCCGCTTCCACCTACTGGAATTGAAATGACGCCGGTCCAATCATCCGACACTTCCGGGAAGGACGATTATCCCTGGTGGCTGATCGCCCTTCTCGTGATCGCTGCGGCACTGGCCGCGGTCATCGCCGCCAATGATATCTTCACGCAGGTATTCACCGTCGTCCTGAAGGGGTTGGGCGTCACCGTTTTCGTCACTCTCGTCGGTTTCGTGCTCGCAACGGTGCTCGGCCTCGGCGTGGCCCTGATGGCGCTTTCCGAGCATGTGGTCCTGCGCCAGATCGCGCGCTTCTATACGGAAGTCATCCGCGGCGTACCGATCCTCGTGCTGCTGTTCTATATCGCCTTCGTCGGCGCGCCTGCGCTGGTGACGGTCGCGAATTTCGTGGCGGCGCCGCTGATTTCGGCGGGCTGGATCGAGCCGTTCGTCGTTAGCGACGTGTCGCTGATGTGGCGGGCAATCATGGCGCTGATGATCGGCTATTCGGCCTTCATCGCCGAAGTCTTCCGCGCCGGCATCCAGTCGGTCGACAAGGGCCAGGTGGAGGCGGCAAAGGCGCTCGGGCTCTCCCGCTACCAGCGCTTTCGCCTCGTCGTCTTTCCGCAGGCGATCCGCGTCATCCTGCCGCCGCTCGGCAACGACTTCGTGGCGATGGTCAAGGATTCCTCCCTCGTCTCGGTGCTCGGCGTCGCCGACATCACCCAGATGGGCAAGGTCTATGCCTCAGGCTCCTTCCGCTTCTTCGAGACCTATTCCATCGTCGCCTATGTCTATCTCGTGCTGACGATTGGGTTGTCGCTGGCCCTTCGGGCGGTCGAGCGGCGGTTGAGGCGGTCGCAAGTGCGATAGGCAAGGGGGAGTCGGGCAGGCAGGGGAGTACTGCACCTCCAACGCTGCCGTCACGGTCCGCCCGCTGAGCCCTCGAGTTCCTCGCGCAGCATTTCCAGTTCGAGCCATTCCTCTTCCATGCGCGTGAGGTCCGTCCTGAGCTTCTCGAGCTCGGCGGCGAGCTTGGCAAAGCCGTTCGGGTCGCGCGAGAAAAGGTCGGGATCTGCCATCTTCTCTTCCCGCTTCGCGATCTCCGCCTCCGACCTGGCAATCTCCTTCGGCAGGTTTTCGAGCGCGAATTTCTGCTTGAAGGAGAGCTTGCCCTTCGCCTTCTGAGGTTCGCTCGGCGACGAGGAGGCGCCGCTCGATCTGGCCTTCTCGGCTTTCTCGCTCCGGCGCCTTTCCTCGAGTGCGCCGCGGCGCTGCGCCATCATGTCGGAATAGCCCCCGGCATATTCGATCCAGCGGCCATCGGGCGCCTCCGGGTTGGCCGGCGCGATGGTCGAGGTCACGGTACGGTCGAGGAAATCGCGGTCGTGGCTGACCAGGATCACCGTTCCGGAAAATCCGGCCACGATCTCCTGCAGCAGGTCCAGCGTCTCGATATCGAGGTCGTTGGTCGGTTCGTCGAGGATCAGGAGGTTGGTCGGGCGTGCCAGGATGCGGGCGAGCATGAGACGCGCGCGTTCGCCGCCGGACAGGTCGCGGATGGGCGTTCGCGCCTGCTCCGGCTGGAAGAGGAATTCCTTCATGTAGCCGGTGACATGGCGCTGCTCGCCATTGACGAGGAGGGTCTCGCCGCGCCCGTCGGTCAGATAATGCGCCAGCGTCTCGTCCAGGTTCAGCTCCTCGCGTTTCTGGTCGAGCGTGGCGATCTCCAGATTGGTGCCTAGCTTGACGCTGCCCGTGTCCGGCGCGAGCTGACCGGTCAGGAGCTTCAGCAACGTCGTCTTGCCGGCGCCGTTCGGTCCGACGAGGCCGATGCGGTCGCCGCGGTGGACGCGGATCGAGAACGGCGCGACGATCGTGCGATCGCCATAGGCCTTGGTGATCTTCTCCGCCTCGATCACGAGCTTGCCCGATTCCCTGGCGTCGGCCACGGTGGCCTGGACCGTGCCCTGCGGCCCCTTGTGCCCGCGATGGCGGGCCCGCATGTCCTGCAGCTCGCCGAGCCGGCGCATGTTGCGCTTGCGCCTTGCGGTCACGCCGTAGCGCAGCCAGTGCTCTTCGCGCTCGATCGCCTTGCCGAGCTTGTGCTGTTCGAGCTCTTCCGCCTCCAGCACCTCGTCGCGCCAGGCCTCGAAATGCGCGAAGCCGCGATCGAGGCGGCGCGATTGGCCGCGGTCCAGCCAGACGGTCGCCGTCGACACCTTTTCGAGGAAGCGCCGGTCGTGCGAAATCAGCACCAGCGCCGAACGGCTGCGGACAAGCTCGTCTTCCAGCCACTCGATCGTCGGCAGATCGAGATGGTTCGTCGGTTCGTCGAGAAGCAGAATGTCGGGTTCCGGCGCAAGCACACGGGCAAGGGCGGCACGACGCGCCTCGCCGCCGGAAAGGCGCGTCGGCTCTTCCTCCCCGGTCAGCCCCAGATGCTGCAGCAGGTAGGCGACCCGGTAGGGATCGTCGCCTGGTCCGAGGCCGGCTTCCGCATAGGCCTGGACCGTATCGAAGCCGTCGAAATCGGGCGCCTGGTGGAGATAGCGTATCGTCACCGATGGATGCCTGAAGATCTCGCCCGACTGGGGTTCTGCAAGCCCGGCGGCGATCTTCATCAGCGTCGATTTGCCCGAACCGTTGCGGCCGACGAGGCAGATGCGATCGCCCGGCTCGACCTGCAGGCCCGCACCCGCGAGCAGCGGCGTGCCGCCGAAGGTCAGTAGAATGTCGTCAAGCTTCAGGATGGGAGGCGCCAAGGCATCAGGCTCCGGAAAGATCATAGGGCCGGGCGAGAATGACGGCCCGGCCGGATTTCAGGGTGAAGCGGACCGTGCCATCCGCGATGTTCGAAATGGTGCGCGACGAGCCGAAGGGCAGATGAAAATCCTTCAGCGGGTAGCGCACGTTCTCGATCGAGAGACCGTCAAGGTCCGCAAAGCCGAGGATCGAGAAGAGGCTGCCTTTCGGCAACTCGATCTCCTGCGAGCCGGGCAGCAGCGGATAGGCCTCCTCCTCGCCGGAGGTCATCATCACCGCAACGCCGCTCTCGGCAAGCGCGACGGTGCCGAGGAGGTGCAGGAAAGCGTGATCGCTGCGCGCGCCGCCGAGTCCGCCCGCGAAGACGAGCGAGGTCGCGCCACGCTCAAGGGCCGCCTCGACGGCGATCTCCCCATCGGTCGCGTTCTTGGCAGCCGGATGGCGTTCACGCGGGACGCCGGCGAACTCCGCCAGAAGCGCCTCGTCCGTGGAATCGAAGTCGCCGACCCAGAGATCGGGAACGACCCCCAGCGTCCTTGCATGGCGCATGCCGCCGTCGGCGGCGACGAAGCGGCTGCCTTCGAGCTGTCGAGCGAGCCGGTCTGTCGGCGTCAGCGCGCCGCCGAGCAGGATGGTGAAGGGTGATCGGGTCATGGCAGAAGCCCATAGCGCAAAGCAGCGGCGAAGGAAAAGGGCTCCGGCTGCTGTTTTGCGAACGCATGCTGCGCGGATCAGGTTCCGGACGCCGGATCCCCGGGGAAAAGCATGCCGTCATAGATGCCGGGCGTCGATCCGGCGATCTCCACCGCACCGACCGCGCGGGCATAGAAATCGGCGGGGCCGACCCCGCCGATGATCGCATAGGCATAGCCGGCGGCGCGCATGGACAGCAGGCTTTCGACGAGCAGGGCCTCGCCGATGCCCTTGCCGCGCATGGCCGCGTCCACTCCGGTCGGACCGAAGAAGCCGAGCGCGGTTACGTCATGGCAGGCGAAGCCCACGATCCGGTCCCGATGGTGAGCGATGTGGATGCGCGCCGGCGTCGAGGAGAAGGCGGTTTCGGCCTCGCCGGCCCACCCGGCCCCGAAGCGCTCCTCGATCCAGGGAATGACGACCCGCCGCTCGGCCGCAAGCGCCCGCCGGATGCGGACGTCGGGGTCGAGACGCGATGGACGGCCCTCGGGCAAGGCATAGAGGCGGACGAGCATGTCTGGCATGGAATTGTCTCCGCTTTCGGCGAACAAACGGCGCCGGCAATTGTTTGACTTTTAATAGCGCGCCCGGCGCGGACGGCAAACGTCCCTGCTGAAACTCAGCTTGCCTAAGCCGTCGCCGGAAGCTAAATCTTTTGCTGCTCTAACGGGGTGCCCTGGCCGGCTTTGCGACCATGGCTGAGAGGCTTCGAGCCAACCCGCGGAACCTGATCCGGCTCATACCGGCGGAGGGATTAGAAGCGATCGGACCGATACGCGCTTTTCCCATTGCAGCAACAACAAAGGGAGAGGTGCCAGAATGTCCAGTTCACTCCATCGAAAAATCCTTGGCCGGCTTGCGATCGCCGCCGCTTCGATCGCGGCATTTTCCGTGAGCGCGGCGGCCGCGGAAAAAACGCTGACGGTCTATACCTATGAGAGCTTCATCACCGAATGGGGGCCGGGCGCCAAGGTGGCGGAAGCGTTCGAGAAGACCTGTGACTGCAAGGTCGACTATGTAGGGGTCGCCGACGGGGTCGAACTCCTGACGCGGCTGAAGCTCGAAGGTCAGGGATCGAAGGCCGACATCGTACTCGGCCTCGACACCAATCTGGTGGCGGAGGCGAAGGCGACCGGCTTCTTCGCACCGCACGGCGCCGATACCGCTTCCGTCAAGGTTCCGGGCGGCTTCTCCGACGACACCTTCATACCCTATGACTACGGCCATTTCGCCGTTGTCTACGACACAGAGGCACTGAAGGACCCACCGAAGAGCCTCAAGGAACTGGTCGAGGGCGATCCGTCGCAGAAGATCGTCATCGAGGACCCGCGGACCTCAACCCCCGGCCTCGGCCTCCTGCTCTGGGTGAAGTCGGTCTATGGCGACAAGGCCGGCGAGGCCTGGGCGAAGCTCAAGGACCGCGTGCTGACGGTCACGCCGGGCTGGTCGGAAGCCTATGGTCTCTTCACAAAGGGCGAGGCGCCGATGGTTCTCTCCTACACCACCTCGCCTGCCTATCACATGGTCGCGGAGAACACCGAGCGCTACCAGGCGGCCCCCTTCGCCGAAGGCCACTATATCCAGATCGAAGTCGCCGCATTGACGAAGAACGCGAAGGACCCGGAACTCGCCCGGAACTTCCTGACCTTCATGATCGGTCCGGAATTCCAGTCGATCATCCCGACGACCAACTGGATGATGCCGGTGACGGCGACCAAGGAGCCGCTGCCGGAAGCCTTCGGCAAGCTCGTCGACCCGCAAAAGACGTTCCTCATTCCCTCCGGGGAGGTCGCCGCCAGCCGCAAGGCCTGGATCGACGAATGGCTGGCCGCCATGAGCCGGAACTGAGGCCGGATTGTCCGGCACAAAGGAAAGCAGGATGACCATCGCCGCCGGCGCCTTCGCCCTCGGCGGCATCCTGCTTTTCGTCGGCCTCGCCGGCGCGGCACTGCTTGGACAGTCGGCCGGCAGCGCCGGCGGTGGTCCGCTTTTCGATGCCTATATCTGGCGCATCACACGCTTCACGCTGTTGCAGGCCAGCCTCTCGACACTTCTTGCCATCCTATTCGCCATACCGGTTGCCCGGGCACTTGCCCGCCAGGCTTCGTTCCCCGGCCGCATCTGGGTGCTGCGGCTTCTGGCGCTGCCACTCGGCCTGCCGGCGCTCGTCGCCGCACTCGGGCTCATCGAAATCTGGGGCCGGCAGGGGCTCTTGAACAGGGTGCTTTCGGCAGCCGGGCTGGAGCAGCCGGTCAGCATCTATGGCCTCTCCGGCATTCTCATTGCCCATGTCTTCTTCAACATGCCGCTCGCCGCACGCTTGATGCTTGCCGGCATCGAGCGCATTCCGGCCGAATACTGGCGCACCAGCGCCAATCTCGGCATGGGATCCTTCGCCACCTTTCGCTTCATCGAGTGGCCGGTTATCCGCGGATTGCTTCCCGGCATCGCCGGGCTCATCTTCATGCTCTGCGCCACCAGCTTCACGCTCGTGCTGACGCTTGGCGGCGGGCCGGCCGCCAGCACGATCGAAGTGGCGATCTATCAGGCGCTGCGCTTCGACTTCGACCCGCCGCGGGCGATCGCCCTTTCGGCACTTCAGGTCGCCCTTACCGGAGCGCTGCTTCTCGTCCTGAAATTGATCGCGCCGGCACCGCTGGAGGGAGAGACCAGCGGCAGGGCCATCCGGCGTTTCGACGGCGCAAGCGGTCTGTCGCGGCTTGCCGACCGGATCTGGCTGATACTCGCGGTCATCCTCGTCGGCCTGCCATTTGCGGCCATCGCCTATAGCGGATCGAAGGCCGACCTCGTCCGTCTCGTGAGCGAGCCGGCATTCCATCGGGCGCTCGCCATGAGCGCGACGATCGCCCTTGTCTCCGCCACGATCTCCGTCGCCATCGCGGCGCTGATGATCCGTACCGAACGGCTCGCGCTGGCGCAGCGGCGCCCCGGAGCGGCGCCTCGCCTCTTTGCAGGCACGATCGGCGCGAGCACCTCCTTCATACTGCTCGTGCCTCCCGTCGTGCTCGGCGCCGGATGGTTCCTGCTCCTGAGACCTTTCGGCGACGTCGCCCGTTTCGCGCCGGCCGTCGTCGTCGCCATCAATGCGCTGATGGCGCTTCCCTTCGTTCACCGGGTGCTCGCGCCGGCCATGGCGACGCATGCCGCGCGCACCGCGCGCCTTGCCGCGAGCCTTGGCATCGGCGGCTTTCACCGCCTGCTGTGGATCGACTGGCCGGGCCTGCGCAAGCCTCTCTTTGTCGCCTTTTCCTTTGCCATGGCCCTCTCGCTCGGCGATCTGGGAGCAGTCGCTCTTTTCGGCTCCGAGGACATGGTAACCCTCCCCTATCTGCTCTATAGCCGGATGGGCAGCTATCGCACCGCGGATGCGGCCGGACTGGCGCTGGTTCTCGGCCTTCTCTGCCTTGTCCTGACGGTGCTCGGCACGGCGGGAGAGGAGAGGCCGCCCGAAGGTAAAAGCACATGAGTTCCACCGCTCTCGCCGTCAAGGGCGTCGAGATAAGCTTCGAAACGACGACGCTCGCCTTCGACTGCGCGGTTCCCGCGAAGCGGATCGTCGCCGTGGCCGGCGCCTCCGGCTCGGGCAAGTCGACGCTCTTCAACATCATCGCCGGCTTCGAGCAACCGGGGCGCGGGGAAGTCCGCATCCTCGGCGAGGAAATGACCGGTCGGGCGCCGGCGGAACGGCCGGTCTCGATCATATTCCAGGAACATAACCTCTTCGCACATCTCGACGTCGCCACCAATGTCGGCTTCGGCATCAGCCCGGCGCTGCGACTGGATGCGGCCAACCGCACGAAAGTGGAGGATGCACTGGCCCGGGTCGGGCTCGCCGGTTTTGGCAAGCGCCTGCCGCCGACGCTTTCAGGCGGCGAACGCCAGAGGGTCGCGCTCGCGCGCGCCTTCGTGCGGCACCGCCCGATCCTCCTGCTCGACGAGCCTTTCGCCGCGCTCGACCCCGGCATGCGCGCCGAGATGCGGGCACTCATCAGCGATCTGCACGAGGAGGAAGGCAACACGATACTGATGATCACACATCATCCCGATGACGTGAGGGCGCTCGCCGACAGCGTTCTTTTTCTCGACCGGGGCCGGATTGTCGCCCATGATGAAGTCGATCGGTTCCTCGGGCGCCGCGACATCGCTGCGATCAACCGGTTCCTCGGCAACGAAGGATGACATATTGTTCGCGGCGGCCGATCCGACGCCGGGCGAACTAAATTCGCCGGACGCCACAATTTGACCGCCGCGCCGTGCGAGGCGCGGGAGACACCAGCGGGTATCTCGCAAAATTCGCGCATCCGTTGCTGCGATACCACGGGGCAACTATTTCTACTGGGGTCGGCTAGGCAGGCGGCGCTGAAATCGGATACAGCAGAATCCTGGCTGAAACACCCGCGCCGGTGCACCGCATCCGGCTGAAAAAGTAGGACTTTTCGCCGATTGCGATGAATGGCTTCGAGCCGCGGGTCGCGCCGGCGGATGGGGACGGGCTGAGGCATGATAAGGCAGGCAGTCATGAATGGCTGGTTTCCGCGGCGGCATGGAGCCGTTCGCGCACGAGCGCTGGTCGCATTGGCTGCCACGACGCTGATCGCTGGCTGCCAATCCGTGATCGAGCAGACCTACGAGCCCACCGTTTCGCCATCCTCCAATCCGCAGATCGTCGAGGAAGTGCAGAAGAACGACCCGCGGGCCCAACTCGGCGCGCGCGAGCATCCGCGCATCGTGGCGAGCTACGGCGGAGAATACCGCGACGCCAAGACCGAGCGGCTGGTCGCCCGGATCACCGGCGCCCTGACGGCGGTTTCGGAAAACCCGCAGCAATCCTACCGCATCACGATCCTCAACTCGCCGGCAATCAACGCTTTCGCGCTTCCGGGCGGCTATCTCTACGTGACGCGCGGCCTGCTGGCGCTTGCCAACGACGCCTCGGAAGTGGCCGCCGTACTCTCGCACGAGATGGCGCATGTGACGGCCAATCACGGCATCCAGCGCCAGCAGCGCGAGGAGGCTGAGGTGATCGCCAGCCGTGTCGTGTCCGAGGTGCTTTCCTCCGACCTTGCCGGGAAGCAGGCGCTTGCCCGCGGCAAGCTGCGCCTTGCCGCCTTCTCGCGCAATCAGGAACTGCAGGCCGACGTGATCGGCGTCCGCATGCTGGGCGAGGCCGGATACGACCCCTATGCGGCAGCGCGCTTCCTCGATTCCATGGCCGCCTATAGCCGCTTCAGCGCGGTGGACCCGGAGGCGGACCAGAGTCTGGACTTCCTGTCGAGCCACCCCAACGCGCCGCAGCGCGTCGATCTCGCGCGCCGGCATGCCCGCGCCTTCGGCCCCGAGGGGACGAGCGGCGACCGCGGGCGCGACTATTATCTCGCCGGCATCGACGGTATCCTCTATGGCGACAGCCCGCAGGAGGGCTATGTCCGCGGACAGACCTTCCTGCATGGCCAGCTCGGCATACGCTTCGACGTGCCCACCGGCTTCCAGATCGACAACAAGGCCGAGGCGGTGCTCGCCACCGGGGCGGGCGAGGTCGCCATTCGTTTCGACGGCATCGCCGACACGAGCCGGCGCAGCCTGACCGACTACATCGCCAGCGGCTGGGTAACGGGCCTCAAGCCCGATACGATCCGCCCGATCACCGTCAACGGCCTCGAGGCCGCAACGGCGCGCGCATCGGCAGACCGCTGGGATTTCGATGTCACGGTGATCAGGTTCGGCGAGCGCATCTACCGCTTCCTGACGGCCGTTCCGAAGGGCTCGAGCGCACTCGAGCCGACGGCAAACCAGTTGCGAACCTCCTTCCGCCGCATGACGTCCGGCGAGGTCCAGTCGTTGAAGCCGCTGCGCGTCCGGGTGGTCACGGTCAGGTCCGGCGATACGATCGCTACCCTTGCGGCCCGCATGATGGGTACAGACCGCAAGCTCGATCTTTTCCGGCTGATCAATGCGATGCAGATCACATCGACCGTCAGACCCGGCGACAAGGTGAAGATCATTTCGGAGTGAGGCGGCGCAGGGGCTGCCTCTCATCGGACTCGCGGTGCCGTTTCGCCTCTTACTGCATGTTTCCTTTAATCGTATCCGATTAAAGGACAAAAACATGCAGCAGATCAAAGTGCTACAGCGACCTTTGCGCGTCTGATAAGACGAGCGGCGCTGTAGTCGCTCAATGGAGAACTGGCGAGCCCAAGGCTCGTCCCTTCGCCCCGCTCGCGGGGAGAAGGTGCCGGCATGCGGATGAGGGGCAAATGACCTCGCGAAGCCTTACGCTTCAATGCATCGACGCCGTCAGCGCCGGCGCCTTGGCGGTGAGCGCCGCACGAAGTTTTTCGAGTGCGCGCGTCTCGATCTGCCGCACGCGCTCCTTCGATATTCCAAGCGCGACGCCGAGCTCCTCCAGCGTGGCGCCATCCTCCGTCAGGCGGCGGGCGCGAATGATCTTCATTTCACGCTCGCTGAGCTCTCCGAGCGCGACCTGCAGCCATCGGCGGGCGCGCTCGCCGTCGATCAGATCGCTCACCTGCTCGTCGGGCAGAGGTGCCTCGCTCGCCAGGAAGTCCAGCCGGGCGCCGGCATCCGGGTCGCCGCTGCCGATCGGCGCCTGCAGCGACGCGTCGTTTCCGGAAAGGCGCGCATCCATGGTCTGCACGTCGGCAAGGCTGACACCGAGAGCCGCGGCGATCTCCTCGTGCATCGCCTGCGAGGTCAGTTGCCTGTCCCCCTGGGCGAGCCTCGCGCGCAACCGGCGCAGATTGAAAAACAAGGCCTTCTGCGCCGAACTGGTGCCGCCGCGTACGATCGACCAGTTGCGTAGCACGTAGTCCTGCATCGATGCGCGGATCCACCACGTGGCATAGGTCGAGAAACGCACCTCCCGGCTCGGCTCGAAACGCGCTGCGGCTTCCAGCAGCCCGATATGCCCCTCCTGCACGAGATCTCCCATGGGCAGTCCGAAACTGCGGAACTTCGCCGCCATCGAAATCACCAGACGCATGTGCGACATTGCGATCTTGTTGCGCGCCTCCTGGTCGTTATCGTTCCGCCAGGCCTGTGCGAGCGCATGTTCCTCATCCCGCTCGAGATAGGGCGCTTCCATGGCAATCTTGATCATACGCCTGTCTGCTGTGAGGGTCTTCATCGATTGCTCCGTAGCTGGCGGCAAGCGCCATTTCACGATTGAACTCCAAACGCCGAGCGCTCTCTTGCGGCGTTCGGCAACGGGGACGGATGGCGCTGGTTGACGAAATGACAGGGCGCCCTAGATGGAAGAATACGAACCTGAGGCGTGAGGAAATCACGGGGCCAAGATCGCTCGGCAGCACAGGCGAAGGCCTCCCTGCCGGGAGTGTTAAACGTGCGCGGGCGCGAAAAGTTCCGCGGGCGGTCGCGATTTTTGATTGTGGGTCCCGCCGCTATACGCCCCACCGATTGTAACGCGGCTGCGCCGCGCCCGGCTCTCGGCTTCTCGCGCAATCGGGCGCTCAGCTTCATGGAACATAGGGCAACAAAAAAGCCCGGCCTTTGGAGCCGGGCTTTTCTGATTGATTTTACGCAAGGAGTGCTTAAGCGGCTTCGTCCTGTGCGTCGTCTTCTTCGATAGCCTTGCCGCGCTTCGGGCCCTTGTTGAGATTGGCCTCGACAAGGCGAACGGCCTCAGTTTCCGACATCCTGTTCACGGCAGCGATTTCGCGCGCCATCCGGTCAAGCGCGGCTTCATAGAGCTGGCGCTCGGAATAGGACTGTTCCGGCTGGTTCTCGGCGCGATAGAGGTCGCGTACGACTTCCGCGATGGAAATGAGATCGCCGGAATTGATCTTGGCATCGTATTCCTGAGCGCGGCGCGACCACATGGTCCGCTTCACGCGCGCCTTGCCCTGCACGACCTTCAACGCGCGGTCGACGAAATCGGTTTCGGACAGCTTACGCATGCCGATGCCCACAGCCTTCGCCACCGGCACCTTGAGACGCATCTTGTCCTTCTCGAAGTCGATGACAAAGAGTTCGAGCTTCATGCCCGCGACTTCCTGCTCCTCGATCGCGACGATCTGGCCAACGCCATGGGCCGGGTAAACGATCGATTCACCGGTCTTGAAGCCTTGGCGCGTTGAAGATTTCTTCTGCTGGGTGGTCATTCGTTTCAAACACTCCCTAGTGCGCACCCGGCCCTCACAGGGGCCGGGGCCGGGTCAGTCAGGCCCGGGATAGACGGAGATACCGCCGGGTGGGTCCACCTGGTCCTCCAACGAAACGCAAACAAGCTCTTATGGCGCAGTCACAAGCAACGGGCCGTTGCATATCTCAAAAGTGCCGCGCGGTGGAGATCGTGTGCTTTCGTGCTGGTTTTCGGGCGCGCAAAAGCACCCTCTGTGGATCAGTGTATGAAAACTATCACAAAAAAGAGCGGAAATCAATAATTTGCTGCACGGCAACGATCAAGTCGCCGCGCTCGCAAGCGCGAAGTGCCGGCGGGATTTCCCCAGCTTTCCGGCCTCGCCATCTGTCGTCCGTCAGCCGTGACGAACCGAGCGGCCGAAACCCGCCTCAGTCGCCCTGTCCCGGTTCCGAAGAAAAATACTTCTCGTATTTTTCTTCTACGCCATCCATCTCCTTGGCCTCCGGCAGCGGGTCGCGCTTGACGGTGATGTTCGGCCACTGTGTGGAAAATTCCGCGTTCAGTTTCAACCACATATCGAGGCCCGGCTCGGTATCGGGCTTGATTGCGCCCGCGGGACATTCCGGCTCGCATACGCCGCAGTCGATGCATTCATCCGGGTGGATGACGAGGAAGTTCTCCCCCTCATAGAAACAATCCACCGGGCAGACTTCAACGCAGTCGGTGTACTTGCAGCGAATGCAGTTATCGGTCACGACATACGTCATGAGGTACTCCAGCCAATGCTCACATTTGATGGCAGACGGCAATCAACGGTGATACTCGATCGCCCGCGCATGCTAGGCATGTCCGGCGCGCATAGCTGCCGAGGCAGACCCGAATGCCATCCTCTGCATGGCTTCGTGAATCGGAATCGATCCGGTGAAACCACACATCGGTTCAAGCTGCTACACCAACCTTCGCCCCTCGAACGGGGCGTTCGGCACTGTAGCGTTGCTTGTCACGTAAAGGCTTTGACGGGCCTTTGCAAGAATTATCCATGCGCGATTTGCCCCTGTGGGGGCACAGTTTTCCAGCCTCGGGACGGGCGTGCCGAAATCGGCTGCAGGCCGCCTCCGACAGTGTACGGCGCCGGATCCAATGTCTGAAAATCAGTCGTCTTCCAGGTCCCCCGGCCGCAAGCGGTCCGGCCCCGGCCGCAAGCGGTCCGTCTCGCGGCGGTCCCGCTTTGTCGGCCGCCCCGCTCCGCGGTCGCGCGTCGCCTGCTCGAAAAGCGTCGGCCTGCCGGCGGGCACGGCGGGAGTCAGATCCTCGTAGAGCAGGCGCGCTTCCTCATAGGGGCCGCGGCGGGACCCGGGCAGCAGCACGCGCACGACGAGATCGCGCCGCTCCAGCGATACCTCGAGCATGTCGCCGGCCTTGATCTGGGCGGACGATTGCGTCTCACGCTTGCCGTTGACCGCCACATGACCCGCCTCTATCGCCTTCTGGGCGAGCGAGCGCGATTTGATCAGCCGGGCGAAGAACAGCCACTTGTCGAGCCGCTGGCGCATTGCAGGGGCGGACGGCGGCTGCTTTTCCATGGGCCTGACCTACTTCTTCATCTGCTCCTTCAGAGCAGCGAGCTTGGCGAAAGGTGAATCCGGATCGATCGGTTTTTCCTTGCGGGGCGGGCGCCCTTCGAACTTGGGAGGAGACGACTTGTTTCGATCGTGCCGGTCGCCGCGGTCTTTTCGCTGGCCGCCCGGCCTTCCTTCAGACCCCTTGCCCTCCTGCGGCTTGCCTTCCCAGGGCTTGCCCTGCGACTTGCCCTGCGACTTGCCGTGAGGGGCCTGCCTGCGGCCGCCCTCGCGGCCTTCGGTCTGGCCATGGCGCTGGCCGCCCCGGCGCTGTTCGCCCTGGCGACCGCCCTGTCGCTGATTGTCCTGACGGGTGCCCGGACGCCACAGGAGCACCGGCTTGGCTTCAGCCGGGGCCTCCGGCTCAGCCGGTGCCGCCGCATCGTCGCCCGCCGGCGCGGCCTGCGTCTCGGCAGCTGCGGTATCGGCGGCTTCCGTCTCTGCAGCCGGCGCGGCCGGCGCCTCGGCAGCCGCGGTTCCGGTGGCTTCCGTCTCTGCGGTCGGCGCATCCGCGGCTTCAGCCTCGACGCTCCCCGCATCCGCTACACTCGCACCGGCCTCTTCGGCAGGCGCCGTCTCCCCATTCTGGCTTGCCAGGAAAGCTGCCGCCTCCTCGGCCGTCACGGCGTCCGCGCGATAGCCGAGACCCTTGAGGATTTCCTCCATGTCATCGGGCGTTGCCCCGAGAATGGACAACATCGACGTCGTCGCGACGAAACGGCGGCCGTCATAGGCGCCGTCCGGACGCGGCGATGTCCCCGGCTTCCACTGCAGGAGCGGACGGATGAGATCGGCAAGCCGCTCCAGGATATCGATCCGCACCGCGCGCTTGCCGAGGAACCGGAAGCCCGCGAGCTTGTAGAAGGTCCGCTCGAAGGACGGATCGGTGACGACGGAGGTGCGGCCGGCAGCAAGCATCGGGATGAGCTCGCCGTAGCCGGGCTTGTCCAGCCCGTCGTTCTTCAGCGCCCAGAGAAGCGTGATCAGCTCCGCCGGAGCCGGCTTCAGAAGCGCGGGGAGGAAGATGTGATAGGCGCCGAAGCGTACACCGTATCTGCGAATCGACGCGCGGCTCTCCTGATCGAGCGACTTCACCTCCTCGGCGACGTCGCGACGGAAGAGCACGCCGAGATTCTCGACGATCTGGAAGGCGAGACCCTTGGCGAGACCCTCGAGATCCTCGGCGCGCGAAATGTCGTCCAGAGGCTTCAGCACCGTGCTGATGTGATGGTTCACGAAACGCTCGATCCGCGCCAGCACGTGTTCGCGGGCATTGGCCTGGAGCTGCTCGTCGGCAAGCAGGATGACGCGGGGACGCATGACGTGGTCGCTCGCCGTGAGCCGCGCGACCGGATCGCCGAGCCAACGGACGAGACCGTCCGACGACAGGGCCAGGTCGCCGTTGCCGGCCGCATGGAGACGAGCGGCGCGCGCTTCGAATTCCAGCGCGAGCGCCTTATGGGCGGCACCCTGAACGGCCTTCGCGTCCGTTCCCTCGCTGCCCGCGGCGAGCGTGAACCGGAAACCGGCTAGCTGACCCACATGGTGTCCCTCGACGAAGACATCACCATTCACACTGATTTCTGCTTCCAGCATCGCATTCTCTCTCAGGCGCTTCATGAGCACAGATGTCCTGCGATCAACAAAGCGTTTCGTCAACCTTTCATGTAGCGCGTCGGACAATCGATCTTCGATTTCCCGCGTCTTTTCTTGCCAGTGTGTCGGATCGGCAAGCCACCCGGGCCGGTTGGATACATAGGTCCAGGTCCTGATCTGCGCAATTCGCGCCGAAAGTGTGTCGATTTCGCCGTCCGTATGATCGGCGCGCCGGACCTGTTCGGCCATGAAATCCTCGTTGACCGTGCCATGGCGAACGAGGTCGGCATAGATGGTCGAGATCAGATCCGCATGCTGGGCCGGCGTGATGCGGCGATAATCCGGGAGCGCGCAGGCTTCCCAGAGCTTCTCGACGCGCTCGGACGCCGTGGCGACGTCGACGATCTCCGGGTAGCGGGTCAGATGCTCGAGCGCCTGCTGATCGACGGCCGGGAGCGCCCGCGCCAGGCCCGATACCGCCGGTGCGGCCTCGAGGCTCTTTCTCAGTGCCTTCAGCGAAGAAAAGTCGAGCGCCTTGGAGCGCCATTGCAACACCCGGACAGGGTCGAACTCATGCGATTCGATGCGGTGCACCAGGTCCTCGTCAAACGGATCGACGCGTCCGGTCACGCCGAAGGTCCCGTCCCGGACATGCCTGCCCGCGCGCCCTGCGACCTGGGCGAGCTCCGCCGGATTGAGGTTACGGTATTGGTAGCCGTCGAACTTCCGGTCCTGAGCGAAGGCGACATGATCGACGTCGAGGTTCAGCCCCATGCCGATCGCGTCGGTCGCCACGAGATAGTCGACGTCCCCCTCCTGATAGAGTGCCACCTGCGCATTGCGGGTTCGCGGCGAAAGCGCGCCCAGTACGACGGCCGCGCCGCCGCGCTGGCGCCGGATGAGCTCCGCGATCGCATAGACCTCGTCGGCCGAAAAGGCGACGATTGCCGAGCGGTTCGGCAGGCGGGTGATTTTCTTGGAGCCGGCATAGAGAAGCTGCGACATGCGCGGCCGCTCGACGACGGTGATGCCGGGCAGCAGATATTCGAGGATCGGCCGCATCGTCGCGGCGCCGAGCAGCAGCGTCTCGCCGCGGCCGCGCAGGTGCAGGATCCGGTCCGTGAAGATGTGGCCGCGTTCGAGATCGCCTGCGAGCTGAACCTCGTCGATCGCCACGAAGGAGGCCGTCGTCTCGCGCGGCATCGCCTCCACCGTGCAGACCGAGTAACGGGCGCGATGCGGCGCGATCTTTTCCTCGCCCGTGATCAGCGCGACATTGTGGTGACCGACCTTCTCCACGAGACGGGTGTAGACCTCGCGCGCGAGCAATCTCAGCGGAAGCCCTATGACGCCGCTGTCATGCGCGATCATGCGCTCGATCGCATAATGGGTCTTGCCGGTGTTGGTGGGTCCGAGCACCGCGGTCACGCCGCGGCCGCTCAGGATCATGGATTGAAAGGACAAGGTCTCGATCCCGGGCAGTCTCTGCAGCGCCGCACTTCTTTTGGTCGCGCGAAGCTCGCTGCAGTGCTGATTTTCCGTATGTATTATCCGTAAAACGGCTCCGATTTATGGAACACGCACTGAGAGCCGGCGCGCTTTCATGCTCCGGCGGGAAACAGATGCCTATGCGACGTGCCAAACGCAAGGGTCCACGGGGAATAAATACGCCAATCGGCAACCATATCTTGCGCCTCCCCTTAGAACTCTCGTTCAGGATTCTGGAACAGCGACGGAACGAATCAGAGACGAATCGCTGACTCCCGCTGATTCACTTTATGTTCACGGCTATATATAGATTTCAACATCTAGTTACGCACCATATGCTGAATCCAAGGGAGGATCACCCCTCAGAAGTTGCCGATCGGCTTCGTTTGGCGTCATTGCGGACGTTGACCACGCAAAGGATTCCGAATCCAAGAGTCTGGAAAGATTGAAAAATTTTAACGGGATTCGCTGCCGATCGGCCGAGTCCGGAAATAGGAATCGCTTCACAGGCACCCGCCTCCTGCCGGGGCAGAGCAACGCCGACTCGCCGGCGGGAACGTTTTCCCCTTTCGTTCACCACAATATCTAGTGCCAGGGCCGAAACGAATCCGGCGCCCCGAAGGGCGCCGGAAAGCCGAGGGCACCATGCCTCAGGCGAAGTACTGGCCGCCATTGGCCGAAATCGTCGAGCCGGTGATGAAGCCCGCGTCGTCGGAAGCGAGAAACACGACGCAGCGTGCCACTTCCTCCGGCTCGCCGAGGCGTCCGACGGGTATCTGGGGAATGATCCGCTCGTTGAGCACCTTTTCCGGAACGGCGCGCACCATCTCGGTGCCGATATAGCCGGGGCAAATCGCGTTGACGGTGATCCCTTTCGCCGCCCCTTCCTGGGCCAGCGCCTTGGTCAAGCCGAGATCGCCGGCCTTGGCGGCGGAATAGTTCACCTGGCCCATCTGCCCCTTCTGGCCGTTGATCGACGAGATGTTGACGATACGGCCGAAGCCGCGGTCGCGCATGCCCGACCACAGCGGATGCGTCATGTTGAAGACGCCGGTGAGATTGGTGCCGATCACTTCGCCCCACTGTTCCGGCGTCATCTTGTGGAACATGGCGTCACGGGTGATGCCGGCATTGTTGACGAGGATGTCGACCGGTCCGAGGTCGGCCTCGACCCTGGCGATGCCATCGACGCAGGCCTGATAGCTCGATACGTCCCATTTGTAGACGGGAATGCCGCTTTCCTGCTCGAAGGCCTTGGCCCTCTCGTCATTTCCGGCATAGTTTGCGGCCACCTTGTAGCCCGCAGCCTTCAGCGCCACGCAAATCGCAGCGCCAATGCCGCGGGATCCGCCCGTTACCAGTGCTACCCTGCTCATACTCGCCTCCCACTCGGTTAAGTCAAATTTGCAAAAGCACGCCCCTGCAGCCCGGCGAGCCCGGGCCGCTGATGTGCATCATCTGATCCGAAACTTGCCCGCATCGCGGGAGGCCGGTTACAGGCGTTCCACGCACATGGCGACGCCCATGCCGCCGCCGATGCACAGGGTGGCAAGCCCCTTGGAGACGCCGCGCCGCTTCATTTCGAAAAGAAGCGTGTTCAGCACGCGGGCACCGGAGGCACCGATCGGATGGCCGATGGCGATCGCTCCGCCATTGACGTTGACGATCGAAGGATCCCAGCCGAGGTCCTTGTTGACGGCGCAGGCCTGAGCCGCGAAAGCCTCGTTCGCCTCCACGAGCTCGATATCGGCGACCGACCAGCCGGCCTTTTCGAGGGCCTTGCGCGATGCGGGGATGGGGCCGGTGCCCATGATCTGCGGGTCGACGCCTGCCGTGGCCCAGGAGACGATGCGGGCAAGCGGCTGGATGCCGCGCCGGGCCGCCTCGGCCTCGGTCATCAAGAGCGCCGCGGCGGCACCGTCGTTGAGACCCGAAGCGTTGCCCGCGGTCACAGTACCTTCCTTGTCGAAGGCCGGGCGGAGCTTTGCGATCGAATCCAGCGTGGCACCGTGGCGGATGTACTCGTCCTGATCCACGTTTACGTCGCCCTTGCGCGTCTTCACGACGAAAGGCACGATCTCGTCGGCGAAACGGCCGGCCTTCTGGGCCGCTTCCGCCTTGTTCTGGGAGGCAAGCGCGAATTCGTCCTGTTCCTCGCGCGTCAGCTGCCATTTCCGCGCAACGTTCTCGGCGGTGATGCCCATGTGGTAGCCGTAGAAGGCATCCGTCAGGCCGTCCTTGATCATCGTGTCGATCATCTTGTAGTCGCCCATCTTCACGCCGCCGCGCAGGTGCGCGCAATGCGGCGCCATCGACATCGACTCCATGCCGCCGGCAACGATGACCTTCGCATCGCCGGTTGCGATCTGCTGCATGCCGAGCGCTACGGCGCGCAGGCCCGAGCCGCAAAGCTGGTTCATGCCCCAGGCGGTCTTTTCCTGCGGGAGACCGGCCTTCATCGCCGCTTGCCGCGCAGGATTCTGCCCCTCGCCCGCCGGCAGCACCTGACCGAGGATCACCTCGTCCACCTCGCCCGCTTCGACGCCAGCCCGCTCCAGCACCGCCTTGATGGCGGCCGCACCCAGTTCGTGCGCGAGAGTATTGCCGAAGGCGCCGTTGAAGGAGCCGACGGCCGTGCGAGCCGCGCTGGCGATGACGATCGAGGGATTGCTCATGGGACGTTCCTCATATTTGCTTTGCCTGATGGAGGCAGACTGGCAAAGGGAGGAGCGCGAGTCAAACGGCTAGTTGCACTGCCGCAAAAGCTTCACGGTCGCTTGTCGGCGCTCCTTCGCACCTGCGTCGCCGCATTGCACAAAGAGATTGTCAGTGGCGCTCTTTTGCGGATACTCTGAAAAATACAATAAAGACGGGACCATGGGTAAGAGGAGACCCTGATGGGGAAAAACGAAGGCCAGATCGTTATCAAGAAATACGCGAACCGGCGACTCTACAATACCGGTACGAGCACTTACGTGACCCTCGACGACCTGGCTGTCATGGTGAAGAGGGGCGAGGACTTCATAGTTCAGGATGCCAAGTCCGGCGAAGATATAACCCATTCCGTGCTGACGCAGATCATCTTCGAACAGGAGTCGAAGACCGGCAACACGCTCCTGCCGATTTCCTTTCTCCGCCAGTTGATCTCCTTTTATGGCGACCAGATGCAGATGGTCGTACCGAGCTATCTCGAGCACTCGATGCAGGCCTTCACCGAACAGCAGGCGCAGATGCGGGAGCAGATCACCAAGGCCTTCGGCGATACGCCGATCGGCAAGAACCTGAAGGTGCCGCTGCAGCTCGTCGAGGAACAGGTCCGGCGCAACACTGAAATGTTCCATCAGGCCATGCAGATGTTTTCGCCCTTCATGGCCGCCCCGCCGGCCAAGGAAACCAGGAAGGCCGAGGCGAAGGACATCGACGAACTGAAGGAACAGCTCCGCGCCCTTCAGACGAAACTGGATAATCTGGGCTGATCACCCCTCGATCCACCAAAGAAAAAGGGCCGGCAATGCCGACCCTTCGAACTTCATCCGCAGGCGGAAACGCTTATGCGTTTTCCTTCGGCGTCAGGACCTGGCGGCCGCGATACATGCCGGTCTTCAGGTCGATGTGATGCGGGCGGCGCAGTTCGCCGGAGTTCTTGTCTTCGATGTAGGTCGGAGCCTTGAGGGCGTCAGCGGAACGGCGCATGCCACGCTTGGACGGGCTCGTTTTTCTTTTCGGTACAGCCATTTCATTCTCCACTTATCGGGCAAAACACTGTTCAGCAGCCGAAAAGGGCCGGGTCAAACAGATGTCGATCTCGGAATTTCGCGCGCTTATACATGTCGAACCGCACTTTGACCAGTCCCCGCGGGCAAATTTTCGACTCGGGCGCGGGAAGCCCCGATCCGCCTCAGGCCTCGTCCTCGGGTACGATCCATGTTTCGACTCTCGCCGCCTCCTCCCATTGGCGGAAGGCCGGATGCGCCTTGACGGCGTCAATATAGGCGAGCGTCGCCGGGTCCGCCACGAGCTCATAGGTCTCGAAACGGTTGACGACCGGGGCGAACATAGCGTCGGCCGCGGTGAACCGGCCGAAAAGGAACGGCCCCCCTGATTGCGCGACCGACTCCCGCCAGATCGTCTCGATCCGCGCCACGTCCTCGACGACGCCGTCCGGCAGAGCGATCGCCTTTCTCGGACGGCGGATGTTCATCGGGCAGGCGCCGCGCAGCGCCCGGAAGCCGGAGAGCATCTCCATGGAGTAGCTGCGCGCACGGGCACGATCCGCGCGGTCCTCCGGCCAGAGACCCGCATCCGGGAAAAGCTCCGCGACATATTCGATGATCGCGAGCGATTCCCATATGCGGATCTCGCCGTGATGAAGAACGGGAACGCGGCCCGTGGGCGAGATTTCGTGAAAACGCGGATTTCCGGCCGCAAAATCGAAGGGAACGACGACGTCCTCGAACGGAATTCCGCCGGCCGTGAGGGCGAGCCAGGGCCGCAGCGACCAGGACGAATAGTTCTTGTTGCCGACATAGAGGACGAGCTTGGCCATGATCCTGTCTCCGACTGGGTTCGCTCATGCGAGATACAAACGCAGCCTTGCCACATCAGAGGCCGGCGAACCAATGAATTGGTTTCATCCTAATCATAAAGGCACGTGATATAACCGCCGGAGCGGCCGGCCCGGCGTTCGATCACCGCAGCGAGACGCCGCAGGCCACGCCCCGGCTTGCCGGCAGTGCGATCGATCGGGTTGGGCAGCGAGACGGCGAGGAGAGCGGCCTGGCGGCGCGAAAGCTTCGCCGCCGAAACGCCGAAATGATGCCGGGCGGCGGCCTCGATCCCGTATATGCCCTCGCCCCATTCGGCGACGTTCAGGTAGATCTCCATCAGGCGCCGCTTGCTCCAGGCGAAATCGGCCGCGATCGCGAGCGGTAGTTCCATCGCCTTGCGCACGAAGGAACGGCCGTTCCAGAGGAACAGGTTCTTGACCGTCTGCATCGGGATCGTGCTGGCGCCGCGCGTCTGTTCGCCGTCGAGCGCATCCTCGACGACGCCGCGCATCTGCGCCCAATCGATGCCGGCATGGGCGCAGAACTGCCCGTCCTCCGACATCATCACCGACTGGACGAGCACCGGCGCGATGTCGTCGAATTCCACCCACTGCCGGTCATAGCCGCGCAGCAGCACGAGATCGCGCAGCATCAGTGTCGAAACCGGGTGAATGAACTCCAAGAGATAGAGGCCGATCAGGGCATAGGGCAGGATGAGAACTGAGAGGACGATAAAAACGAGCCGACGCCGCCGCGAGCGCCAGGTCCTGCGCGTGGCCGTCCAGCGACCGGCGGGCAACTCCGCCTCCTCGCGTTCTTCCGAAACGATCTCCACGCCCCGTCCGTCCACCTCTTTTCCGCCCGCCTCTTGTCCCATTCACCCTCTCATATGCGATGGCGAGCGAAAGTTGAACGGCCTTTCTCGCAAAAGGCAAGGCTCTGCAGCGCCGTCATCCCCGGACCAGCCCTGTGCGCTGCGACGCCAAAGCCCGTTGAAAGCCGCTCCGCCGCGTGTCAAAGAGCCTTTATGAAAGACGAGAGATCATCCTTTCCGGCGCGCCTCAAGACCAACGCGGTCGCGGTCGAAGCGCTGCTCGAGACATTGCTCGGTCCGGCCGTGGGCACGGGCGAAATCGCCCGCCCGGCAAACCTGCTCGGAGCCATGCGCCATGGCGTGCTCAACGGCGGCAAGCGGCTGCGGCCTTTTCTCGTCGCCGAAAGCACGGCCCTCCTCGGCGGCGATGCGGAAGCGGCGCTCAGAACAGGCGCCGCGCTCGAATGCATCCACTGCTATTCGCTCGTCCATGACGACCTCCCGGCCATGGACGACGACGACATGCGCCGCGGAAAGCCGACGGTGCACGTCGCCTTCGACGAGGCGACGGCGATCCTTGCGGGCGACAGCCTGCTGACCTTCGCCTTCGACATCGTCGCGGCGCCGGAAACGGCGCTCTCCGACCGTCAGAAGACGACGCTCGTGCTGGCGCTCGCGCGCGCCGCGGGGCATGGGGGCATGGCCGGCGGTCAGGCGCTCGACCTAGCCGCCGAAAAGAGCGCCCCCGACGAAGCGGGCATCGTCCTCTTGCAGTCGATGAAGACAGGTGCCCTCATCCGCTTCGCCTGCGAGGCGGGCGCGATCATCGCCGATGCGCCGGCAGAGGACCGCCGACGGCTGCGCGCCTTCGGGGACAAGATCGGCCTCGCCTTCCAGCTTGCCGACGACCTGCTCGACCTCACCGCCGATGCCGCAATCGTCGGCAAGGCGACCGGCAAGGATGCCGCACGGGGGAAGGGCACGCTTGTCTCCCTGCATGGCCAGCCCTGGGCCGAGCGGCGGCTCGAAAGCCTGGTGGCCGAGGCGGAAGGCCTGCTCGAACCCTACGGACCACGCTCGGCGATCCTTGCCGAAACCGCCCGCTTCATCGCCAACCGCAGGAACTGAGCTCATGAGCAAACTTTGGTCGCCGATCGTTGCCGCGCTGAAACCTTACGTCCCCGGTGAACAGCCGCGCATGGCCGATCTCGTCAAGCTCAACACCAACGAGAGCCCCTATGGCCCCTCGGAAAAGGCGCTGGGGGCGATCCGGGCGGCCGCAGACACGGATCTCCGGCTCTACCCGGATCCGGTCGCTCTCGGACTGCGGCAGGCGATCGCCGCGCGCCACCAGGTATCGGTCGGCGAAGTCTTCGTCGGCAACGGTTCCGACGAGGTCCTGGCACACACATTCGCGGCGCTGCTGAAGCACGACAGGCCGCTACTTTTTCCGGACATCTCCTACAGCTTCTACACGACCTATGCGGGCCTTTTCGGCATCGAGGCGGTGGAGGTGCCGCTCGACGCCGCATTCCGCATCGACATCGCCGATTATCGCCGGCCCTCGGGCGCGGTCATCCTGCCGAACCCGAACGCCCCGACCGGCATCGGCCTGCCGCTTGCCGAAATCGAAAGGCTGGTGGCCGACCATCCCGGTCAGCCGGTGGTGATCGACGAGGCCTATATCGATTTCGGCGGCGAATCCGCAATCGCGCTCGTTCCGAAATACGACAACCTGCTCGTCGTTCAGACCTTCTCGAAGTCACGCGCGCTGGCCGGCCTGCGCGTCGGCTTCGCGATCGGCCAGCGGCCGCTGATCGAGGCGCTGGAGCGCGTCAAGGACAGCTTCAACTCCTATCCGCTCGGACGCGCCGCCCAGGCCGGCGCAACGGCTGCGATCGAGGACGAGGCGTGGTTCGAGGCGACCCGCGGCAAGATCATCGCCTCGCGGGCGAAGCTGACGAGCGAACTCGAAAAGCGCGGCTTCGAGGTCCTGCCGTCGCAGGCAAACTTCGTCTTCGCCCGCCACCCCGGACATGCGGGCCAGACGCTGGCGGCGAAACTTCGCGAAAGGGCTGTGATCGTCCGCCATTTCGCCAAGCCGCGAATCGCGGATTTCCTGCGCATCACCATCGGCACCGACGCGGAATGCGCCAAGCTGGTCGCGGCGCTCGACGAGGTTCTGTGAGGGCCGAACGGCGAACGGCGCGTTTCGCCCCTCTCCTCGGGTTTAACCCGAGGACCAACCCTCTCCCGGCAGGCCGGCTATGGCATATGCATATCTGCTCCTCCGGCGGGAGCCGTTGCCATGAGTATGCGATAAGCGGTTTGACCTTCGCATGCCTAAACGATGCCACGGACAGAACGCAGAAGTGGAGGCGAGAGCTCGCCGCATATATTCTCCCCCCTTGTGGGGGAGACGACAAGCGGCTTGACCTCCACCTATCCCAAACGATGCCGTCGGGAGACCGCATCACTGGAAGCGAGAGCCAGCCGGTTTCTCCCCATGGCAACGGATTCCGCGAGAGGATCAGATGCGTATATGCCCTAGCGCAGTCAGGGAGAGGGGACTTGCAGGGAGAGGGGACTTGGGCAACGCTTCACCGCGAATCTCCTTCGCCCCGCTTGCGGGGAGAAGGTGGCCGGCAGGCCGGATGAGGGCAAGCCAAAAACATACCGGCCGTTTCTTCGCGCTCGGGGCATCGCGCACCCCATTGGCATCAACTGAAGCCTCGGCTACTGTCCCGTCCGCAAGGACAATCGGACGCCGTCATGCTCGACCTCACGCCCTATCTGCCGCAGCTCCTCGTCGCGTGGACAGCTTATATCATCGCCGTTGCTTCGCCGGGGCCAGCGGTTCTGGCGATCATCGCGACCTCGGTCAGCCGGGGGAGAAGCGCGGGCCTGGCGCTCGCCTTCGGCGTGCTGAGCGGCAGCTACACCTGGGCGATGCTGACGGCTTCCGGCCTGTCGGCCCTCATCCGGACCTATGGCCAGGCGATCATCGTCCTGAAGATCGCCGGCGCCTGCTATCTGTTCTGGCTTGCCTATAACGCGCTCAGAGCGGCGATGCAGGGCGACGCCCAACCGTCCGCCCTTCGTGTTCCCCCGACTTCCTCGCTGAAGAAGCTTTACCTCAAAGGTCTCGGGATCCACCTGACCAATCCGAAGGCGATCTTCGCCTGGATCATGCTGGTCTCGCTCGGGATGCCGGAGGGCGCGCCGGTCGGCGTCACGGCCGCCTTCATCGGCGGCTGCATGCTGATCGGCCTCGTGATCTTCTGCGGCTTCGCGATCGTCTTCTCGCTCGCGCCGGTGCATCGCGCCTATCTGAAATCGCGGCGGATCATCGAGAGCCTGATGGCCGGCTTCTTCGCCTTTGCGGGCTTCAAGCTGCTGACGGCACGGCTCTGATCCTCGATACTATTCCGCCGCCGCCTGGCCGTGGCCGAAGCGTTTCTCGATATAATCGGCGACGAGCAGCTGAAAGTCCTCGGCGATCTTCGGCCCGCGCAGCGTCAGCGCCTTCTGCCCGTCGATGAATACGGGTGCGGCCGGCATTTCGCCGGTTCCGGGAAGCGAAATACCGATATCGGCATGCTTGCTCTCGCCGGGGCCGTTGACGATGCAGCCCATCACGGCGACCTTCAGCGCCTCGACGCCCGGATATTTCTCACGCCAGACCGGCATGCTCGCGCGGATATCCTCCTGGATCTTCTGGGCGAGTTCCTGGAACACGGTCGAGGTGGTGCGCCCGCAGCCCGGACAGGCCGCGACGACCGGAATGAACTGACGGAAGCCCATCACCTGCAGAAGCTCCTGCGCCACCTGCACCTCGCGCGTGCGGTCGCCTCCGGGCTCGGGCGTCAGGGAAATGCGGATGGTGTCGCCGATGCCCTGCTGCATCAGGATGCCGAGCGAGGCGGAAGAGGCGACGATGCCCTTGGTGCCCATGCCCGCCTCGGTGAGGCCGAGATGAAGCGCATGGTCGGAACGCGCGGCGAGCATCGCATAGACGGCGATCAGATCCTGCACGCCCGAAACCTTGGCGGACAGGATGATGCGGCTACGCGGCAGGCCCAGCTCCTCGGCAAGTTCCGCCGAGAGAAGCGCCGACTGCACGATCGTCTCGCGCATCACCTGTTGTGCCGTCAGAGGGGAGCCATTCGCCTGGTTCGCGTCCATCAGCCGCGTCAGGAGCTCCTGGTCGAGCGAGCCCCAGTTCACCCCGATCCGCACAGGCTTGTCGTAGCGGATCGCCATTTCGATGATTTCGGCGAACTGCTTGTCCTTCTTGTCCTTGAAGCCGACATTGCCGGGATTGATGCGGTATTTCGCAAGCGCCTCGGCGCAGGCCGGATGATCGGCGAGCAGCTTGTGGCCGATATAGTGAAAATCGCCGACGAGCGGCACGTCAATGCCGAGGCGCAGGAGCCGCTCGCGGATCTTCGGCACGGCCGCGGCGCTCTCGTCGCGGTCGACCGTGATGCGCACCAGCTCCGACCCTGCCTTGTGGAGTGCGGCCACCTGCGCGACCGTCGCATCGATATCGGCCGTATCGGTGTTCGTCATCGACTGGACGACGACCGGAGCACCGCCGCCGACAATCACGCCGCCGACATCGACGGCGACCGAGGCGCGGCGCGGCTGTGGCTCGAAATCGAAGGCAGAAGACATGAAGGCCTCTTCTTGGGTCCGTTGCTGCAGAGCGGAACGCGCACGGACCGCCCGGGAACTTTCACTTCAGGTGGCGAAGGAACGCCCGCTTGTCAACGGCAACATCACGCGCTGACGGCGAATTGATGGCAGCGGCTGCGCGACTGCCCCTCATCCGCCCAAACGACGATCACCCCTTGCTGTGATCCGCGTGAACGGCGTGATGCGAAAGCAGGAGCACCACGATGAACAGCACGGGAACGCAGGCGAAGATGATCGCGAAGCCGCTGTGTTCCGCGATGAAGCCGATCAATGAGGGCGCAAACAGCATGCCGGAATAGCCCATGGTGGTCGCGACCGACAGCCCTATGCCCGGCTGCAGACCCGGCATATTGCCGGCGGCCGAAAAGGCGATCGGCACCATGTTGGATATGCCGATGCCTGCAAGCGCAAAACCGAGGATCGCGAGAACGGCATTGGGAGCGAGACCGGCCAGCACCATGCCGGCGAGAGCGGTCACGGTGCAGATGCGCAAGGTCAGAGTGGCGCCGAGCCGGTCGCGCACGTGATCGCCGGCAAAGCGCATCGCCGCCATGGTCGCCGAGAAGGCGGCAAAACCGAAGCCCGAAAGCTCGACGGAGGCGCCGAGTTCATCCTTCAGATAAAGCGCACCCCAGTCGAGAACGGCACCCTCGGGCACCATCGAGAAAAGGGCCATGATGCCGATCAGCCAGGGCAGCGGTGTCATCGGCAGCCTGAGCTTCTCTCTGGTTGCCGCAGGATGCGGACGGTCGGCAAGGATCATCGGCCAGGCAACCGCGAGTATCGCAAGACACAGGCAGGTGACGACGATCGCATGCGGCAGCACGCCGAAGCGCGCCATCAGAAAGCCGCCGATCCCCGCGCCGATCAGCCCGCCGAGGCTCCAATAGGCGTGGCACGAGGACATGATGGCACGGCGCATCGACTTCTCGACCTCGACGGCATTGGCGTTCATGGCCACATCCATCGCGCCGACGAAGCCACCCAGCAGGAACATGCCGAGTGCTGCCGTCCACAGATTCGGCAGGAGCGTCAGAAGGAGAAGCAGCGGTGAAAGGATGATCGCCGTGACCTTGACCACCTTCTGCGAGCCGAGACGGGCGATGAAGCCGCCGGCAATCGGCATCAGCACCAGCGAGCCGATGCCGAAACCGAGGATGAGAAGACCGAGAACGCTCTCGCCGATGCCGAGCCGCTCCTTGAACTCCGGGATTTTCGGCGCCCAGCTTCCGGTGACGAAGCCGTTCATCAGAAACAGGAGAGACACGGCAAGCCGGTTTTTCGACATATAGCCCTGCCGGCCAACGGCTTTCGGGGCGGAATCTGTGCGCTGATCCATGGGTTAACCTTCCGCTGCCGGATCGTCCGGCTCAATTGGTGATTTCGATTGCCGTCGGGATCGCGGATCACCGGATAGGCTCCTTCGCGAGAACGACGTTCGCCCCCCGCGCCGTGAAGGCCGCGACCTCGGCTTCCGGCGCATCCGCCTCGAGAACGAGCGTGGAGGCGCCGTCTATGGCGACCACCGTATGCGGTGCTGCGGTACCGAGCTTGTCGGTCGTGACGGCCGCAAGCAGGGCGCGGCTCCTGGAAGCGATCAGCCGCTTGAATTCCGCATCCTCGAAGTGGAACGCGGTCAGCCCTGCTTCGGCATCCGCACCGCAGGTTCCGAGAATCGCGAGATCGGGCCGCAAGAGCTCGGCATCGCGCTGCGCCCGCGCACCGACCGCCGCGCCGACAGCGCGGTTCAGCGGCCCGCCCACCAGAATGACCTCGATGCCCGGCTTCTCCATCAAGGCCGCGGCGATCGGCGGCGTATTGGTGATGATCGTCGCGGAGAGGTCCGGTCCGATTGCCTGCGCAATCGCCAGATTGGCGGAGCCGGCGTCGAGGAACACGGTCATGCGCGGCCTTAGAAAGGCGACGGCAGCCCGCGCCAGCGCCGCCTTGCGTTCGGGCGCGCGGGATATCCGGGCCACAAGCGAGCCTGCGTCGGGCGCAACCGGCAGCGCTCCGCCATAGACGCGCTCGCAAAGGCCGGCGGCGGCCATCTCGCGCAGGTCGCGACGGATCGTGTCTTCCGACACGCCGAATTCGCGCGCGAGATCGACCGCGAGCACCCGGCCCTCGGTTCTCAGCCTTTCCTGGATCAGGCTCTTTCTCTCTCGCAGCAGCAGATCGGTGGACATCCTGGAACCGTGCATAATCGTGCATGAATCGATGGAAACGTGATTATCATTCCCGAGCGCGGCTTTCAATCCCGCCTGCCGCAAAACCGCAGGCACGCAAACGGAACATTTCACGCCTCAGCGTTTTGGGTGGGAATCGGCCATCTGAGGAAAAATCTTTATCGAAACCGTTCGGAATTGGTCTTTTATACGCTTGGAAACCGGCGGGTTTATGCGAAATTCGCTGTAATCCGGATGACGGGCCGGAGAACCAGAACTGGAAAAACAACGATGAAACTCCTTCCGACGCTTTTTGCCGCCGCACTCCTGCAATTCGCCGCCTTCGTTCCCGCTGAGGCGGGGCAGAACCTGGACGAGGTCAAGTCCGCAGGCGTGCTGAAGATCGGCACCGAGGGCACCTACGCCCCCTTCACCTATCATGACGCGAGCGGCGCTCTCGTCGGCTTCGACGTCGAGATCGGCCAGGAAGTCGCCAAGCGCCTCGGCGTCAAGCCGGAATTCCTGGAAGGCAAGTGGGATGGACTGATCGCCGGCCTCGACGCCAACCGTTACGACGCTGTCATCAACCAGGTCGGCATCACCGAGGAGCGCAAGAAGAAATACGATTTCTCCGAACCCTATATCGCCTCCAAGGCCGTGCTGATCGTCCGCGGCGACGACGAGGAGATCAAGGACTTCGCCGACCTGAAGGGCAAGAAATCGGCACAGTCGCTGACCAGCAACTTCGGCAAGCTCGCGCAAGCCTCGGGCGCCGAGCTCGTCGGAACCGACGGTTTCGACCAGTCGATCCAGCTCGTGCTGACGGGCCGCGCCGACGCGACCATCAATGACAGCCTCTCCTTCCTCGACTTCAAGAAGCAGAAGCCGGATGCGAATGTGAAGATCGCCGCCGAAAAGCCCGATGCCGATTATTCGGGCATCATCATCCGCAAGGGCGAGCCGGAGCTGCTCGAAGCGATCAACAAGGCGCTGGCCGAGATCAAGGCCGACGGCACCTATGAGAAGATCTCGCAGAAATATTTCGGCGCCGACGTTTCGAAATAGCGTGTGGAAGATGCCGGAACGGCCCCTCATCCGCCTGCCGGCACCTTCTCCCCGCAAGCGGGGCGAAGGGACACGCGGCAACCTCCCGCACCTCACTCGCCTTTGGAAGACGCGATGCGCCGCGGCCTCCTAACCCTCTCCCCGCCTGCGGGGAGAGGGTTAGTCCTCGGGTTTAACCCGAGGAGAGGGGCAATCCGTGCCTTCGCATTCCCTGCGGCCGGCGGATCAACCAGGGTGACCTGAAGCGGGGAGAGAGTCCCGCGGAACAGTTGCACGGATGTGGGCTTCACACCTTTCCCCATCCTGCTTATGAATCACGATCCGTCCCGGCATCCGGGACGGATCGCGCGTTTTGAAAGGTTCTGTCTTGCCCCACTGGCTTCAACTGATGGCGGACTCGTTGCCGGCCCTGCTCTGGGCGGGGCTGATCTTCACGATCCCGCTGACGCTCCTCTCCTTCACCCTCGGCCTGGCTCTCGGCCTCGTCACCGCCGTTGTTCGGCTGTTTGCTCCGGCTCCTTTCGCGGCCGTGGCCCGGTTTTATGTGTGGGTGATCCGCGGCACGCCGCTGCTCGTGCAGCTCTTCGTCATCTTCTACGGCCTGCCGAGCATGGGCATACTGCTCGACGCCTTTCCTGCAGCGCTGATCGGCTTCACGCTCAACATTGGCGCCTACAGTTCCGAAATCATCCGCGCGGTGATCTCGTCGGTTCCGAGGGGGCAGTGGGAAGCGGCCTATTCGATCGGCATGAGCTGGAGCCAGGCGATGCGCCGGACGATCCTTCCGCAAGCGGGCCGCGTCGCCGTTCCGCCGCTGTCGAACACCTTCATCTCGCTCGTCAAGGACACCTCGCTCGCCGCTGCGATCACGGTGCCGGAGCTTTTCCAGACGGCGCAGCGCATCGTCGCCACCAGCTATGAACCCTTGATCCTCTACATCGAGGCTGCCCTGATCTATCTTGTCATGAGTTCCGTTCTTTCGGCGCTGCAGGGGAAACTGGAGCAGCGCTTCGCCCGCTATGGCGGCTTTCTGGAGGCGCGCGCATGATCGAGCTCTCCCACATCGTCAAGCGCTTCGGCACCAACACCGTGCTGAACGACATCAGCGTCTCGCTCGCGGAAGGCAGCGTGACTGCGCTCGTCGGTCCCTCCGGCGGCGGCAAGAGCACGCTGCTGCGCTGCGTCAACCTGCTGGAAATCCCGACGGCCGGGACAATCCGCCTCGGCGACGACCGGCTCGAATTCGCCGAGGGCCGCAAGGTCGGCTGGCAGGCGATCCAGAGACTGCGCCGCCAGACCGGAATGGTGTTCCAGAACTTCCAGCTTTTCCCGCACCAGACGGCGATCGGCAATGTGATGGAAGGCCTCGTCACCGTTCTCAAATGGCCGGCCGACCGGGCGCGCGCCCGGGCGCTCGAGCTGCTGGAGAAGGTCGGCATGGCACACAAGGCCGATGCCTGGCCGGCCACGCTTTCCGGCGGCCAGCAGCAACGCGTCGCGATCGCCCGCGCACTCGCCCCTTCGCCGCGCGTGCTCCTCTGCGACGAGCCGACCTCGGCGCTGGATCCGGAACTGGCGGAAGAAGTGGTGGAGGTCCTGAGCCGCCTTGCGCGGGAGGGCACCACGATGATCATGGCCACCCACGACCTTCGCCTCGCCTCCCGCGTCGCCGATCACGTCGTCTTCCTGGATGGCGGCGTCGTCGTCGAAAGCGGCCCCCCGCGCAAGATCTTCTCGACACCGGAGCGCGAGCGGACCAAGCGGTTCATCGCCTCGCTGAGTGCGCCGATGAGCTATGACATCTGAAGGGCGGGCGGTGCTTAACCCCCGAACACCACCAGCAGATCCTTCGCATCGATCTGATCGCCGGCCCTTACGAGCACCTCGGAAATCACCCCGTCCTTCTCGGCGTGAAGCGCCGTCTCCATCTTCATCGCCTCGATGGAGAGCAGCACGTCTCCGGCCTTGACCGATTGGCCGGAGGCCACCGCAACGGTCGAGATCACGCCCGGCATCGGCGCGCCGAGATGGGCGGCGTTGCCGGCTTCCGCCTTGCGGCGGACGGCAGCCGAGGCGCCGCGGTTGCGGTCGGGTACCTTGATGGAACGCGGCTGCCCGTTCATTTCGAAGAACATCTTGACCATGCCCTTCTCGTCGATCTCCCCCTGCGCCTGGTTGAGGATGACGAGCGTCTTGCCCTTCTCGATGTCGGCGAAGAGTTCCTCACCCGGCGCCATCCCGTAGAAATAGGCGGGCGTCGGCAGCACGCTGACCGGGCCGTAGGTCTCGCAGGCCACCGCATAATCGGTGAAGACCTTCGGATACATGAGGTAGGAGGCGAACTCGAAATCGGTCACTTCGCGGCCGAGCTTCTCCTCGATGCCCTTGCGCTCGGCGTCGAGATCCGCGTCTTCGAGCAGCGAGCCCGGACGCGCGTCATAGGGCTCCTCGCCTTTCAGCGCCTTCTTCTGCAGCGCCTCCGGCCAGCCGCCCGGCGGTTGGCCGAGGTCGCCCTTGAGCATGGAGACGACCGATTCCGGGAAGGCGATGTCCTTGCCCGGATTCTCGACATCGGCGACCGTCAGATCCTGGGAGACCATCATCAGAGCCATGTCGCCGACGACCTTGGAAGACGGCGTCACCTTGACGATATCGCCGAACATCCGGTTGGCGTCGGCATAGGCCTGCGCCACCTCGTGCCAGCGGGTCTCGAGGCCGAGCGAGCGGGCCTGTTCCTTCAGGTTGGTGAACTGGCCGCCCGGCATCTCGTGCAGATAGACTTCCGAAGCCGGCCCCTTGAGGTCGCTTTCGAAGGCCGCATATTGATGGCGTACCGCCTCCCAGTAGAAGGAGATGCGGCGGATCCATTCCGGATCGAGACCCGGGTCGCGCTCCGAGCCGGACAGCGCTTCGACGATCGAGCCGAGGCAGGGCTGAGAGGTGTTTCCGGAGAGCGCGTCCATCGCCGCATCGACGACATCGACGCCCGACTCGACTGCGGCGAGCACGGTCGCCGCCGCAATTCCGGAAGTGTCGTGCGTGTGAAAATGGATCGGCAGGCCGGTCGCTTCCTTGAGCGCCTTGAAGAGCACACGCGCCGCGGCCGGCTTCAGGAGCCCGGCCATGTCCTTGACGGCGATCATGTGGGCGCCGGCCTTTTCCAGCTCGGCCGCAAGCGCCGTGTAGTATTTCAGGTCGTATTTCGGCCGGGCGGAATTGAGGATGTCTCCGGTGTAGCAGATCGCCGCCTCACAGATCCTGTCCTCCTCGGCCACCGCGTCCATCGCCACGCGCATGTTCTCGACCCAGTTCAGGCAGTCGAAGACGCGGAAGACGTCGATGCCTCCCTTCGCGGCCTGGCGGACGAAATATTTGACGACATTATCCGGATAGTTCTTGTAGCCGACGCCGTTGGCGCCGCGCAGAAGCATCTGCAGGAGCAGGTTCGGCGCACCCTCGCGCACCATCGCCAGCCGCTCCCACGGATCTTCGGTCAGGAAGCGCATCGACACGTCGAAGGTCGCGCCCCCCCAGCATTCGAGCGAAAAGAGGTTGGGCAGCGCCCGCGCATAGGTGCCGGCGATGCGGGCGATGTCGTAGGTGCGCATGCGCGTGGCGAGAAGCGATTGGTGGCCGTCGCGCATCGTCGTGTCGGTGATCAGCACCTCCGGCTGCGCCTTCACCCATTCGGCGAATTTCTTCGGGCCGAGCTGGTCGAGGCGCTGCTTCGTGCCGGGCTTCACATCGCCGCCGGTGAACGGCACGACCGGCGCGGCGATATCGTCGGAAGGCTTCGGCCGGCCCTTGACTTCCGGATGGCCGTTGACGGTGACGTCGGCGAGATAGGTGAGAAGCTTGGTGGCGCGGTCCTGGCGCTTGACCTGCTGGAACAATTCCGGCGTCGTGTCGATGAAGCGCGTCGTATAGCTGTTGTCGTGGAACTTCGGGTGGCTGATGATAGCCTCGAGGAAGGTGAGGTTGGTCGCCACGCCGCGGATGCGGAATTCTCGCAGCGCACGAATCATCCGCTGGATCGCCTCGCCCGGGTTCGGCGCCCAGGCGGTGACCTTCTCGAGCAGCGGATCGTAGTAACGGGTGATCACCGCGCCGGAATAGGCGGTGCCGCCGTCGAGGCGGATGCCGAAGCCGGTGGCGCCGCGATAGGCGGTGATGCGGCCATAATCCGGAATGAAGTTCTGCTCCGGGTCTTCCGTCGTGATGCGGCACTGCAGCGCATGGCCGTTGAGGCGGATGTCCTCCTGGCGCGGCACGCCCGATTCCGGCGCACCGATGGCGAAGCCGTCGAGAATATGGATCTGCGCCTTGACGATATCGATGCCGGTGACGACCTCGGTGACCGTATGCTCGACCTGGATGCGCGGATTGACCTCGATGAAGTAGAACTTGCCGGTATCGGAATCCATCAGATACTCGACGGTGCCTGCGCCGATATAGTTGGTCGCCCTGGCGATCTTCAGCGAATAATCCGCGAGTTCCTGGCGCTGCGCATCATTGAGATAGGGCGCCGGCGCCCGCTCCACGACCTTCTGGTTGCGACGCTGGATCGAGCAGTCGCGCTCGAAAAGATGGACGACATTGCCGTGCGTGTCGCCGAGGATCTGGCTTTCGACGTGACGGGCGCGCTCGACGAGCTTTTCGAGATAGACCTCGTCCTTGCCGAAGGCGGCCTTGGCCTCGCGCTTGGCCTCGGTCACCTCGCGGATCAGGTCCTTGGGGTCGCGGATCGCCCGCATGCCGCGGCCGCCGCCGCCCCAGGAGGCCTTCAGCATCACCGGATAGCCGATCTCCTCGGCCAGTCGCTTGATCTCTTCCGGGTCGTCCGGCAGAGGCTCGGTCGCCGGCACGACCGGCACGCCGATCGAGATCGCGAGGTTGCGGGCCGCGACCTTGTTGCCGAGCTGGCGCATCGTCTCCGGCTTGGGGCCGATGAAGGTGATGCCGTTTGCGGCACAGGCCTCGGCGAATTCCGGGCTTTCGGAGAGCAGCCCATAGCCCGGATGTATGGCGTCGGCGCCGGAGAGCTTGGCGACGCGGATCACCTCGTCGATCGACAGATAGCTCTCGATCGGTCCGAGGTCGCGGGGAAGGTGCGGCCCGCGTCCGACCTGATAACTCTCGTCCGCCTTGAAGCGGTGCAGCGCCAGCTTATCCTCCTCAGCCCATATCGCGACCGTTTTAAGCCCCAGCTCATTGGCCGCGCGGAAGACGCGGATGGCGATTTCGGAACGGTTGGCAACAAGGATCTTGGAAATGGACAAGTCGGACTCCTCATAGACTTGGACACGCGGGAATGCTGCACCCGCGAAAAGAACTATTAGCGAGTCAAGGAATGAAGCGCAATTTCAGATGCGACATGAACGCTGACCCATTCGGTCAGGAGCACGGTGCACGAGAGTGGCGTGAACATTCGGAACCTCCCTGACCCTGTGCTTGTCACAGGGAGCCAGCACCGCCGCGTCTGCGGCGGGGAAGACGTCCTGTCAGCCTAGAGCGGGATGAGGAAAAGTGTGTGCGGTTTTCCGCCCGCATCCCGCTCTAACTTCTACAGGACTTGGGCTGGCCGGATTCCTGTGACGGGCACAGGAATGAAGGGGAGGGAGCGCGACCCCTTTCGAATCCGGTCGAGGCGCTGCACTTCGGCTTGTGCCGTCAGGAGATCAGTCCCAGGCGGAAGGCGATCGCCACGACGTGATGGCGGTTCTTCGCCTTCAACTTTTCCTGGATGCCGTTCATGTACCAGTCGACCGTGTGGCTGGAAATGTCGAGGACCTTGCCGATGTCGTTCGAGGTCATTCCGTCGGCGAGATAGTGGAGCGCCTCCATTTCGCGCCGCGTCATCTGGACTTCGACGCGGGAGACAAGTTCCGCCATGATCTCCGGATCGGTGAGTTCGAGCAGCTTCCAGAACAGCCGCTTGGCAATGGCGTCGAAAAGGCTCAACTCCACCGGGCTCAGATCGACCACCCGGCCGCCGACGGTCAGGTTGCCCATGAGCCCGCGCCGGCCGTGGACCGGAAAGATATAGCCGTCGAAGAGGCCATGATTGCGCGCCTCGACCATCATGCTTTCCATGCGCTTGCGGTGCGGGTCCGAGCGGAATGCCACGAGCGTGTCGCGCCAGCGGAAGCCGCGCTGGGCATGCCCGAGGAAGCGAATGGTCGGATCGATAACGACGTATTTCTTGCGGATGTAGATTTGCGGCCAGCCCTCCGGCCAGAAGAAGTCTCAGCGGATTCTCATGCGGTTTCGGCTGACGCACGATGCCGTAGAAGTCGAAACCGCAGCGGTCGAGCAGGCGCTCGAACTCGGGCAGGATCTCCTCGCGCGTCTTCATCTCTTCCAGTAGCGCCAGAAACTGTACGAGCAACGTAATATTCATAGAGCATCCTCAAATCAAAAACGCGCCGCGCAACCCGCCAGGCCATGTGAATACGCCGTTCAGAAGCCATTCATGTTGCAACCGCGATAATTCTTCATATCACGCCCGGTCTTGCAGGAAACCTGCAAAAACTCGGAGTCGAGGCATCAAGATAGCTAACGATGAATCATCCCGCCAACCCTCCCATGGTATCGGATGATCCTTCTCGCTGATCCGCCCCGTCTACCGCGTTTTTTGGGAAGAACGCAAAGGCCGTCACCCGCGGCTTTGCCGGCACGCAAGGTGGATGAAGATCATCCTTGCCGTCGGTTCAAGACGCAACGCATTGCCGCATCGTGCCGTTGCGGCGCCAATTCCGATACCCGAAAGGGGTGAGACAGTGTCCTTGTTTCAGGTGTATGCAAGAGCGCTTCAGTATCTTGCTGTCCACAAGTTTCGCGTCGGGGCGATCGTCATAGCCAATATCGTCCTGGCTGCCATCACCATTGCGGAGCCGATTCTGTTCGGCCGAATCATCGACGCGATCTCGTCACAGAAGGACGTCGCGCCGATGCTGCTCCTGTGGGCGGGCTTCGGCGTCTTCAATACGATCGCCTTCGTGCTCGTCTCCCGCGAGGCGGACCGTCTCGCGCATGGTCGCCGCGCTTCGCTCCTGACCGAAGCCTTCGGCCGGATCGTCTCGATGCCTCTCTCATGGCACAGCCAGCGCGGTACCTCCAATGCGCTGCATACGCTGCTGCGCGCCTGCGAGACGCTCTTCGGCCTCTGGCTCGAATTCATGCGGCAGCATCTGGCGACGGCGGTGGCGCTCATGCTTCTGATTCCGACCGCCTTTGCTATGGACGTCCGCCTGTCGCTCATCCTCGTGGTGCTCGGTGCGGCCTATGTGATGATCAGCAAGGTCGTGATGAGCCGCACGAAGGAGGGCCAGGCTGCCGTCGAGGGCCATTACCACACGGTCTTCTCGCACGTGTCCGACTCGATCAGCAATGTTTCGGTGGTTCACAGCTACAATCGGATCGAGGCTGAAACGCGCGAACTGAAGAAGTTCACGCAGCGCCTGCTGTCGGCCCAATATCCGGTGCTCGACTGGTGGGCTTTGGCGAGCGGCCTCAACCGCATCGCATCGACGATCTCGATGATGGCGATCCTCGTCATCGGCACCGTGCTGGTGCAGCGCGGCGAGCTCGGCGTCGGCGAAGTGATCGCTTTCATCGGCTTCGCCAATCTGCTGATCGGCCGCCTCGACCAGATGAAGGCCTTCGCCACCCAAATCTTCGAAGCCCGCGCCAAGCTCGAAGACTTCTTCCAGCTCGAGGATTCCGTGCAGGACCGCGAGGAACCGGCCGATGCCGGGGAACTGAAAGGTGTCGTCGGCGAGGTCGAATTCAGGGACATTTCCTTCGACTTCGCAAACTCGGCCCAGGGCGTACGCAACGTCTCGTTCAAGGCGAAGGCCGGCCAGACGATCGCCATCGTCGGCCCGACCGGTGCCGGGAAGACCACGCTCGTCAACCTCCTGCAGCGGGTCCACGAGCCGAAACACGGCCAGATCCTTATCGACGGCGTGGACATCGCGACCGTCACCCGCAAGTCGCTGCGCCGGTCGATCGCCACGGTCTTCCAGGATGCCGGCCTCATGAACCGCTCGATCGGCGAAAATATCCGCCTCGGCCGTGAGGACGCCTCTCTGGACGAGGTGATGGCCGCCGCCGAGGCCGCCGCCGCGAGCGACTTCATCGAGGACCGCCTCAACGGCTACGACACGGTCGTCGGCGAACGCGGCAACCGCCTGTCGGGCGGCGAACGCCAGCGCGTCGCGATTGCCCGCGCGATCCTGAAGAATGCGCCGATCCTGGTGCTCGACGAGGCGACCAGCGCGCTCGACGTCGAGACCGAGGCCCGCGTCAAGGATGCCATCGACGCCTTGCGCAAGGACCGGACGACCTTCATCATCGCCCACCGCCTGTCGACCGTGCGGGAAGCCGATCTGGTCATCTTCATGGATCAGGGTCGGGTCGTGGAAATGGGCGGCTTCCACGAACTCAGCCAGAGCAACGGCCGCTTCGCCGCGCTGCTTCGCGCCAGCGGTATCCTGACGGACGAGGATGTCCGCAAGAGCCTTACGGCGGCGTGATCGCCTCACTGGATTTGCAACGAAATGCCCCGGCTCCGGGGCATTTTTGTTTGACCGGGAAGGTCCGGCCGCCCATTCGGCGGCAGGCGCACCGCGCTGCCGGCACGACCGGAGCGCTTGGGGATAATCGCGCCCGCGGCTTGCACCTCCACGACGATCGGGAAAAGACTGTCCGCGGGTGAAAAGCACTGGGGCTGCCGCTCCGCACCGATGCGGGAGACTTGAATGAGCGAATATCAGTTCTACGAGTTCCAGGCGATCGACAGGCCGCTGACGAAGGCCGAGCAAGGGATGCTGCGCGACTTGTCCTCGCGGGCGCGGATCTCCGCGACGAGCTTCACGAACTATTACGAGTGGGGCGATTTCAAGGGAAACCCGAAGCAGCTGATGGAACGCTTCTTCGACCTGCACCTCTATCTCGCCAATTGGGGCACGCGGCAACTGATGATTCGTGTGCCGACGGGGCTATTCGACCGAAACGCGTTGGGTGCGTTTCTGGACGAAGTCGACTGGGTGACGGTGTCGAATCATGGCGGGCACATGATAATCGACATTTGCCGTAGCGACGATGAGGCGGATTATGACGACCAGAGCGGCGAGGGCCGGCTTTCCGCGCTTGCTCCACTGCGCGGCGATATCCTGTCAGGCGATCTCAGGCTGTTCTATCTCCTCTGGCTTTTGGCCGTTGAAGAAGGCGAGCTTTCGGACGACGCTCCGGAGCCCTTGCCGGGCATCGGTCCGCTCACGGGCGCGCTCGAGGCTGCGGCCGAGTTCTTCTATATAGATTCCGATCTCGTGGAAGCGGCTGCGGCCGCTCCCTATGAGGAGGAAGAGACGCCCGGCGCATCGCGCGCCTTCGTCGAAGGCCTTGCCGAGGATGAAAGGACCAGACTTCTCCTCCGTGTGATGGAAGGCGACGCCAATGTCCGCCCCGAATTGCTCCAGCGCGTCCGCGCGCAACGCAACGGTTCCGAGCGGCCGCGCCGGACGGCTGGCGAATTGCGCGCCAGGGCGCACGAAATCCGCGCTTTGCGCGAACGTGCCGAAGCCGAACGGCTGCGGGCCGAGGAGCGCCGCAAGGCCGAGGAGGCTGAAAGGGCGCGCCGCGTTCGCCTCGGTCAGCTGAAACAAAGGGGCGAGGATGTCTGGCGTGAGATCGAAAGCGAGATCGAACGCCGCAACGCCCCGGGTTACGACAGCGCCGCTGCACTGCTCGCAGACCTCGCGCTACTTTCCGCCGAGCAAGGCACCGCCGCCGATTTCTCCCGCCGGCTCACCGACATCCGCGAGCGTCATGAGCGCAAGGGCAAGTTCATCGAACGGTTGCGCGGACTGTGACAGAGCGCCTCGTCGGGAGGGGGCCTCTCCCTCTCGCATGCGGCTAAAGCTTATCCACTACGCCGCCTTCAGCGGCGGCGCCACGGACACTTCCTTCAGCCATTCGAGGTAATAGGCATAGGCGAAGTGCAGGCCGATCCCGCCGATGACGAAGATTGTGCCGATGATCCGGTCCCGGTCGGTGACGAGAAGCAGCACCTGGCCCGCCATTGCGAGGATCGTCCCGAAGATGAAGACGGCAAGCGAATGGCGCCCGATCATCACCAGGGGATGGTTGCTTCCGACCCGCGTCAGCCGGCTGAAGACGGGAACGGTTGCGAGAATATAGGCGAGCGCCAGCACATGCAGCAGCCGCGTCAGCGACAGGAAGGTCTTGTCGAAGCCGGTCAGCACCGCAGGCAGCCCGAAGGAGAGGTCGATGTTCCACCAGGAAAACAGCACCCAGAAGGCGGAAATCGCGAGATAGGCGACGGAAATGCCAAGGAGCCAGGGGCTTCGCGGCAGACTGCCGCCCCGCCGCACATGGCTCATGCACAGGATGCCGATCACGAACAGGAACTGCCAGGACCAGGGATTGAGGAACCAGTAGCCGTCGTCGAGAAAGTTATAGGGCACCATTTTGAAGCAGCCGGCAGCGAGCCAGAGCGTCGCCGAAAACGCGAACAGCAATCTGGGGCGGACGGCATTCAGCCACAGGAAGCCGGGCAGCAGCAGGAACAGCACCGCATACATCGACAGAATGTTGTTATAGCCGAGCTGGTGCCCGAGCAGCACCATGGCGACGATCCCCTGCTCCGTCTGCTCGACGATCGGCCGGATGTTGATCTCGCCGATCAGCTCCTGACGGCCGAAATAGAGGGCCCCGCCGGCGAAGATCGCAAGCGTCACCACGCTCGTCATGATGTGCGCGACGTAGAGCGCCAGGGCGCGCCGCCATATCTTCAGCGTGAGGGCGAGCCGGCCGCCGGCCAGGAACTTGCCGGAATAGGCCGCCCCGACCGACAGGCCGGAAATCAGCACGAAGGCCTCCGCCGAATCGGAAAAGCCGAAATTCTTGTGCGTCAGATATTCGAGATATTGGCCCGGCACATGGTTGACGAAGATGGTCAGCAGGCAGAGGGCCCGAAAAACGTCGAGGCGTGTGTCGCGCCCGGTCGGCACCGGATGGGCGACCCCTCTCTGATCGTTGCCGCCCTCAAAAGTCTTTTGCAGCATGCGCGTCGATATCCGGGATTTGGCGCCCCGCCCCACCCCTGTTGAGACCGGCGCCGCCGTGCCGGGACAATCCGGGCCGCGCCGACGCCATGATGAATGACGAACCTGAGCAAACAAAAACCGGCCTTGCCCTGACGGATACAAAGCCGGTTCAGCTCATGCTTCAAATCCGGCAGCTACAGCAAAACCCCTTCATGCGCGTTTTTTGTGACACTATTATTTACACTTACGACCGGTTCACCACTTTTTGAATCGCGGCTGACGGAAATCCGGTGCGTGGTGCCGTTCACGCGCACTTCGGCCGAATAGCCCGGCCATTCGGAGGGCAGGACGGGGCGGATCAAGAGCTTGTCGCCTCTCTTGCGGATGCCGAGGATCCCTTCGACGCCGGCGCGGTAGAGCCAGCCGGCGGAGCCCGTGTACCAGGTCCAGCCGCCGCGGCCGGCAAGCGCGCCCTCACCATAGATATCGGCAGCAACCACATAGGGCTCGACACGATAATGCTCGGCGTCCACCTGGCTGAGAGCATGCGACACGGGGTTGAGCATGCGGAAGGTGCGCCAGGCCTCCTCCGCCCGCTCCTGAGCAGCGAATGCCAGCACCACCCAGGTGGCCGCGTGGGTATATTGACCGCCGTTCTCGCGCACGCCCGGGGGATAGGCCTTGATGTAGCCCGGGTCCTGCTTCGTCGTCTCGAGCGGCGGCGTGAACAGCCGGACGATGCGCTTTTCGGGATCGACGAGCTCCGCCATCACGGCATCCATTGCGCGCAGCGAGCGCTCCTTGTCGCCCTCTCCCGAAAGTGTGCTCCAGGATTGCGCGATCGAATCGATGCGGCACTCGCCGTTCTCCGCCGATCCGAGCGGCGTGCCGTCGTCGTAATAGCCGCGGCGATAGTAGTCGCCGTCCCAACCTGCCTGTTCGAGCGCATCCTTCAGTGCTTCGAGATGCCGCTCCCATAGCGCCACGCGCGGCTTGTCCTTCCGGGCACGGGCATAGGGCAGGAACGCGCGCAGGGTGCCGGCCAGGAACCAGCCGAGCCAGACACTCGTGCCCTCCCCGGCCTCCCCGACCCGGTTCATGCCGTCGTTCCAGTCGCCGCCGAGAATGAGCGGCAGACCGTTGGCACCGGTCCGGTGGATGGCGAGATCGAGCGCACGGGCGCAATGCTCGTAGACGTCGCCCACCTCGTCGGCCACATCCGGCTTGTAGAAGCTGTCGTGCTGGCCCTCTTCCAGAGCCGGCCCGGTGATGAAGGGAACTTTCTCCTTGAGGATGTCTTCCTCGCCGGTGACGGCGCAATAATGCGCAACCGCGTGTGCGAGCCACACCACGTCGTCCGAGATCATCGTGCGGACGCCCGCGTCCGTTCCGGGCAGCCACCAATGCTGCACGTCGCCTTCGACGAACTGCCGCGCCGCGGCATTGAGAATCTGCGCACGGGCAAGCGCCGGCCGATGGATGAGGAAGGCGAGCGTGTCCTGCAGCTGATCGCGGAAACCGAAGGCACCGCTTGCCTGGTAGAAGGCCGAGCGTGCCATGATCCGGCAGCCGAGCGCCTGGTAGGGCAGCCAGTGGTTGATCATGTGGTTGAAGGCCCGATCGGGCGTCTCCACCTTCACGACCCCGGTGAAATCACCCCAGAACGCCTTCGCCGCCTCGAGCGCGGCGCCGAAACTGTCCGCCCTGAGTTCCTCCAGGACGGCTCGCACCTGATCGGGATTGTCGGCATCACCGAGGAAGAAGGTGACCTGTCGCTCCACGCCCGCCTCGACGGTGATATCCGTCGCGAGCGCCGCGCAGGCATCCCCGTCCACATCCGTCGATCCGGTGAGCTCGGCGCCTGATATCACTGCCTGCGGCGCGAGGATTCCTCCGGCCCGGCCAAGGAATTCCCGCCGGCTCGCCGTATAGCCGGCGATATCGCCGTCGCTGGCGAAGAACGCGCACCGGCCCGGATAATCGATGCTGTAGGGATTGGTGGCGACGAGCGTCTTCGCGCTTTCGTCCCACTCGCTGAGGACGAAGGGCGCGGTACGGCTGCGATTGTTGCCGAGCACCCATTCCGCATAGCCGTAGACGCGCAGCTTGCGCGCGGCCGAACTGCGGTTGCGGATCGTCAGCCGTACGAGCTTGGCCGGCAAGGTCCTGTGGACCGTATGCATGGCCTCGATCTCGAGCTCGTCCTGTGTGCTGAGAAAGCGCGAATAGCCGAGGCCGTGACGCGTTTCGAACAGGGCGGACTTGCGCCGCGACAGTGCGGCATAGGGCGTCAGCACCGCGCCGCTTGCCATGTCGCGCACGAAGATCGCCTCGCCCGGACGATTGACGACCGCGTCGTTGGTCCAGGGCGTCAACTGATAGTCGCGCGAATTGCGGCTCCAGGAGAAGGCCGCACCCTCGGCGGAGACATGGAAGCCGAACTGCTCGTTGGAGATGACGTTGATCCAGGGCTGCGGCGTCGCCTCGCCTCCGCGCAGCCGCACGGCATATTCTCGGCCGTCCTCGGCAAAGCCGCCGAAGCCGTTCCAGAAATCCAGGTCGCCGCCATCGAGTTCGACCGCCGTCCGCGCGTCGGCCTCCCGTATCACCGGCAGCAGCATCTCGGCGCCCTCCTCCTTCTTTTCGGAAGATTTGGAGTAGAGCGATGTGGCGCGGGCTATCTGATCCGAGATCGTGCCGTTGCGCGCATGGAAGACGGCGCGGGATGCCGAGATCAGCGTCGACCAGGTTTCCGGTTCCATAAGGTCCCGGCGCACCGCAAATATGTGCTGGCGCGGGCCGTCCGAAAGGCCGCGAAGCCTCAAATTCTCGCACATCGAGTCGAGCGTGTGCTGCAGGTCCTGCGCGTAGGAGGAGGCGCGCTCGTTGACGACCACCAGATCGGCGGTGATGCCGCGAGCTCTCAGATATTCCTGCGCCCGCAAGGCCTCGCGGGCGATGCCGAGATCGCCGTCGTCGTTGATCCTGAGGCAGAAGATCGGGAAATCGCCGGAGATCGCCAGCGGCCACAGCGCCGATTGCGAGGCGAGCCCGGTCTTGACGGTCTCCGCGTCGGCGCGAAGGTGCATATCCGGATAGACGAGATAGCGGCCGAGCATCTGGAAGCTCGCGGCCTCCTTCGAGGTGATCCCGACATGGCGCATCTGCACCTGGCTGCGGGTCCAGGCATGGATGAGCTCGTGATTGAAGGTTTCCGGATGCCGGTAGCGGTCGATCGCCCGGTCGACGCCTTCCCTGTCCGGGGCGGCGATCGTCCAGAAGATGACGCTCACTTTCTTGCCCGCCGGCACGCGTACGACGCGGCGGAGCGACACGATCGGATCGAGCGTGAAGCCGTCGGTGCCGGAAAGCGTGGCGCCCGGGTCGAATGCGGCCGCCTCGGCAAGCGTGCGGCCCTGGCCGAGGAAGCGCCGGCGATCGGTTTCCGCCTGCGTGTGGCGCTCGCTGCCGGCATTGTCGGTGACGAGATGGGCGACCTCGATGTCCGGATCGCCGGGGCTTCGCTTGTTGCGCGAGACCCATATCACGTCTCCGTGACGGCTGATCTCGGTGCGCAGGAACATCTTCGAGAAGGTCGGGTGCGAGCTGTCGGCATCGTCCATCGCAAGCACCGGCTCGGCATAGGAGGTCACCTCGATGAACCGGTCCTCCGTGCCCGTGTTGAGCAGGATAACCCGGCGGCCTTCGGCATCGTGCTCGGTCGCGACGATGCATTCCACCTCGCTTGTCAGATCGCCGACGGTCTTGACGAATTCGGCCTTGTCGTCGCCGAAGCGGGTAACGGTCTTTTCGCCCGGCGCACGCCGGGGCTCGGCCGTGGCCGACCACCAGTCGCCCGTCACCGTGTCGCGAAGGAAGATGAAGGTCCCCGTCCTGTCCTCTACCGGGTCCGGAGTCCATCTCGTGACCGACTGGCCGTTCCAGCGGGCATAGCCCGCCCCGGTCGCCGTCAACATGACGGAGTAGTGACCGTTCGACAGAAGCACCGTCTCGCGGTCCTGATTGATCGGGTCTTCGACGACGCGGACTTCGGGGCGCAGGAGATCGGCCTGGCCCTTGCCCAGCGCTTCCGGCTCGCGCTTGGCTGCCATGACCGGGATGTCACGCGGGGCCTTTTCCTGCAGGAGGAGTTCGGCGGCCTCGATGACGGGATCGGCGTGGAACCACTCGCGCAGCTGCCCGTTGAAGACGACATTGGCGACCGCGGCGACCGACATGCCGTGATGATGGGCATAATAGTTGCGCACGACGGCGCATTTCTGGCCTTCCGGCACGCGCGTCGGCGTGAAATCGACGGCGTCGTGATAGCCGTAGGCCCCAAGCGCACCGACCTCCCGGAGCCGCGCCAGATTGGCGAGCGCCGATTTCGGATCGTACATGCAGGCGAGAATGGACGCGTAAGGCGCGATGACGGCGTTCTGCCCGAGGCCGCGCTTCAGGCCCAGCGTCGGCACGCCGAAGTTCGTATACTGGTAGGTCAGCTCGTGGTCGCGCGCATTGAAGGCCGCCTCGGAAATGCCCCAGGGCGTTCCGAGCCGCCGGCCGTGATTGATCTGCTCCTGGACTACCAGATTGTTGGTCTGGTTGAGGATGCCGCCCTGCCGCTCCTGCATGACGAGCGGGGGCATCAGATATTCGAACATCGAGCCCGACCAGGAGACGAGCGCACCGCGCGCGCCGATCGGCACGATCGGGCGGCCGAGCTTGTACCAGTGCTCGGTCGGCAGATCCCCCTTGGCGATCGCGAAAAGGCTCGTCAGCCGCGCCTCGGAGGCGAGCAGGTCGTAGCAGGCCTCGTCGAGCTCATTGGCGTTGACCCGGTAGCCGATCGACAGCAGCCGCCGCTCCGGCCGGAACAGGAAGCTGAAGTCCATCGAGAAGGCGATGTCGCGCGCGCGCTCCTTGAGCACCAGCAGACGCTGGCGCAGAGCCTCGATGGCACCGAGGTCGAAGACGCCGTCGGCGATATGCGCCTCGCAGGCTGCCACCAGCGAGCCCGCCCATGTCGCCACTTCGCCGCTCTGGACGGTGCGCACCTCATGGTCGAGATTGACCGTCAGCTTGTGCATGTCGCGTGCGAGCACCGCGAGGTTGATCACCCGGATGGAGGCGAATTCGCGCTCGCGCTTAACCGCCGCAAGTGCATTCTGGAAGCCGGCGATGCGTTCCTCGACCAGACGCCTGAGCGGCCGTACGGTCTTGCGATCGTCGGGAAGCTCGTTCAACGCCTCCTTCAGAATCGCCGCGACGTCGCCGATGCCGTCGAGATTGCCCTGGACGTGGGCGGAGGGCGCTTCGGCCCATTCGCGGCACATGGACGAGACCGCGATCAGGTGTCCGGCGAGGTTTCCGCTGTCGACCGAGGAGACATAGCGCGGCTCCATCGGTTCGAGGCCGCGCGTGCGATACCAGTTGAAGAGATGGCCGCGATATTTCGGCATGCGGTCGATCGTGGCGATCGTCTGCTCGAGGCGCGTGATCGTCTCCTCGAAACCGATCCAGCCGAAGGACCGGGCCGACATGACCGACAGGAGATAGACGCCGATATTCGTCGGCGAGGTTCGCTCCGCGAGCACCGGCTGCGGCGTTTCCTGGAAGTTGTCCGGTGGCAGGAAGTTCTGCTCGGCAGTGACGAACGCCTCGAAATAGCGCCATGTCCGCCGGGCGATCTTGCGCATCTCCTCGATCGCCTCCTCGGAAACGACGAGCTGGTCTTCGGTCTCGGCGGACTGGCTGACGAACCAGGCAACCGCCGGCGAGGCGGCCCAGATAAGGGCAAAGGGCAGCCCGATGAAGGGCAGCCCCGTATCGGAGATGGCTGCAAGCGCCAGCGACACGAGCGCAAGCGCCGGTGCCGTCCACATCGCGCGGAAGTAGTCGCCGATCGAACCATGGCCGGCGCTCTGCACCTGCGCGGCGGTGCGCCATTCGAGCATAAGCTTGCGGCTGACGAAGGTGCGATAGAGCGAGCGCACGATCGCATCCGCCATCATCGCGGCATTATGGGCGATGAAGACGATGCGCAGCGCGACCTGCGCGTTTGCGGCGCGGATGTCCGACAGCACCGTGTGGAGATGCGCACGCGCGACGATGTCGTTGCGCCGCGGCATGATCCCGGAAATCAGCGACAGCGTCGGCGCGACGAACAGGCTGAAAATCAGCACGAGCTGCCAGATCAGCGCCGGGGTCGGCTCCATGTAGTACCAGCCCATGACCGAGGCGGCGAGCCAGGCGACCGGAATGAGCGAGCGGCGCAGATTGTCGTACATCTTCCAGCGCCCGAGCATCGACAGGCCGTTCTTCGGATTGAAGATATACGGCAGCAGCTGCCAGTCGCCTCGCGCCCAACGATGCTGGCGCGACATCTCGACCTCGTAGCGGATCGGAAAATCCTCGACGAGCTCGATGTCGGTGACCAGCGCGCAACGCGCATAGGAACCTTCGAGAAGGTCGTGGCTGAGCACCGCATTTTCTTCGATCCTGCTCTTGAGAGCAGCCTCGAAGGCGTCGACATGATAGAGGCCCTTGCCGGTGAAGCTGCCTTCGCCGGCAATGTCCTGATAGACGTCCGAAACGGTGAAGACGTAAGGGTCGATGCCGCGATTGATGGTGAAGATGCGCTGGAAGGCCGAGGCCTCGCTGCCGGTGGTGAGCGACGGCGTCACGCGCGGCTGCAGGAGGCTGTAGCCGGTCACGACCTCCTGTGTCCTCGGATTGACGACCGGCCTGTTGATCGGGTGATAGAGCTTGCCGACGAGCTTGGTCACCGCGTCGCGCATGAGACGCGTGTCGGAGTCGAGCGTCATCACATATTGCACGCCCTCCGGCACCATGTTGGCGCCCTGAAGGAAGGAGGTATCGCGGTCGCCGCGAAGCAGCAGGTTCAACTCGTGCAGCTTGCCGCGCTTGCGCTCCCATCCCATCCACACGCCCTCGGCCTCGTTGTAGAGGCGGCGGCGGTGCAGCAGGAAGAAGCGCGTCTTGCCGTCATAGGCATAGCGGGCAGAGAGAGACGCAATCTCGCGCTTGGCATATTCCAGGACATCCGTGTCGGCGGGCGCCTCCTCCGACTTGCTGTCGGCCCAATCGCTCAAGAGCGCGAAATAGATCTCGCCGCGCGGATTGGCGAGATAGTGAACCTCGAGGTTGCGCACGAGCTCGTCCACATGGTCGCGCTTGGCAATCAGGCAAGGCACCACGACCAGCGTGCGTGCGTCCTCGGGTATTCCGTCGAGAAACTCGTAACCGACGAGCCGCGAGGGTTTGGCGAACAGCGTGAAGACCGTGTTGAACAGGCCCATCGCGCCTTCGGAGGCAGGCAGCGCGAAGAGCAGGAGCATGATCAGCTTCGCGCCGCTCGGAATATCCATCGGGCTGACGAAGGCATAGACGACGATCATCGCCAGGATCGTCAAGAGAATGTTCGGCCCGGCTATGGCGAACCAGTCGAGCTTGCGCACCGACCGGATGAGGTGCTGGAAGATCGAGGGCGAATAGCCGATCCTCTTCTCGAGCGCCAGGCGCTGCTTGCCGACGAGGAAGGAGCCGACATTCGGCTCCTGCAGAGGCGCTTCGACGGCCGCGGCGGCCTTCGCCTCCTCGACCATCTCGATCGCGATCTCCGTGACTTCGTGCTCGCTGTGGCCGGAGCGGCGGGCGAGCTTCTCGATCGTGTCGCGATATGTGTTGCGCGATCCGAAATCGAGCGCCGCATAGTCGGACCCTTCGCGCAGCGTCGCATCGATCTTGCTGACGCTTTCGAACCAGACGGCCCAGTCCGTGTCGTCGATCTCGCGCAGGCTGCGGATGATATTGCTCATCGTCGCGTTGCCGGACGAAAGGCGGTTCTGCTCCGCTACCAGCGCCTCCTCGACATCGGTGCCGCGCCTCTCCAGCCTCTCCTCGATCCAGGCGATGACGGCACCCGAGCTCTGCGAACCGTCACGCATGCGGTAAAGGAGCTGTGCGATGAAGGTGTTGTCGGCGGCGAGCGCCTCGGACTCCACCAGAAGTGTCCGGCAGCCTTCCGGATCGTTCAGCCGGATGAGCTGGTCGGCGACCTCGTTCGCCTTCCGCCGCATGCCGCGCGAGCGCTCGACGCGGATGGCGATGCGCCTCAGATTTTCGATGAGGACGAAACGCAGGATCGACGGCAGCGCCCACAACTCGCCGATCTTGAGGGTCTCGTGCTCCTGGAAGCCCTCCACCATCGCGGTGATGCTTTCCCGCGTGACGGTACTATGGGTATGGGCAACGTAAAGCCAGGCAAGCGCCATCGTGCGCGGGATGACGGTTCCGGAGACCGAGAGGGTCGGCAGTTGCCGGTAGAACCGGCGCGGAAAGTCGCGCCGTACCTCCTGGATCGCCTCTTCGACGACGTGGTGGTTGTCGAGCAGCCATTCGGCTGCAGGCGTAATCGAGGCGCCGGCTTCCACGTCGGCCGCGGTCGCCCGGTAGACGCGCAGGATTTCCTTTTCGTTCTCCCGGTGGCGGGCGCGAAATTCGAAAGGAAAGAAGCCCGGCAGAGCGGATGTGCCTTTTTCGGCGAGGCTCGCGCCGCATGCTCGCAGGTCGTCTATCGAGAAATAGGTCGAGCGGATCGAATCGTTGTAATCGATCTGCTTCGCTTCCGGTTCGCGCGGTAAATTGGACTGCGTTGTGTTCTGGAGCATGGGTACGGATTCTGGTTCCACTCGGGACTGATCGGCCCGGTTGTCGTTGTTCTGCCGGTGTGGCTGCGACCCCGAGGATGCAGACGGCGCCGGCACGTTTCTAGACACGGTCATGTGCCCTCCTTCGCCGTCATCGTCCCGGGAAGAGAGTATCGGTGAAGGCAGGCGCCGAACGCAAAGCCGGCGGCGCGCTGGATTTCACGGCCGCGTGGTGCATGAAGATGGCATTTTTTAGCCGTGATGTCAGCAGCTTGCAAGGAATGCGAGCATCGCCCGCAGCCGGCTCCGGAGACCCGCACCGCGCGGAGCCGGGCCAGCCGGCAAGCTCCCTCGGTTCGATGGATATCTCTGTCAAAATCCGCCCCTTCCTGGTGTAAGCGGCATCATATCCGCAGTCTGAGATCCGCAGGCCCTCGACCGGGGCTTGTCACCGCGACCGATCAACCGACCTGTTCGGTGATCCACTCCCGGAAAGCGCGGCTGATCGGATTTTCGAGCTTGCCTTCCGGAATGGCGAGATAATAGCTGTTCTCCGTCTGCATCGGTCGATCGAGAACGATCCGCAGGGTGCCTGCGGTAAGTTCCTGCTCGATCAGATAGCGAGGTAAAAGGGCAAAACCGAGACCTGCAGTCGCCGCCTCGATTACCATCGAGAATTGATCGAAGCGGTTGCCGCGATAGGCGCCGTCCTGCTCGACGCCGTTTGCCTCGAACCATTGCGCCCAGAGCTTGGGCCGCGTCGCCAGATGCAGCAGCGGGGCGCCGCCGATGTCCGCAGGCGCCTCCACCGGATGTACCGAAAGAAGGGCCGGGCTGGCTGCCGGCACGATGACTTCGCTGCAGAGGTAGTTGCAAATGGCCCGCGCCCAGACGGGCTGGCCGTAATGGATGGCGAGGTCGAAGTTCTGCTCTTCGAAATCGAACGGCTCAGAGCGGGAGGCGATATTGACGACGGTGCCCGGATGGCGCCTCAGGAAATCGGGCAGGCGAGGCACCAGCCAGCGGCTGCCGAAGGTCGGAAGCGATGCGATGGAGAGGCTCGAGTCGGCCCGCGCCGACGCCATGGCGCGCACCATCAGCTCTTCGGTCTGGTTCAGAAGCCGGCGCACTTCCGGCAGGAATTTCTGCCCCGCATCGGAAAGAATGACCCGCTGGCGTACCCGCTCGAAGAGCAGCACGCCCAGCTGGTTCTCGAGATCCTTGATCTGCCGGCTGACGGCGCTCTGCGTGAGATTGAGCTCCGCGGCGGCCTGGGTGAAACTGCCGTGGCGCGCCGCGCATTCGAAGGCCTGCAGCGTCGTCACGTCGGGAACCAGTCGGCGGCTCAACTTCATTCCAGCCTCGCATCAACATAGTCAGAAGCAGCGCGATCCAAGCTCAGAGCCTTCCGATATGATCAGAATTAAGAATGACCTTGTCCTTCATCCATAGCGCGAGGCGAGCCCCAGTGAAAGAGAATAGTTTCGTATCCGCCGACGATATTCGCTCGGCCTTTTCCGCTGCGATGTCGTTGATGTACCGCGAGGAAGTGCCGGCCTACGGCACGCTGATGGAGCTCGTCGCCAGGGTCAACGGCGAAACGCTCTCGGCCGACGCCACCCTGAAGGGGCGCCTGGAAGCGACCGATTCGCTCGAACGCATTTCCGAGGAGCGTCACGGCGCGATCCGTCTCGGCACGCCGGCGGAGCTTTCGATGATGCGCCGGGTATTTGCCGTGATGGGCATGTATCCGGTCGGCTACTACGATCTGTCGACCGCCGGGGTGCCGGTCCACTCCACGGCCTTCCGGCCGGTGGGCGACGCGGCTCTGAAGCACAACCCCTTCCGCGTCTTCACCTCGCTTCTGAGGCTCGACCTCATTTCCGACGAGGCCCTTCGCGCCGAGGCGGAGGCGATCCTGAAAGAGCGCCGGATCTTTACATCCGGTGCGGTCGAGCTTACCGAAAAGGCCGAGCGGGACGGCGGCCTCGACAAGGCCGATGCCGAGCGTTTCGTCGCCGAAGTGCTCGAGACCTTCCGCTGGCACGACGAGGCGAATGTCAGCGCCGGCATGTACGAGCGCCTGCACGATGCGCACCGGCTGATCGCCGACGTGGTCTCCTTCAAGGGGCCGCATATCAACCATTTGACGCCACGGACGCTCGACATCGACCGCGTCCAGGCGCTGATGCCGGAATATGGCATTGCCCCGAAGGCCGTCGTCGAAGGACCGCCGACACGCAAATGCCCGGTCCTGCTTCGCCAGACGTCCTTCAAGGCGCTCGAAGAGCCGGTTTCCTTCCGCGACTCCGACGGCAGCTGGAAGACCGGCTCGCATACCGCCCGCTTCGGCGAGATCGAGCAGCGCGGCATCGCTTTGACGCCTAAGGGCCGAGGTCTCTACGACCGGCTGCTCGACGAATCGCGCAAGATCGTACGCCCGGCCGCCGATGGTTCAAACGCCAGGGAATACGAAGCGGCCTTGGCCCAGGTCTTCGAGGCGTTCCCCGACAGCTGGGCGGAGCTCCGCGAGGCGGGCCTCGGCTATTTCAGCTACTCCCTGACGGATAAGGGCCGGCGGACGAAGCTGCCCGGCCGGCGTGATCTCAATTCCCTGATCGCCGACGGCCTCGTTCAATTCGATCCGATCGTCTATGAGGACTTCCTTCCCGTCAGCGCCGCCGGTATCTTCCAGTCGAACCTCGGCGACGGTGCGCAGCAGGAATTCGAAGCGAGCCCGAACCAGAAGCGCTTCGAGACCGATCTCGGCGTCGCCGTGCTCAACGAATTCGATCACTATGCCGGCATCGAGCAGGCATCGATCGAAGGCTGCCTCAAGGCGCTTACCGCCGCCATGGCAGCGGAGTGATACGCCGGCGATGATTGACGAGCACCATATCGACGCATTGACGAAGCTCCTTGGCGACAAGGGCGTCGTCACGCGTCGGGAGGACATGGAGGCTTACGAGGCCGGCGCACGCTACGACCGCGGCCGCGCGGCGGCCGTCCTGCGTCCGGTAACGACGGAAGAGGTCTCGGCCGCCGTCGGTTACTGCGTCCGCAGCGGCATCGCCCTCATCCCCCAGTCGGGCAATACGGGCCTCGTCTCGGGATCGACGCCGGACGAGTCCGGCAGCGAGGTCGTTGTCAGCCTCGACCGGCTGACCCGCCAATTCGCGCTCGACCTCGACAATCGCTCCGTGCGCGTCGATGCCGGCTTCCGCCTGTCCGAGCTCAATCGGCGCCTGGAGGAACACGGCCTGTTCTTCCCGATCGATCTCGGCGCCGACCCGCGGATCGGCGGCATGATCGCCACCAATACCGGCGGCTCGCGCTTCCTCAAATATGGCGACGTGCGCCGCAACACGCTGGGTCTGAAAGTGGTCCTCGCCGACGAGGCGGGCACGGTGCTCGACCTCGGCTCGGACCTGCGCAAGAACAATACCGGCGTCGACTGGAAGCAGATCTTCATCGGCACCTCGGGCGCCTTCGGCATCGTCACCGAATGCGTGCTCAATCTCGAGCGCCTGCCGAAGCAGACGGCGACCGCCTTCCTCGTGCCGGCGAGCGGCGCGCATGTCCTGCCGCTCCTGAAGGCCATGGAAGAGCGGCTCGGCGCCTATCTCTCGGCCTTCGAGGGAATGTCGAGGAACGCGATCGCCGCGGCCTTCGCCCATGTGCCGGCGCTGAAAAACCCCTTCCAAGGCGGCAAGGTCCCCGACTACGTGATCCTCGCCGAAATCTCCCGCACCTCGAGCCCGCGCGAAGGCGAGCAGCCGCTCGACGCGGTTCTCGAAAGCGTGCTCGCGGAGATATGGGAGATGGAAGAGGTACTGCTCGCCGATGCACTCGTCGGCCCGCCGCACGAGATCTGGGCGCTGCGCCATGCGCTTTCGGAGGGCGTAAAACACCTCGGCAAGCTGATCGCCTTCGATCTCTCCTTCCGCAGGGGTGACATCATGGCCTTCTGCGACCATATGAAGACGGAAATGCCGGAAAAATTTCCGGGCGTCACGGTCTGCGATTTCGGCCATATCGGCGACGGCGGCGTTCACTTCAACCTGGTCGTCGCCAAGGATAGTCCGCTACTGGCCGATGCGACCTTCGAGCAGCGACTGCGCGAATGGGTCTTTGCGGTGGCGGTCGAGCAATATCACGGCAGCTTCAGCGCGGAACATGCGCTCGGCCGCCGCAACCAGGCTTTTTACGATCTCTACACGCCGGAAAAACTGAAGAACATGGCGGCCGGCCTCAAGACGCTCACCTCGCCGGGCAAGCTCGGCAGCGTGCGCTTCGGTTAGGTCATCGCGCCAGTTACAAGACGGGAGTCACCACATGAACATTGCAGCCAAGAAAATCGATGTCGCGAGCGAGGCAGCCGCGCTCCTCGATAAAATGGGCGTCGCCAAGGACCTCTACACCGGCGGCGACATGCCGTCCTTCAGCCCGGTCACCGGCGAGAAGATCGCAAGTCTCAAGACCGTATCTGCCGCTGAAGCCGCCGGCAAGATCGAGAAGGCCGACGAGGCTTTCCGCGCCTGGCGCCTCGTACCGGCGCCCAAGCGCGGCGAACTCGTCCGGCTTCTCGGCGAGGAACTGCGCGCCTTCAAGGCCGATCTCGGCCGCCTCGTCTCGATCGAAGCCGGCAAGATCCCGTCCGAGGGCCTCGGCGAAGTGCAGGAGATGATCGATATCTGCGATTTCGCCGTCGGCCTTTCCCGCCAGCTCTACGGCCTGACGATCGCCACCGAGCGTCCCGGCCACCGGATGATGGAAACCTGGCACCCGCTCGGTGTCGTCGGCATCATTTCCGCCTTCAACTTCCCCGTCGCGGTCTGGTCTTGGAATGCAGCGCTCGCGCTCGTCTGCGGCGACGCCGTCGTCTGGAAGCCGTCGGAAAAGACGCCGCTTACCGCGCTCGCCTGCCAGGCGATCCTGGAACGCGCCATCGCCCGTTTCGGCGACGCTCCGGAAGGCCTGTCGCAGGTCCTGATCGGCGACCGGGCGATCGGCGAGGTTCTCGTCGACCATCCGAAGGTGCCGCTGGTTTCGGCGACCGGCTCCACCCGCATGGGCCGCGAGGTCGGTCCGCGGCTTGCCAAGCGCTTCGCCCGTGCGATCCTGGAACTCGGCGGCAACAATGCGGGCATCGTCTGCCCGTCCGCCGATCTCGACATGGCGCTGCGCGCCATTGCTTTCGGCGCTATGGGCACCGCCGGGCAGCGCTGCACGACCCTGCGCCGCCTCTTCGTCCATGAAAGCGTCTACGACCAGCTCGTGCCGCGCCTGAAGAAAGCCTATCAGTCGGTTTCGGTCGGCAACCCGCTGGAATCGGCCGCACTCGTCGGCCCCCTCGTAGACAAGGCGGCCTTCGACGGGATGCAGAAGGCGATCGCCGAGGCAAAGAACCATGGCGGAGCCGTCACCGGCGGCGAGCGCGTCGAGCTCGGCCACGAGAACGGCTACTACGTCAAGCCGGCACTGGTCGAAATGCCGAAGCAGGAAGGCCCGGTTCTCGAGGAAACCTTCGCGCCGATCCTCTACGTCATGAAGTACAGCGACTTCGACGCGGTGCTCGCCGAGCACAATGCGGTTGCCGCCGGGCTTTCCTCCTCGATCTTCACCCGTGACATGCAGGAATCGGAACGCTTCCTCGCAGCCGACGGCTCGGATTGCGGCATCGCCAACGTCAATATCGGTACCTCCGGCGCCGAGATCGGCGGCGCGTTCGGCGGCGAAAAGGAGACCGGCGGCGGCCGAGAATCCGGCTCCGACGCCTGGAAGGCCTATATGCGGCGCGCCACCAACACGGTGAACTATTCGAAGGCTCTGCCGCTGGCGCAGGGCGTCTCTTTCGACATCGAATAATCGAACAGGATCGGCCATGACCATCAATGCAACGGTCAAGGAGGCGGGCTTTCAGCCCGCCTCGCGGATTTCCTCGATCGGAGTTTCGGAAATCCTGAAGATCGGCGCCCGCGCCGCCGCCATGAAGCGCGAAGGCAAGCCGGTGATCATCCTCGGCGCCGGCGAGCCGGATTTCGACACGCCGGAACACGTGAAGCAGGCCGCCTCGGATGCGATTCACCGCGGCGAGACGAAATACACCGCACTCGACGGCACGCCGGAACTGAAGAAGGCGATCCGCGAGAAATTCCAGCGCGAGAACGGGTTGGCCTACGAGCTGGACGAGATCACGGTCGCGACCGGCGCCAAGCAGATCCTCTTCAACGCCATGATGGCCTCGCTCGATCCGGGCGACGAGGTCATCATTCCGACGCCCTACTGGACCTCCTATTCGGACATTGTCCATATCTGCGAGGGCAAGCCGGTCCTGATCGCCTGCGACGCATCTTCCGGTTTCCGCCTGACGGCGGAAAAGCTTGAGGCGGCCATCACGCCGCGGACCCGATGGGTGCTCTTGAACTCGCCCTCCAATCCGTCGGGCGCCGCCTACAGTGCGGCCGACTACCGGCCGCTGCTCGAGGTACTTCTGAGGCACCCGCATGTCTGGCTGCTCGTCGACGACATGTATGAGCACATCGTCTATGACGGTTTCCGCTTCGTCACCCCGGCGCAGTTGGAGCCGGGCCTGAAGAACCGCACGCTGACCGTAAACGGCGTCTCGAAGGCCTATGCGATGACCGGCTGGCGGATCGGCTATGCCGGTGGCCCGCGCGAGCTCATCAAGGCGATGGCCGTCGTCCAGAGCCAGGCGACCTCATGCCCCTCTTCGATAAGCCAGGCGGCTTCGGTCGCGGCGCTCAACGGGCCGCAGGACTTCCTGAAAGAACGAACCGAGAGCTTCCAGCGCCGCCGCGATCTCGTGGTCAACGGCCTGAACGCGATCGACGGCCTCGACTGCCGCGTTCCCGAGGGTGCCTTCTACACCTTCTCCGGCTGCGCCGGCGTGCTCGGCAAGGTGACGCCATCAGGCAAGAGGATCAAAACGGATACGGACTTCTGCGCCTATCTTCTGGAAGACGCCCATGTCGCCGTCGTCCCGGGCTCGGCCTTCGGCCTCTCACCCTTTTTCCGCATCTCCTATGCAACATCGGAGGCGGAGCTGAAGGAGGCGCTCGAACGAATCGCTGCGGCTTGCGAGCGGCTTTCGTGAGCGGCTCGAATTGCCCCTCAACCGCCTGCCGGCACCTTCTCCCCGTTCCACGGGGAGAAGGGACTCGTGGCGCTCGCTCGTAACACCGCAACGGCTTCGGCAGGAAGGGGAGTAGCCCGCTTGTCCCTTCTCCCCGTCAGAACGGGGAAGAAGGTGCCGGCAGGCGGATGAGGGGCGTTCTTTCCCCTTCAAAACGTCGGCGGCGTACAGGCACTGATCACGTCGCAGGGCACCGGTCCGATACAGCGAAAGCGGTGCGGCCGCCGGCTTTCGAAATAATAGGCGTCGCCCGGCCCGAGGATGCGCCGCTCGTCATCGACGGTCACTTCGAGCCGGCCTGAAAGCACGATGCCGCCTTCCTCGCCCTCATGCACCAGCGGCACCTTGCCGGTATCCGCGCCCGGCTGGTAGCACTCCTTCAGGATCTGAAGGCTGCGGCCGAAAAGGTTGTCGCCGATCTGGCGATAGGAGATCGGTCCCTTGCCGATCTCCACCAGTTCCTCCGCCGCATAGAAAGCCCTGCGCGACTTCTCCGGCTCGAAGGAGAAGAACTCCGCAAGCCCGATCGGTATACCGTCGAGGATACGCTTCAGCGCCCCGACCGAGGGGTTCGATGCATTCGATTCGATCAGCGAGATGGTGGAGTTTGTAACCCCCGCCCGTTTGGCGAGTTCGCGCTGGGAAAGCTTGTGCCTCAGCCGCACCTGCCGCAGGCGGCTGCCGATATCGACGCTCATAGCGAACTCCGGTGTTGATGTTGTTTGAAATAGCGAAACTCTATCAAACTCCCTCGTGCAAATACAACGGCTTAGATGACCTTAGAAAAGGACTTGTTCGGAAATCCAAATCATGGCGTCAATCGGCTAACGACAGGAGGATGCCATGAACGCCCACAACAAGCCCAACGCTCCGGTTCTCGACAGCTACTGGATGCCCTTCACCGCCAACCGCCAGTTCAAGGCGGCACCCCGGCTGCTCGCCGCCGCCGAGGGCATGCACTACACCAGCGTCGACGGCCGGACGGTTCTCGACGGCACCGCCGGCCTCTGGTGCGTGAATGCCGGGCACGGCCGCCGGCAGATCGCCGCCGCGGTCGAGCGGCAGCTTTCGACCATGGACTTCGCGCCGTCCTTCCAGATGGGTCATCCGATCGCCTTCGACTTCGCCGAGCGGCTGGCCGAGATCGCGCCCGGCCCGGCTGGCACCAAGCTCGACCGGGTGTTCTTCACCGGCTCGGGCTCGGAATCCGTGGACACCGCGCTGAAGATGGCACTTGCCTATCAACGTTCGATCGGCCAAGGCACGCGCACCCGCCTCATCGGCCGCGAACGCGGTTATCACGGCGTCGGCTTCGGCGGCATCTCCGTCGGCGGCATCGTCAACAACCGCCGCGTCTTCCCGCAGCTTCCCGGGTCCGACCATCTGCGCCACACCCATGATCCGGCGAAGAACGCCTTCGTCAAAGGGCAGCCGGAGCATGGTGCGGAGCTTGCCGACGACCTCGAAAGGCTCGTGGCGCTCCACGGCGCCGAGACGATCGCCGCCTGCATCGTCGAGCCAGTCGCCGGCTCGACCGGCGTGCTGATCCCGCCGAAGGGCTATCTCGAGCGGCTGCGCGCGATCTGCGACAAGCACGGCATTCTCCTGATCTTCGACGAGGTGATCACCGGTTTCGGCCGGCTCGGTGCGGCCTTTGCGACCGACTATTTCGGCGTCACGCCGGACATCGTCACCACCGCAAAGGGGCTTACCAACGGTGCGATCCCGATGGGCGCTGTCTTTGCCAGCCGCAAGGTGCACGACGCGCTGATGCACGGCCCCGAAGGCCAGATCGAGCTCTTCCACGGCTATACCTATTCCGGCCATCCGGCCGCCTGTGCCGCCGGCATCGCCACGCTCGACATCTATCGCGACGAAGGCCTGATGACGCGCGCCGCCGAAATCGAGGGCGACTGGCACGAGGCGATGCATTCCATGAAAGGCCTGCCGCACGTCATCGACATCCGCACCATCGGCCTCATCGCCGGCATCGAGCTCCAGTCGCGCGACGGCGCGCCCGGCGCTCGCGCCTATGACGTCTTCGTCGATTGTTTCGAGCGGGGCCTGCTGATCCGCGTCACCGGCGACATCATCGCCTTCTCGCCGCCTCTGATCGCGGAAAAGCAGCATTTCGGCGAGATCGTCTCGATCCTTGCCGATGCGTTGAAGCGGGTGAAGTAACAGCGGTTCGCGCGCGGAATGACCCCTCCCCACGTTTGGGAGGGGCAATTTCAGGCCGTGCCATCCCCTTCCAGAAGTTCAGCGTATCAGGATCGCCCGCAGATCATTGACATTCGTCCCCGTCGGGCCGGGCACGAAGAGGTCGCCGCTGGCCGCGAAGGCCGTCCAGGCGTCATGGCCTGCGAGATGCGAACGGGGATCGGCGCCTGCCGCCCGCATCCGGCCAATGCTTGCGCCGTCGGCAAAGGCGCCGGCATTGTCCTCGGATCCGTCGATGCCGTCGGTGTCGGCGGCAAGCGCATCGATACCACCGATACCGTCGATGTCGAGCGCGAGCGACAGGAGGAATTCGCTGTTACGTCCGCCCTTACCGTAACGTTCGCCGGAAATCGTCACCGTCGTCTCGCCGCCGGAAAGCAGCACGACCGGCTTCGAAAAGGGACGGTTGCGCGAGGCCACTTCCCGCGCGAGCGCCGCATGCATGCGGCCGATGTCGCGCGCCTCGCCTTCGATCGCATCCGACAGGATCATCGCCTCGATGCCGCTTTCCCGCGCCCGTGCCGCCGCCGCTTCCAGCGAAACGCTCGCCGAGGCGATGACGTGGACTTCGTTGCCGGCGAATGCAGCATCGTCGGGCCGGGGTGCTCGCGCCGCATCGGAAGCGAGATGCGCCGTCACCCGTTCGGGCAGGGCGATAGCGTATCGCGCGACGATCTCGCGCGCCTCTTCGAGGCTGGATCGGTCGGCAACCGTCGGGCCCGAGGCGACGAAGGCCGGATTGTCGCCGGGCACGTCGGAGACGACGAGGCTCACGACCCGCGCCGGCGCGGCGGCAAGTGCAAGCCGCCCGCCCTTGATCCGCGAGACATGCTTGCGGACCACATTCATGGCGGAGATCGGCGCTCCGGAGGCAAGCAGCGCCTTGTTGACGGCGATCTCGTCTTCCAGGGTCAAGCCGCCGGGCGGGGCCGGCAGCAGAGCCGAGCCGCCGCCGGAGATGAGCGCCACCACGAGATCATCCGCCGTCAGTCCGCCGACCGTTTCGAGAAGCGCCGCGGAGGCGGCAAGCCCCGCCTCATCCGGCACCGGGTGAGCCGACTGCAGGACCCTGATCCGCCCGCATTTCTCGACGGGCCCGTGGCGGGCAACGACGGCGCCTGCGAGCGGCCCGTCCCAGAGCCGCTCGAAAGCGGCCGCCATCTGGCTCGCGGCCTTGCCGGCGCCGACCACGATCGTGCGGCCCTTCGGCCGCGCCGGAAGATGCGCCCGAATGGCTGCTTCAGGATCGGCCGCGGCGACGGCGGCCTCGAAGAGGGATATGAGAAAAGGGCGCGGCTCTATTGACGTCATGGAATCAGACCGGGATTTCTGGATAAGGACGAAGGCACCTTGGACGCCGCCTTCAGCCGCCGCAACGATTTTTCGAACGGCCGCCCGAAACTGCAACGCCCGATCGCTCCTTCAGCGGACCTCCGCGCGCGCCCGCGGGCGCGCGTCGTTGCGCTCGTGCTGGAACACGGCCGGGGGCAGCGGCGGCAATCCGCGGATGATGTCGGCCCCCTTCTCGCCCATCATGATCGTCGGGCCGTTGGTGTTGCAGGATGGGACCCGCGGCATTACCGAGCTGTCGCAGACGCGCAGGCCCTCGATCCCGCGAACCTTGAGCTCCAGGTCGACCACCGCCGCCGCGTCGGTCCCCATCTTGCAGGTGCCGACCGGGTGGTGGTCGGTCTTGGCGTTGGCGCAGCCATAGTCGAAGAGCTGCTCGTCGGTGCGGATGCCGTTGCCGGGCAAACGTTCATCGAGGACGAACGGCTTCAGCGCAGGCTGCTGCATGATTTCGCGCGCGATCTTCAAACCTTCGAGCGACATCTGCCGATCATGCGGATCCTCCCAGTAGTTCGGATCGATCAGGGGTGCTGCCGCCGGGTCGGCCGAGGAGAGCCGGACGGTGCCGCGCGAGCGCGGGTGCAGATAGGCGGAATTGAGTGTGACCCCGGCATTCTTGAGCCGCGCGACCCCGGCCTCGATGCCCGAACCGAGACCGAGATGGAACTGGATGTCCGGCGAGCGGGCATTCGGATCGGCATACCAGAAGCCGCCGGTCTCGAAGAGAGACGAAGCGACCGGGCCGGAGCGGAAGAGCACATATTGCAGCCCGGCCCAGAGCGTGCGGTGCAGCCTGGCGACGCCGTCATAGGTATGATCGCCGGTGCATTCGGAGATGACGAAGAGATCCAGATGGTCCTGGAGATTGCCGCCCACACCGGGGAGATCGTGCCTGACCTCGACGCCGACGGAACGAAGGTGATCGGCCGGGCCGATGCCGGACTGCAACAGCAGTTTCGGCGAACCGATCGCACCCGACGAGACCAGCACCTCGCGATCGGCGCGGATGATCTCGCTGCCCCTCCCCGTCACGACTTCCACTCCGACGGCGCGCCTGCCCTCGAGCATGATGCGCGCGACGCGGGCGCCGGTGCGAACCGTCAGATTCGGGCGATCCTTGATCGGCGACAGATAGGCGAGCGAGGCGGAGGACCGGCGGCGGTTGCGCTGCGTCAGCTGATAGAAGCCGACGCCCGCCTGTTGCCTGCCGTTGAAGTCGTGGTTGTAGGGAATGCCGAGTTCCTGGCCGGCGCGGATATAGGCGTCGCAGATCGGCAGCGCCGAAACCGGCATGGAAACGCCGAGCGGACCGCCATAGGAATGATAGTCGTCGGCGAAGCGCTGATTGTCCTCGGCGCGCTTGAAATAGGGAAGCACGCTGCGATAGTCCCAGCCGGCGCAGCCCTCCTCACTCGCCCACAGGTCGTAGTCGGCCGCATTGCCGCGGGTATAGAGCTGTGCATTGATGGAAGAACCGCCGCCGATCACCTTGGCCTGGGTATAGCGCAGCACCCTGCCCTTCATGTGCTTCTGCGGCACCGTGTGCCAGCCCCAGCTGGCGACCCCCTTGGTCATCTTGGCGAAGCCGGCCGGCATGTGGAACAGCGGATTCCAGTCGCCGCCGCCGGCTTCGAGCAGCAGCACCCTGACGTCCGGGTCCTCGCTCAGGCGGTTGGCGAGCACGCAGCCGGCCGGACCGGCCCCCGTGATGATGTAGTCGTAGGTCATTCACATGTCCTCAAAGTCACGCGCTTCGGGCGCGGTATCAGCTATCGGGCCCCTCATCCGGCTGCCGCCACCTTCTCCCCGCAGGCGGGGAGAAGGGACTCGCGGCAACCACTCGCCACCATCTCGTCGGCGCACGTCCCCTCTCCCCGCCTGCGGGGAGAGGGTTAGGGTGAGGGGCAAATCTCACGACCGGCGAGAGGAAAATTCACAACCGCCCGATCGAGAGCCCTCCATCCGCCTGGATGACAGAGCCTGTGGCGAAACCGAACTGCCCGCCGGCGAGGCCGGCGACGATATTGCCGATGTCCTCGGGTTCGCCCCAACGCCGCATCGGCACCAGACCGCTTTCAATCAGACCGTCGTATTTGCCGGAAACCGCAGCCGTCATGTCCGAGCGGATGATGCCGGGACGGACTTCGAAGACCGCGATGCCGGTCTCGGCGAGCCTCAGCGCCAGGCCCTGGCTGAAGGCCGCAAGCCCCGCCTTGCTCATGCAGTAGTCGAGCCGCTCGGGCGACGTCATCACGGCCGAGACCGAGGTGATGTTGATGATCGAGCGCGACGCTCGAGCGTCGCTCGCCAGCATCGCCTTCAAAACGGCCTGCGTGAAAAACACCGTGCCGCGCAGATTGACGCCGACGATCGTGTCGAAATTCTCCGGCTTCAGATCGAGAAAATCGTCGCGCACGATGGAGGCGATGCCGGCATTGTTGACGAGGCAGTCGATCCGGCCGAATTCCGCGACGACCGCGTCGACGGTCGCCTGATGGCTCGAAAGGTCGGCAAGATCGGCGCGCAGGAAGATCACCCGGGCGCCGAGCCCGCTGAGCTCGGCGATTACGGGCGCGACACCCTCCGCATCGCCAATGCCGGTGATGGCGATGTCGAAGCCGCTCGCCGCGAGTGCCCGGGCGATACCGAGCCCGATGCCGCGGCGGCCGCCGGTGACGATCGCGACGGGGCGTGCCTTCTGGGTCATGGCCGCAGATCCTGTTTCACGATATGGTCGGCGACACGCAGCGCCTGTGCCGCGACGGTCAGCGCCGGATTGACGGCGGCGGAGGTCGGCAGGAAGCCGGCATCGACGACGAAGAGATTCGGATGATCGAAGGCGCGGCAATAGACGTCGAGCGGCGCCTGGCCGGGATCATTGCCGATCCGGACCGTGCCGCACTGGTGCGAGGGCGTCCGCTTGTCGAAGGCCCGTGCGAGCACGATCGGGAAGCCGGCTTTCTTCAGCACCGCCTTGAGCCTGGCGACGAGGTCGAGATGGGCCTGCCAATTGGTGCGCACCCATTTCAGCACAACGCGCTCGCCGTCGACCATGACGCGGCTTTCCGGTGAGGGCAGGTCCTCGCTCATGGCGTAGAAGTCGATGCCGCGGGCGGACACCCGGTTTAGCAGCCATTCCGGCATTGCCGGCATGTTCGCCTTCAGTATCGCGCCGGAAATGCGGCCGAGAAGCTGGACATTGCCGAGCGGCGGCCCGCCCGCACCGTCGGAGAGATAGAAGTCGTTGAGGCCGAAGGTCTTCTGATAGACCGAGTCGTTCCGGTACCAGGGGCTGAGCGCGATGACGGCGCTCGAATTGTGGTTCATGAAATTGCGGCCGACCTGATCGGACCGGTTGGCAAGCCCGGTCGGATTGCTGTCGTCGGCCGAGCGCAGGAGCAGTACGGCCGACTGCACCGCGCCGGCGCAGAGGATGACGAGCTTCGGCGAAAGACTGTGCTCTGCCCCGTCCCTGGCGTAGAGCACGGTTTCGATCGCCTTGCCGTCCGGCCCGGTTACGAGCCGGGTCACTCGCGAGCCGGTCTGCAGCCGCACATTCGGAAATTTCAGCGCCGCCGCCAGCGCCGCCGTTTCGGCATCCATCTTGCCGTCGGACGAGTTCGGATGCGCGTCCCACGGCGTCTTGCCCTTGGCGAGCCAGCGCTCGATATCGACGCCGAGCGGCAGCGAATAGGGATGGAGGCCGATCTCGGCCAGGCGCTCGCGGACCATGGCGATCGCAGGCTCGTCCGGCACCGGGCCATGGGGATAGCCGCTCGAATGAGCGGGCTCCGTCGGGTCCTCGCCCAATTTGCCTCGCACTTGGTAAAGCTGCTCTGCCCTGGAATACCACGGCTCGAGCTCCTCATAGGAAAAGGGCCAGGCCGGGGAGACGCCGTCCCGATGCTGCATCTCCTCGAAATCCTCCCGGCGATAGCGGGTCAGCACCGCGCCGTAGAACTTCGAATTGCCGCCGACATTGTAGTAATTGCCGGGATTGAAGCCGGGGCCGCCGGCCTCGTACCAGGTCTCCTTCGGGCGGAAATGGCCGCGCTGGAAGATCGCCCGCTGGTCGCGATTGACCGGCAGGTCCTCGATATGCGAGCCCGCTTCGAGGATCAGTATCTCGGCGCCCGAGGCAGCAAGGCCCGCAGCGACCGTTGCGCCGCCGACTCCCGATCCGATGATGACGATATCCGGCTGGCTCTCCATCGTCTTCCTCATGCAATCCGCTTTTCGCTTTGCGGGTCGAAGAAGACGGCCTTGTCGAGGTTGAAGGCGAGCCGTGACGTCTGGCCGGGCGCGATGCGCGCATCGGCCCTGAGCCTTGCGACGATTTCCTTGCCGCCGAGCCTCGTGACGGCAAAGGTATCGGAGCCGGCCGGCTCGACCACCTCGATCAGGCATTCGCCTTCGGCGACGAATTGCGCATTGCGGTCCGCCCCGTCCGGGTCGGTGAGCGCTTCCGGACGGATGCCGAAGACCACCTCCTTGCCGGCATAGGCGGAGAGCGCGCCGTTATGCGGCACGGCGAGTCTCAAGGGTTCGGCATTCGGCCGCGCCAGCGTCACCGAGACTTGCGAGCCTGCGGTCTCTATCTGCGCTTTGAGCAGGTTCATCGCAGGCGATCCCATGAAATCGGCAACGAACATGTTGGCGGGGTTGTTGTAGATCTCCGCCGGCGTTCCGAACTGCTGCAGCACGCCGTCCTTCAGGACGGCGATCTTGGTCGCGAGCGTCATCGCCTCGATCTGGTCGTGCGTCACATAGACGATGGTCGTCTTCATGCGGTGATGCAGCCGCTTGATCTCGGTGCGCATGTCGACGCGAAGCTTCGCGTCGAGGTTCGAGAGCGGCTCGTCGAAGAGGAAGACCTGGGGATTGCGCACCAGCGCCCGGCCCATGGCCACGCGCTGGCGCTGGCCGCCGGAAAGCTGGCTCGGCTTGCGGTCGAGCAGATGGCCGATCTGCAGCATGTCGGCCACCTGCTTGATCGCCTTCTCGCGTTCCTCCTTCGGCACGCCGCGGATCTCCATGCCGAAGGCGATGTTCCCGGCCACAGTCATGTTCGGATAGAGCGCATAGGACTGGAAGACCATGGCGATGTCGCGCTTCGACGGGTGCAGCCCCGAAACCGAGCGGCCGTTTATGGCGATGTCGCCCGAGGTGATCGGCTCCAGGCCGGCGATCGTGTTCAGAAGCGTCGACTTGCCGCAGCCGGAGGGGCCGACCAGCACGAGGAAGCCGCCTTCTTCGATCTCCAGGTTGATGTCCTTCAAGATCTCGAGGGCACCGTAGGATTTGCGCAGATTGGTGATCTTCAGAAACGACATGGCTTATCCTTTCACGGCGCCGGACATCAGCCCGCGGACGAAATAGCGGCCGGACACGATGTAGACGATGAGCGTTGGCAGGGCGGCGAGGATCGCGCCGGCGAAGTGGACATTGTATTCCTTGACCCCCGTTGACGAGCTCACGAGATTGTTGAGAGCCACCGTCATCGGCGTTGAATACGGCCCGGAGAACGAGGCCCCGAACAGGAAGTCGTTCCAGATATTGGTGAACTGCCAGATGACCGAGACGACGATGATCGGCCCTGACGACGGCAGCAATATCCGCCGGAATATCTGGAAGAAGCTGGCGCCGTCGATCTGCGCCGCACGCACCAGCTCGGTCGGGAAGGCCTCGTAGTAGTTGCGGAAATAGAGCGTCGTGAAGCCGATACCGTAGACCACATGAACCAGGATCAGACCCCAGATCGAACCGGCGATGCCGAGAATACCGAGAATGCGCGCCATCGGGATCAGCACGATCTGGAAGGGGATGAAGCAGGAGAGAAGCAGCATGCCGAAGAATATGTTCGCGCCGGGGAAGCGCCACTTGGTCAGCACGTAGCCGTTGAGCGCGCCGATGATCGTGGAGATCGCCACGGCCGGAACGACCATCAGGATCGAATTGATGAAGAAAGGTCGAAGGCCCGTCGGCTGCACGCCGATCTGCGCCGTCGACCAGGCCGAGAGCCACGGTTCGACGGTCCAGGTCTGAGGCAGGTTCAGCATGCCGCCCTGGCGAATCTCATCCAGCGGCTTCAGGGAATTCACCAGCATCACGTAGAGCGGCAGCAGCGAATAGAGTGCGAAGAGGATCAGCGCCGAATAGATCAGGGCGCGCGTCAGGCGGTTGTGCGAGATGACGTTCTCGGGATTGGGAGCGCCCATCAGCGTTTTCCTCCCCGGACTTCGGAATATAGATAGGGAACGATGATCGAGAAGATCATCACCAGCATCACGATCGCCGACGAGGCGCCGATCGCCATCTGGTTTCGGGTGAAGGTGTAGGAATACATGAAGGTCGCCGGCAGCTCGGTCGCCTGCCCCGGCCCGCCGCCCGTCAGTGCGATGATCAGGTCGTAGGCCTTGATGGCCAGATGGGCGAGGACGACAAAAGCCGAAAGGAAGACCGGCCGCATCAGGGGAATGATGATCCGCCGATAGATGGTGGGGGTCGTCGCCCCGTCGATCTGGGCGGCCTTGATGATCTCGTTGTCGACGCCGCGCAGACCCGCCAGGAACATCGCCATGATGAAGCCGGTCGACTGCCAGACGGCGGCGATGACGACGCAGTAGATCGCGTAGTTGCGGTCCTTGATCCAGTTGAACGAGAAGCTTTCCCAGCCCCAGAGATGCATCGTGTTCTCGAGCCCGATCCCCGGATCGAGGAACCATTTCCATGCGGTGCCGGTGACGATGAAGGAAAGCGCCATCGGATAGAGATAGACGGGCCTCAGAAATCCCTCAGCGCGGATCTTCTGGTCGAGCAGGATCGCCAGCGCCAGTCCCAGCACCGAGCAGACGGCGATGTAGAGCGTGGCGAAGATCGCCAGGTTGCTGACCGCGCGCCACCAATGCGGCAGGGCCCAAAGCCGGCTGTAATTGCTCAAACCCACGAAATTGTAGGACGGCAGCATCTTGCTGTCCGTCATCGACAGGAAGCCCGTATAGGCTATGAAGCCGTAGACGAACACCAGAACTATGAGAAAGCTGGGGGCGAGCACGAGCTTCGGCAAAAGCTCCTGCAGCCGGTTGCGGCTATCCATGTTTGCTACCACCGTATGTTTCGTTCGTGCCGCGGTCTGCCCCTCATCCGCCTGCCGGCACCTTCTCCCCGCATGCGGGGAGAAGGGGTATGCCGCGCCGCCTCCGTCCCCTCTCCCCGCGAGCGGGGAGAGGGTTAGTCCTCGGGTTTAACCCGAGGAGAAGGGCAACTTCCCTCGCTCCGCCTTACTTCGCAGCCTCGACCGCCGCGACGAGTTCCGTCACCGCCTCTTCCGAGTTGAGTTCGCCGTTGAACTGGCGCGTGACCACGTCGTAGATCGCGTTCTTGACGGCAGCCGGATTGGCATGACCGTGGGCCATGGAGCCGAAAAGCGTGCCGTTGGTATTGGCTTCCGCGAGGTCCTTGATGCCCTTCTTGCCGCAGGCGTCGAAATCGGTATCGGGGACGTCGGTGCGGGCGGGAACGGACCCCTTGACGACGTTGAAGGCCGACTGGAAGGCCGGGCTCTCGATTGCCGAAGCCATCTGCAGCTGTGCCGGAACCTTGTCTTCCGAAACCTTGAACATTGCGAACTGGTCGGAATTGAAGGTGACCGAACCTTGCGTTCCGGGGAAGCGCATGCAGACGAAATCGGTGCCGGGCACCTTCTTCGCCTTCAGGAACTCGCCCTTCGCCCAGTCACCCATGAACTGCAGGCCGGCCTTGTTCTCGATGACCATCGCCGAGGCGAGGTTCCAGTCGCGGCCGGAGAAGTTGTCGTCCACATAGGAGCGCAGTTTCGTCATGCGATCGAAGGCTTCCTTCATCTTGTCGCCGCCGAGTGCCGCCGGATCGAGATCAATGAAAGCCTGCTTGTAGAAGTCGTTGCCCAGCGAAAGAACCACGGCGTCGAAGATCGTCGCGTCCTGCCAGGGCTGGCCGCCATGGGCGATCGGCGTGATGCCCTGCTCCTTGAACTTGTCGAGCAGTGCGATCAGCTCTTCCCAGGTCGTCGGTTCCTTCGCGCCGGCCTTGTCGAGCGCGGCCTTGTTGATCCAGACCCAGTTGGTCGAGTGAACGTTCACCGGCGCGGCGATCCAGTGGCCGTCATATTTCGAGAATTGCTGAAGGGCAGCCGGAACGACCTTGTCCCAGCCTTCCTTGGCGGCGACCTCGTCCAGATTGCCCAGCGCGCCTTCCTTGGCCCAGTCCAGAATGTCGAAGCCGAGCATCTGCACGGCCGTCGGCGCATTGCCCGCGGTGACGCGGGCACGAAGCACCGTCATCGCTTCGGTGCCGCCGCCGCCGGCGACCGGCATGTCGGTCCAGCTGATGCCCTTGCTCTCCAGGTCCTTCTTGAGGACGTCGAGGGCCGCGGCTTCGCCGCCGGACGTCCACCAGTGCAGTACTTCCACATTCTCGGCTGCACGCGCGGCTGTCGCCGCCAACATCAGTGCTGCAACAGCAGTCGTCGTCATGAACTTGCGCATCGTTATCCTCCCGTTTGCAAGTTTCCGAAGCGGAACCTCCTCCGCTCTTTTCTGGTACCGCCCGGTTCCCGCGGACGGCATGGCCTGCGACTAACATCACCCGGCCAATTCAAGACGTTACACCCTTTCGCCGATTACGAAACCTCACCCCTCCCCTTCCTCAGCGCGGCATCCACCAGTTGCTGCGCCGGCCGATATGCATGTTGAGCGTCTTCGTCTCCGTATAGTCCTCGACAGCATGGCGACCGAGCTCGCGGCCGAGCCCGGATTGCCGGTAGCCGCCGAAAGGCAGCTCGGATGCGCCATCCATGAAGGTGTTCATCCAGACCGTGCCGGCGCGTACGCGCCGCCCGATCGTCAGGCAGGTATCGAAGTCGCGGCTCCAGACTCCGGCGGAAAGCCCGTAATCGATCGAATTGGCGATGCGGATCGCCTCTTCCGTCTTCTCGAAAGTCAGAACGGAGAGAACCGGCCCGAAGACTTCCTCCCGGGCCACGGCCATTTCGGGCCGAACGGCCGACAGGATGGTCGGCGCCATGAACTGTCCCATGCCGAGATCGAGCGTGGTGCCGCCATGGGCTATTCTCGCGCCTTCGTTCGACGCCGAAGAAACATAGCCGGCGATCTTTTGCAGATGCTGCGGCGTAATGATCGCGCCGACCTGCGTTTCGGGGTCGAGCGGATCGCCGACCTTGACCTTGGCCGAGAGGCTGGCGATGCGCGCCGTCACCTCCTCGGCGATATCGCGGTGCAGGATCAGCCGCGAGCCGGCATTGCAGCATTCGCCGGCATTGAAATAGGCGCCGAAGACGGCCGCATCGATGAATTCGTCCAGGTTTGCGTCCGGAAAGACGATCTGCGGGTTCTTGCCGCCGAGTTCCAGCGAGACCTTCTTCAGGGTCTGCGCCGCATTCGCCATGGTCAGCTGGCCGATTCCGGTCGAGCCGGTAAAGGAGACCATGTCGACATGCGGGTGCGTGGTGAGCGGCGCGCCGGCCTCCGGCCCCGTGCCGACGATGATGTTCACGACCCCCTGGGGCACGCCGGCCGCTTCCAGGATTTCGCCGAGAACCAGCGTCGAGGCCGAGGTGAGTTCAGAGGGCTTCACCACCGTCGTGCAGCCGGCGGCAAGGGCGAAGGGAAGCTTCTGGCTGACGATCAGGAAAGGGAAGTTCCACGGCGTGATGATCGATACGACGCCGATCGGCTCGCGCAGCACGACGCCGAGCGTACCCTCCCCGAGCGTATTGTAGCTTTCGCCCGAGAGTTCGCGGGCAAGTGCTGCCGCATAGCGCCAGATGTCGGCGGCACCCGCCAATTCGCCCTTCGCCTGGCTGATCGGCTTGCCGGATTCGACCGCGTCGAGAAAAGCGAGCTCATCCGCTCGCGCGGCAATCATGTCGGCGGCCCTGAGCAGGATCAACGACCGTTCCGAGGCGGTCATGCGCGGCCATGGACCTTCGTCGAAAGCGCGCCGTGCGGCGGCGATCGCCCGTTCGGCATCCGCTTTCGCCGCCGCCTGATAGCGGCTGACGACGACGCCGTGACCCGGCGCCACCCGCTCGATCGTGCGGCCCTCGGCGCCATCCACCCACTGACCGTCGATCAGCATCCGGAATTCGCGGGTATCGTAGTCGCCGAGCGCCTTCGGCCTCACCACCACCGTCATCACCATTCTCCCTTGAAGCGGGCTTCACGCTTTTCGCTGAAGGCGGCTACGCCTTCCTTGAGATCGCCGGTCTTGGCGACGAGGATCGATCCCAACGCTTCCACCGCCGCGCCCTTGTCTTCGCCGCTCGCCGAGGCGATCATCAGCTTCGATATTTCGAGCGCCGCCGGCCCGCGGCCGGCGACCCGCGCGGCGTAGTCGCGCGCCGCCTGCATGACCGCGCCGGTCTCGACCACTGCGTCGATGAGCCCCTCGGCCCTGGCTTCCGCCGCCGAGAACATCTCGCCGCCGAGCACCATGCGGCGAACGATCTGCGCGCCGAAGCGCGCGACCAGGCGCTGCGTGCCCGACCAGCCCGGAACCATGCCGAGGCTCGTCTCCGGCAGGCCGATCTTCACCTGTTTTTCGGCCAGACGTATATCCGCCGCCGCCGCGAGCTCCAGACCGCCGCCAAGCGCATGGCCGTTGAGGGCCGCGATCACCGGCATGCGCAGCGTCGCGAGCCGCTCGAAAACGCGGTGGCCGAAACGCACCCAGTCATGGCCGAAGGCGGCTGGCTCCATTCCGCCCCAGGCCTTGATGTCGCCGCCGGCGGAAAAGGCCTTGCCCTCGCCGGTAAGGATCACGGCCCGCAAGTCGCGCCTTGCCTCGACCGTATCGCAGGCCGAGTCGAGCGCTTTCAGCATGTCGATGTCGAAGGCGTTGAGCTTTTCCGGCCGTGCGACCGTCACGATCGCTATGGGGCCTTCGAAATCGACGCGGATGCGTTCGTCAGCCATCGGCGCCTCCCTTGAGCCGGCGCGGCGCCTTGGCGGGCAGCGTCAGGCCGATCGGCCCCTCGCCGAACAGCGCCGGATCCATCGGCTTCAGCGCGTCGGAGACGATCAGCGGAAACTCCGACTGGCCAAGGATATCCGTTTCGAGATCAACGCCCGGGGCGATTTCGGTGAGCATCACGCCCTCCGGGGTCAGTTTCATCACGCAGCGCTCGGTGACATAGGTGATGTCCTGCCCCTGCTCGACGGCGCGGCGGCCGGAGAAAGTGACGTGCTCGACCGCGTTGACGAGCTTCCTGAGCTTGCCTTCCTTCTCGATCACGAGCCGGCCATTGGCGACCGCCAGCTTCGCGCCCGCATTGAACATGCCGGAGAAGACGATCTTCTTCGCCCGCGCGGTTATGTCCACGAAGCCGCCTGCCCCCGCCGTCACATGCGGCCGGAAGCTGAGCTTCGAGACGTTGACGGAGCCGGTGCGGTCGATCTCCAGGAAGGAGAGCAGCGAGGCATCGAAGCCTGCGCCCTGGAAATAGGTGAACTGGTACGGCGACGGCATGAAGGCGTCCGCATTGGAAGCGCAGCCGAAGGCGAAATCGAGGAGCGGCACACCGCCGACGGCGCCCTGTTCGATGACCCAGGTGACTGCGCCGTGCAGACCCTCTTCGATGAGGATGCGCGGGACGTTGGCGGAAATGCCGAAACCGAGATTGACCGCACTGCCCGCCTCGAGCTCCTGGGCGACGCGCCGCGCGATCGCCTTCTGGATATTGAATTCCGGCAGCCGGAAGCTGTCGAGCGGACGGAAAATCTCGCCGGAAATGGCGGGGTCATAGAGCGTCTGCGTCGTCTGCTTCTGATCGGGATCCACGACGACATAGTCGACCAGGACGCCCGGAACACGCACATCATGAGGCTTCAGCGAGCCCTCCTTGGCTATCCGCTTCACCTGGGCAATGACGATGCCGCCATTGTTGCGGGCCGCAAGCGCCTGGTCGAGGCCGCCGAGATAGGCGCCCTCGTGTTCATAGGTGAGATTGCCGCGCTCGTCGGCGGTCGTCGCGCGGATGATCGCCACCTGCGGCGCGATCGCCTTGAAATAAAGCCAGTCCTCGCCCTCGAAGGCGACCTTCTTCACCACCGGTTCGGCAGCGGCGGACGCATTCATGGCGCAGCCTTCGCGCGACGGGTCGACGAAGGTGTCGAGCCCGACTTTGGTCATTACGCCGGGACGCTTCGCCGCCGCCTCGCGATGCATGTCGAAGAGAATGCCGGAGGGAATATTGTAGGCTGCCACCTCGTTCGCGCCGATCATCTGCCAGATCAGCGGCGGTTCGGCGCTCGACGGACCGGAAGGATAGGAGCCTCCGATGATCTTTTTCAGGAGACCCTTCCTGGCGATGTAGTCCACGCCCTTGATGCCGCTCATGTCGCCGGCGGCTATCGGATGCAGCGTCGTCAGATCGCGCGGGTGTCCGGTCGCCTCGAAGCGCTCGCCGATCGCCTTCAGCATCAGGTCCGGGCAGCCAAGCCCGCTGGAGGAGGAGACCGAAACGACTGCGCCGTCCGGAATCAGGCCGGCAGCGTCCGCAAGCGAAATATGTTTGCCCGTCATGCGCATCAAAGTCCCGTTTCGATCTCGACGGCACCGCCGGTGGCGGCCGCCTTGACCACCGCAAGGCCGGTGGCGAGCGACCAGACGCCGTCCTCACCGCTCGCCGACGGACGGCCATTGCCCCCGATCGCCGAATGGAAAGCCGCGATCGCCGTCTCGTAGAGATTGCGGTGGTCGAGCGGCAACTCGCTCTCGCCCTCTTCATTGCGCAGCACGACCGTGCCGACAGGCCGCTGCGTCATCACGTTGCGGCCGATCAGCGATCCCGCGGTTCCGTGCACTTCGAGACCCGTCTCGGCAAATTTCGTGGTGAAGGCATCATGGAACTGGGCGATGACGCCGGAGCGGAAGCGGAGCACGCCCATGACCCCGTCCTCGAGTCCTTCCTTGCCCATGCCGGCGCTGTGGCTGATCGCGACGGCCTCGATCGGGTCGTCGTTCAGAACGAAGCGCAGCGTGTCGGCGTCGTGCACGGTGATATCGAGAATGACGCCGCCGCCCGCCTCCGGCTTGTCGAGCCGCCAGCCCTGGAGGTGCGGCGGCAGATAGACGGCATGGAAGACCCGCGCCGCGATCGGCCGGCCGATCCGGCCCGCGGCGATCGCTTCCCGCATGGCCCGATGCGTGGCGGCATTGCGCAAGTGATGATTGGTGCCGAGCACGACGCCGGCCTCACAGGCCTTGAGCACCATTTCACAGCCGTCATTGAGGTTCATCGCCAGCGGCTTCTCGCAGAGAACGTGCTTGCCGGCGCGGATCGCTGCCAGCGCCTGGCCGTGGTGAAGCTCGTTGGTCGTCGAGATGTAGACGGCGTCCACGTCGGGATCGCCGACGAGATCGTCGACGCTTGTCACAGCCTTTGCGATCCCGTTCTCCGCGGCATAGGCCTCTCCTCGTTCCGCGCTCGAGCTCATCACCGAGACGACTTCGCCGCCTGCGGCGCGGATGGCGCCGATCACCCATTCGCGCGCGATCGTGCTCGCGCCGATCAGTCCCCAGCGAATCATGACGAAATCTCCTTCACTCTGCGTCCGACGGCAGCGCCGCAGCTCTGGCGAATGGCGAGCCGAACCGGGCTGACGATCGCTTCCGGCTCGACACGGCCGCTATTGATCTGTTTCAAGAGCAGTTCCGCCGCACGCTCGCCCATGCCCTGCGGATCGACGGAGACCGTGGTCAGCGCCGGCACCGCGGTCTTGGCCTCGATCACGTCATCGAAACCGATCACCGCGAAATCCTCGCCGGGCTCCAGCCGGCGCGCACGCAGCCCGTCGCAGACGCCGAAGGCGACGGCATCGTTGAAGCAGAGCGCCGCGGTCGGCCGCTCCTTCAGCATCATCGCCTGCTCGATCGCCGTCACCCCGCCGGCGCGCGACGGCGCCGAACCGATGATGAGATCGTCTGAGACCTCGAGGCCCGCTTCCCGAAGGGCATCGCCATAGCCGCGCATGCGTGCTTCGAAGACCGCGGTATCGGCGAAGCCTCCGAGGAAGGCGACGCGCCGATGGCCACGCTCGACCAGGTGGCGCACGGCGGCAACGGCGCCGGCGTGATTGTCCGAAGTCAAAGAGGATACACCGGCGCCGGGAATGTCGCGCACGACGAGCACGACCGGAATGCCGGCGGCAACGAGCGGCGTGAGATCCGCGGCTTCCGTTCCGCGCGCCGGGGATATGATGAGCCCCGACACCCCGTGCTCGCGCATCGAAGCGATGACCTCGCGCTGGCGGTCGAGCTTCTCGCTCGTATTCGCGAGGAACTGCACGAAACCGGCCGTCTGCACGACCTCATCGACGCCGACCGCGAGTTCCGCAAAGAAGCTGTTCGTGAGATCGTTGACGACGATGCCGATGATCTTCGATCTCGCCTGGCGCAGATTGGCGGCGCTGCGATTATACACATAGCCGAGCTCACGGATCACTGCATTGACCTTCGCCCGCGTCGATTCATTGACGAGCGGACTTGCCTGCAGCACAAGCGACACGGTCGACTTCGACACGCCGGCGGCGCGCGCGATGTCGACAACCGTCACCCGCTCCTTCCCCATGAACATCCTCCTGAAAATTCATCTCTTGCATTCTTAATAATTGGAACGTTCCAATTTCGTCAAGAGGCTTCTGCTCACATTCTTCTCCGATTTAGCCCGGCGCTTGGCAATGCATGGAACTGCAGCGTTCCCTTAAGTAGCTGATATAGCTACTCCGAGGGGATTACTTCTTTTCGGAAGGACGGAGATTCCAAAGGTGAGCGCCCCCTGCTGCGAGGAGAGAGTTTGATTTTCGCCTTGAAATTTGGAACGATCTAAATTATTCGATGCGATGAGCTAGAGGAGGACTTAAAGCCGATGACCAGCGTTTTTATGCCGCGCCAGGACGGTTCGCTCGAAGAGTACCGGCTTCGGGGCGAACCCATCACCCGGCCCGGCGCGGCCCCGGCCTTCAACCGCATCGCCTATGCGGCCGCGCATGTCGTTTCCGATCCGCTTCGCGATAGCGACCCTTGGGGCAATCCGGCGATCGACTGGGAGGCGACGATGGCCTTCCGCCATCACCTGTGGGGCCTCGGCTTCAGGATCGCCGAGGCGATGGATACCGCGCAACGCGGCATGGGACTTCCATGGCCGGCGGCGCAGGAACTGATCCGCCGCTCGCTCGCCGAAGCGCGAAGCGTTCCGGGCGCCGATCTCGCCTGCGGCGCCGGCACCGACCACCTTTCGCCAGCCGACGCGCGCTCGATAGACGATGTCATCGCGGCCTACGAGGAACAGGTCGGCTTCGTCGAGGCCGAGGGCGGCCGGGCGATCATGATGGCGAGCCGGGCGCTCGCCCGCGTGGCGCGCTCCCCCGACGACTACCGCCGCGTCTATGGCCGCATCCTGTCCCGGACGAAGGACAAGGTCGTACTCCACTGGCTGGGCGACATGTTCGACCCGCAGCTCAAAGGCTACTGGGGCTCGGAAAACTTCGGGCAGGCGCTCGAAACCGTGCTGGCCATCATCGGCGAGAACAGCGCAAAGATAGAGGGCATCAAGATTTCGCTGCTCGACAACGCCAAGGAACTGGCGCTGCGCAGCCGGCTGCCGGAGGGCGTGCTCTGCTTCACCGGCGACGACTTCAACTATGCGGAACTGATCGAGGGCGACGGCAAGAAGTACAGCCACGCACTGCTCGGCATCTTCGACGCCGTCGCGCCGTCCGCCTCGAAGGCGCTCGCGGCCCTCGCCGAGGGTGATCTTGCGACCTTTCGCGGCGTCATCGAGCCGACCGTGCCTCTCTCGCGCAAGATCTTCGAAGCGCCGACGCAATACTACAAGGCCGGCGTCGTCTTCCTGGCCTGGCTGAACGGCCACCAACGGCATTTCACCCTGCCGTCCGGCCTGCAATCGGCCCGCGGATTGCTCCATTATGCCGACATCTTCCGCCTGGCAGATCAGGCCAATGTGCTCGACAAGCCGGAACTCGCGGCGGCACGCATGCGCAATCTGCTGGCTGTGCTGGGCGTTGAGCAGGCGTAGATCTCGCCTGATCGCGTCCTCATTTGGGCCGATTGAGCCCCTCATCCCGCTGCCGCGACCTTCTCCCCGCAAGCGGGGCGAAGGGGCGACGCCGCACCCTCCCGGTCCCCCTCCACGCCATAGGCGTAGCCGCAATGAGATCGCCCATGCGGCGCACGTCCCCTCTCCCCGCTTGCGGGGAGAGGGCTAGGGTGAGGGGCAATTTTCCCGACTTAAACCTAGGCCGCCAGCCCCTTCTTCGCCAGCATCGCATCCGGGCTCGGCAGCTTGCCGCGGAAGGCCTTGTAGGCATCTTCCGGATCGAGGGACCCGCCGACCGAATAGATATTGTCCTTCAGTCTGGCCGCCATCGCCGGATCGAAGGGATCGCCGGTCTCCTCGAAGGCCGCGAATGCGTCGGCGTCGAGTACCTCCGACCACATGTAGGAGTAGTAGCCGGCCGAATAGCCGTCGCCGGAGAAGACGTGAAGGAAATGCGGGCTGCGGTGGCGCATGACGATCGACTGCGGCAGGCCGATCTTCTCGAGCGTCGCCGCTTCGAGCGCCATCGGATCGCCGACCGCTTCCGCCGTGTGATAGGCCATGTCGACGAGAGCCGAGGCGGTAAACTCGACCGTCGCGAAGCCGGAATTGAACGTCCGCGCCGCCAGCACCTTGTCGAGCAGCGCCTGCGGCATCGGCTCGCCGGTCCTGTAGTGCACCGCATATTTCCTCAGAATATCAGGCACCGTCAGCCAATGCTCGTAAAGCTGCGAGGGCAGCTCCACGAAATCGCGCGCGACACCGGTACCCGAAACCGAGGGATAGGTGACATTGGAAAGCATGCCGTGCAGCGCATGGCCGAATTCGTGGAAGAGCGTGCGGGCGTCGTCGATCGACAGAAGCGCCGGCTTGCCCTCGGCGGGTTTCGCGAAGTTGCAGACATTGTACACGATCGGGATTTCGCCGGTCTCGCCATTCTTGAGCTTCAGCCTGTGCTGCGATTGAAAGGAGCTCATCCAGGCGCCGGAGCGTTTCGAGGAGCGCGCGAAATATTCGCCGAGGAAAAGGGCCGTAAGCCGGCCGGAGGCGTCGCGGATCTCGAAGACGCGGACGTCCGGGTGATAGGCGGGAATGCCTTTCTTCTCGGTCGCCGTGATGCCGAAGAGGCGCCGGGCAACGGCGAAGCAGGCGTCGATGATCTTCTCCAGCTGCAGATAGGGCTTCAGTTCGCTTTCCGAGAAGCTGAATTTCTGCGCCCTGAATTTTTCCGCATAGTGGCGCCAGTCCCAAGGCATGACCTCGTGGTTGCGGCCTTCTTCGGCAATGAGCGTTGCGAGGTCCGCCTCCTCTTCGCGAGCCCGCGCCACCGCCTTTTCCCATACCTGCATCAGCAGGCCGTTCACGGCTTCGGGCGTCTTCGCCATGGTGTTGTCGAGCTTCAGCGCCGCATAATTCTCATAGCCGAGCAGTTTCGCCTTCTCCGCCCGCAGAGCGAGCGTTTCGGCGATGATGCCGCGATTGTCGGTCTCACCGCCATTTTCGCCGCGCGCCGTCCAGGCCCTGAAAGCCTGTTCGCGCAGTTCCCGTCTTTCGGAGAAGGTCAGGAACGGCTCGATGATCGAGCGCGACAGCGTGACCGCATATTTATCTTCCTCGCCGCGCTCGCGCGCGGCCGCCGCCATCGCATCTCTCAGGAAATCCGGAATCCCCGCCAGGTCCTCTTCGCCCGACAGGATCAGCGCCCAGTCCTTCTCGTCCGCGAGAACGTTCTGCCCGAACCGGGCGCCGAGGCCGGCGAGCTTCTCGTTGATCGCCGCGAGGCGCTCCTGCTCGGGCTTGTGAAGCTTGGCGCCTGCCTTCACGAAGCTCTTCCAGTGCCGCTCCAGAACGCGCATGGCCTCGACATCGAGGCCGAGCTCTTCCCGTTTCTCCCACAATGCGTCGATGCGGCCGAAGAGTGCCGGATTGGTGCCGATCTTCGAATAATGGCGCGACATCTTGGGCGCGATCTCGCGCTCCAGCGCCTGGATCACCTCGTTCGTATGGGCACCCGCCTTGCTCCAGAAGAGAGCGGAGACGCGCGAAAGTTCATCGCCGGCGATTTCCAGCGCGACGACGGTGTTGGCGAAGGTGGGATCCTCCGGATTGTCGGCAATGGCCTCGATCTCCGCCTCGTGGCTCGCCAAGGCCGCATCGAAGGCGGGCGCGAAATCCTCGTCCATGATCGCTTCGAACCGCGGCAGGCCCTCATGTCCGGTCCAGTGCACGAGGGCGGGGTTGAGCGAAGCAATGGTGGTCATCAGGATTCCTTTCGAAATGCAGCGGGCGGGGGCGTAGCGCGAACCGCGAAGCAGGTGCTTGAAGTGGTCGATCGACGCCGGACCGTCAAGGTCTGCGCAGGCCGAAAAGGCCGGGCGCCGCGTGCCAGACCGCCTGCGCCGCGAAGCCGATGAAGAGCAATCCCGAGAGCCGGACGATCGTCAGCTCGTGGCGGCGATAGAAACGGCGCACCACGGATGCGCCGATAATAGCGATGAGAATGACGTCGGCGACCAGGAACCCGATCAGCGACACGGCAAGCAGCATCGGCAGCGCCGTGAATTCCAGCGCATTGGCGGAGCCTGCAAGAAGCGCCGTGAAGGTCGCGAGCGCGACCGGATAGCCCTTGGGGTTTGTGAGCCCGAAGACAAGTCCACGCCTGAGCGGCCGCTCCACCACCAACAGCCCTTTGCTGTCGCCCCTCGGGCGGGCGGTAAGCGCGGTCCAGCCGATCCAGGCGAGATAGGCGCCGCAGAGGAGCCCGAGCACGTCGAAGAGCGCCGTGCCGATCGATCGGGCACCGACGATGGCGACGAGCGCCAATGTCGACCAGAGAATGTCGCCGGCAAGATGACCGCCCATGAAGAGCGCGCCGGCCCTTCGGCCCTGGCCTGCTCCGATGCCCAGAAGCGCCAGGAAGGCGGGGCCGGGGATCAGTGTGTAGGAAAGCGCTGCGAGAAAGGCACCGAAAAGAAGCGTTTCGGACATGGCGAAATCCCCGGTTGAGTGCAGCCATTCGAGCGCCGGCGCGCGGTTCCGTCAAGCGGAAACAGGGTAGCCGTGACACAGCAGCACGCACAATTCTTTCGCAGACGCAATTTCCCTCGATACGAAGTTGCGCTAAGAACCCGGCCGAGTTTTCACGCGAGAAGGACTTTCCATGACTGTGCGCAATCTCTTCCTTCTGCCTGGCGACGGCATCGGCCCGGAAGCCATGGCGGAAGTCCGCAAAATCATCGCTTACATGAATGCCGAACGTGACGCCGGCTTCGTGACGGACGAGGGACTTGTGGGTGGGTCCGCCTATGACGCCCATGGCGCGGCGATCTCCGAAGGGGATATGGCGAAGGCGCTTGCCGCCGATGCGGTGCTCTTCGGCGCCGTCGGCGGACCGAAATGGGATGCGGTGCCCTACGAGGTGCGGCCGGAAGCCGGGCTCCTGCGCCTGCGCAAGGACCTCGAGCTATTCGCCAACCTGCGCCCGGCCATCTGCTACCCGGCGCTCGCCAACGCATCGTCGCTGAAGCCCGAGCTGGTCGAGGGCCTCGACATTCTCATCGTGCGCGAGCTGACGGGCGGCGTCTATTTCGGCGAGCCCAAGGAGATCGTCGATCTCGGCAACGGCCAGAAGCGCGGTATCGACACGCAGGTCTACGACACCTACGAGATCGAGCGCATCGCCGGGGTCGCCTTCGAACTCGCCCGTACCCGCAACAATCGCGTCTGCTCGATGGAAAAGCGCAACGTGATGAAGTCGGGCGTGCTCTGGAACCAGGTCGTGACCGAGACGCACAAGGCGAAATATTCCGATGTCCAGCTCGAGCACATGCTGGCGGATGCCGGCGGCATGCAGCTCGTGCGGCAGCCGAAACAGTTCGACGTGATCGTCACCGACAACCTTTTCGGCGACATGCTGTCGGACGTCGCCGCCATGCTGACCGGCTCGCTCGGCATGCTGCCCTCCGCCTCGCTCGGCGCACCGGATGCCAAGACCGGCAAGCGCAAGGCGCTCTACGAGCCGGTGCACGGCTCGGCACCCGACATCGCCGGCACGGGCGTCGCCAACCCGATCGCCATGATCGCTTCCTTCGCCATGTGCCTGCGCTACTCCTTCAACCTCGTGAAGGAAGCCGACGACCTGGAGAAGGCGATCGCCAACGTGCTCGATCAGGGCATCCGCACCGGCGACATCATGGCGGAGGGCTGCCGGAAGGTCGGTACCGCCGAGATGGGCGACGCGATCCTCGCCGAGTTCAAGAGCCTCTCGGCCTGACGGCTGCGCTTTCGCGCAATAGGCCCTGGAGAACGGCACCTCCGGCTTTGCCGGGGGTGCTTCGCGTTTGCGGGGTCTTGATTTTGCCGGCCGCGCCTTCACATCCATAAGGCGAAGGAAGGAGCAAAATGAACCGACCGCTTTCACTGACCGTCTGGATCTGGCTGATGACGGTCGTCCTCGTCGTCGCCTTCACCCCTTTCGACCCGCATCTGTCCGAATGGGCGCAAGGTCTGCCGGAGGAGGTCGTCGGCTTCAACCGCGCCATTACCGATATCGGCACCTTCGCCTGGATGATCTACAGCTCGGCCTTGCTGCTGCTGATCGCCTTCGTCGTCAGGCGATCCTCCGCGCGCGACACCTTGCGGCAGAGGGCGCGCGCGGCGCGCAATCTTTCCGCCTATTTCCTGCTGACGATCGGCACGGCGAGCGCGCTGGTGCACGGCCTGAAATTCCTGATCGGCCGTGCCCGTCCCGAACTCCTTGCCGATTACGGCCCCTACAGCCTCACGCCCTTCACCGGCGACACGCTGTTCGAAAGCTTCCCGTCGGGACATTCCACGGCGGCCGGCGCCTTCTTCGGCGCCTTCGCGATGGTGATGCCGCAGCTTCGGCCGCTGTTTCTGCTGCTGGCCCTGCTTGTCGGCATCTCGCGCGTCGTCGTCGGCGCGCATTACCCGAGCGATGTCGCCGCCGGCCTGCTGCTCGGGCTCTGGGTCGCGCTGATGATGGCTTTCGTCTTTGCCCGGCAGGGCTGGCTGTTCAATCTCGGTGCGGCCGGCTGGCCTGTGCTGAGGCATGTGGAGCACGAGGCCAAGGAAAGGGGAGCCGAGTAAACCGAATAAAAAGCCGGCGCGGAAGCCGCGCCGGAGTCAGGAGAGCTGTTGAGAAAGCGGAATGGGAAACACGCTCCCCATCCCGCTCCCGTCCGCCGGCTCACTCCATCGTGTGGATATCCCGGTCCTTCGTCTCGGGCAGGAACAGAAGACCGATCACCAGGGTGATGCCCGCGAAAACGATCGGGTACCAGAGGCCGTAGTAGATATCGCCCTTTGCCGCGCTCATCGCGAAGGCCGTTGCCGGAAGCAGCCCGCCGAACCAGCCATTGCCGATATGGTAGGGCAGCGACATGCCGGTATAGCGGATGCGGGTCGGGAAGAGTTCGACGAGCAGTGCCGCGATAGGGCCGTAGACCATCGTCACATAGATGACGAGCACGGTCAGCACGGCAATGATCACCGTCCAGTTGACGCGGGCCGGGTCGGCCACCATCGTGAAGGCGCCGCCCTTGTCGATGTTATAGACCGCCATTTCGGTGGCGCTGCCGACTTCTTCCTGGGTGAGCAGCTTGTCGGCGACGAGCTTGTCGGCCGGCACCATGGTCTTTTCGCCGGCGCGCACGGCAGCGGCGTCGAGGCCAAGTTCCGGATTGGCAGCGACGAAGGCGTCGAGCTTCGATTCCGGAACCTTGGCAGCACCGCGCACCAGCGGATAGCCCGAGGCCTGCAGCGCCATGTTGATCTGCTTGCCGAAGGCCGCTTCCTCGGCCTTCGCCCTGTCGCCGGCCGCAATAGCGTCATAGCTGGTGATCGTCGTTTCGCCGATCTTCACCGTCGCCGGCGTACCCGCAGCCGCCGTGGTCACGACGTCATAGGGAACCGAGTTCTTGGTCAGGAAGGCGGTGGCGATGTCGCACGACGTGGTGAACTTCGCAGTGCCCGTCGGGTTGAACTGGAACTTACAGTCGCCCGGAGCCGCGGTGACGGTGGCGCGAACGCTCTGCTGCGCTTCCGCAAGCGCGGGGTTGCCGGCCCAGGTCAGCGCCTTGAACAATGGGAAGTAGGTGAGCATGGCAAGCAGGAGGCCCGCCATGATGATCGGCTTGCGGCCGATCTTGTCCGACAGCCAGCCGAAGAAGACGAAAAAGCCCGTGCCGAGAAGGAGCGAGGCGGCAACCATCAGGTTTGCCGACTGGCCGTCGACCTTCAGGATGCTCTGCAGGAAGAACAGCGCGTAGAACTGGCCGGAATACCAGACCACGGCCTGGCCGACGACCGCGCCGAAGAGCGCCAGAAGGGCAATCTTGGCGTTGCGCCACTGGCCGAAAGCCTCCGTCAGCGGCGCTTTCGAACCCTTGCCCTCTTCCTTCATCTTCTTGAAGGCAGGAGACTCGTTCATCTTCAGGCGGATCCAGACGGAGACGCCGAGCAGTACGAAGGAGAGCAGGAAGGGTATGCGCCAGCCCCACTCGGCAAAAGCTTCCTTACCCAGCATGTACTGGACCAGAAGGATAACCACCAGCGAGAGGAAGAGACCAAGCGTCGCCGTCGTCTGGATCCACGAGGTGAAATAGCCGCGGCGACCATGCGGCGCATGCTCTGCCACATAAGTCGCGGCACCGCCGTATTCGCCGCCGAGCGCAAGGCCCTGCAGGAGGCGCAGCGCGATCAGGATGATCGGAGCCGCAATGCCGATCGAGGCGGCACCGGGCAGGACGCCGACGAGGAAGGTCGACACGCCCATGATCAGGATGGTGACGAGGAATGTGTATTTGCGGCCGACGAGGTCTCCCAGGCGGCCGAAAACCAGCGCGCCGAACGGCCGGACAAGGAAGCCGGCGGCGAAGGCGAGCAGCGCAAAGATGTTGCGCGTGGTCTCGGGATACTGGCTGAAGAAGGTTGCACCGATATAAACGGCAAGCGAACCGTAGAGATAGAAATCATACCATTCGAAGACGGTACCGAGCGACGAGGCGAAGATGACCTTCTTCTCCTCGCCGGTCATCGGGCCGGCTTTTGTGCCGCCCGCTGTCACGACGTTTGCCATTTTGATATCCTCCACTCCAAAAATCGGTCTATTGGAGCGCCCATTCCCCGGTCCGGACATTCCTCCCTGAACGTCGGGTCCCCTTTGACATCCGGGCGTGGTGCGCCTCGCAACAAGATGTCAGAAAAGTGGCACGCGAGGCAGGGATGCTTTGGGCTTATGACTTTCGTCTAATGCCGTGACCAGGATGGGGGAATTCCTGAGGAAGGCGGCCCGGCTCCCGACGCGCAGCCGGCACCGGGCAAGGCCTAGGACCTGTAGACGCTTATGGATAGGAGTTTGATTTTGCACAAATCGGTCAATGCCAAGGATTTTTCCGCAGCAAAGGGTTGCCCCCTTTGCAAGGGAAAAGCCGCCGGCAGTGGGCGATTTGTGCAAAACCCTTCGAGCGGACCATATTGCGGTGCCTTGTCGCGAAAAATCCGGCTTGCAGGCGGACGGCCTGCGGCGCCGGATTTTCCACGAAAGTCCCTCGCAATATGGGCCGTCAAATCCCTATGCATAAGTGTCCACAGGGCCTAGAGCGACCAATCCTCCACGCGCAGGTTCTCAACCCTATTGAACTCGCCGACATTGTTGGTGACGAGCGTCAATCCACGGGCTTTGGCCTGTCCCGCAATCAGCACGTCATAAGGTCCGATGGGCGTACCCTTCGCGGCAAGGGCGGCCCGGATCTCGCCTGCGACAAAGGCATCGTTCCGGTCGAAGTCGAGGATCGGAAAATCCGCCATCAACAAACGCAGGGTTTCGAGATTGTGTTGGGCCTTCGCGCTTTTCTGCGCTCCAAAATAGAGTTCATACGCGACGACCGACGGGAGCCCGATAATGCCCTGAGGGCTATGGAGTACACGGGTGACCAATGCATCCGATTTGCGCCCGATCAAAGCGATGACGGCGTTGGTGTCGAGAATATGGGAGATCACCGAAATACCGCGTCGAGTTCCGACCGATCCTGCTGTTCCGGCTGCTCGCGCCCGCACATCATGAAGTCTTCACTCATGCCACGGGCAAGTGCCGCCTTCAGCGATGACCACTGCTCGCCTTGCTCGACGTGCGGGCGGAGAATGAGCGCGTCGCCTTCCTGCGTGATTTCGACGCGATCGACGTTGAAGCGGAATTCCTTAGGCAGGCGGACGGCCTGCGAATTTCCGGACTGGAACACCCGTGCAAGATGGGGCATGGTGGTCGCCTCCCACTTCCGTATCTACTTCCGTGTATATACTCTCTTTCGCCTCACGGTTCAAGACTTCCGAGCAAACGCGAAACCGCGTTGCCCTGCATTCGGATCGCTGGGGAGGCCTCCGCGGCTTGACTCTTGCCGAAAAGCCGGTAAGAGCAGCGGCGAACGAGGAAACCGCCATGCGACCGAAGGGTTCGTCCATCGCTGCGCTGAATTTGCCGGCCCACCACGCCGGGCCGATCAGCCATTTCTCGCTCGCTCGCAAAACCACGGCCAAAACGACGACGAAAACCGTCTGACGTCTCTGGCCCTCCGCTCTCTCCCCGGTAAGGCCGGGGACAGGAACTTCGCGGTCGGACCGCGCGGTTTCCCCCTCCACCAGACGAGGAGAGACAGAAAGAGAGCTTAGATCATGGGTTTCAAAATTGCTGTCGCAGGCGCCACCGGCAATGTCGGCCGGGAGATGCTGAACATTCTTTCCGAGCGCGGCTTTCCGGCCGACGAAGTGGTGGCGCTCGCCTCCTCGCGCTCGGTCGGCACCGAGGTCTCCTACGGCGACAAGACGCTGAAAGTGACGAACCTCGACACCTATGATTTCTCCGACACCGACATTTGCCTGATGTCGGCCGGCGGCGCCGTCTCGCAGAAGTATTCGCCGAAGATCGGCCGGGAGGGTTGCGTCGTCATCGACAATTCCTCGGCCTGGCGCTACGACGCCGATGTTCCGCTGATCGTACCGGAGGTGAACGCGGACGCGATCGCGCAGTTCTCCAAGAAGAACATCATCGCCAATCCGAATTGCTCGACGGCGCAGCTCGTGGTGGCGCTGAAGCCGCTGCACGATCACGCCAAGATCAAGCGCATCGTCGTTTCGACCTATCAGTCGGTTTCCGGCGCCGGCAAGGACGGCATGGACGAGCTCTTCAACCAGACCCGCGCTGTGTTCGTCGCCGATCCGATCGAGAGCAAGAAGTTCACCAAGCGCATCGCCTTCAACGTCATTCCGCACATCGACGTCTTCATGGAAGACGGCTACACCAAGGAAGAGTGGAAGGTTCTGGCCGAAACCAAGAAGATGCTCGACCCGAAGATCAAGGTGACCTGCACGGCCGTGCGCGTTCCGGTCTTCATCGGCCATTCGGAATCGGTCAATATCGAATTCGAAAACGAGATCACCGCCGACGAGGCGCGCGAGATCCTGCGCGAAGCGCCGGGCTGCCTGGTCGTCGACAAGCATGAGAACGGCGGCTATGTGACGCCTTACGAATGCGCCGGCGAGGACGCGACCTATATCTCGCGCATCCGCGAGGATGCGACGGTCGAAAACGGCCTCAACATGTGGATCGTCTCGGACAACCTGCGCAAGGGCGCGGCGCTCAACGCGGTGCAGATCGCAGAGCTGCTGATCAACCGCGGCCTGATCAAGCCGCGCAAGCAGGCGGCTTGAGCGGCCTCGGTCGGGCAAAATTTTAAGCCCCGCCTGCCTCGTTATGGCGACAGGCGGGGTCCGCAGTTCGTCGGCGGGCAATGGATTCACGTGAAACCGCGTGCCGGCGAAGAGCGGAAAACGAAGCGGGAATTTCGAAGGCAACAGATTCGGGCAATCGACGGGGTATTCTATGCATAGGGTGAAGAGCGCAGCAGCGGGCCTGGCGGCCCTGATCTCAACCGTAGTTCTTCCGGCGGCCGCCTCTGCGGCGCAGTGCGGCAATGACGGCAGCGGCTTCTCCGCCTGGCTGTCGGAATTCAAGCGCGAAGCCGCCGGGAACGGCATCAGCCCTTCGGTAGTTGACCAGGCGCTCGCCAACGTCTCCTACAGCAGGGCGACGATCCGCGCCGATCGCGGCCAGAAGAGTTTCAAACTGTCGCTCGACCAGTTCATGCAGAAGCGCGGCGGTCAGGTGATCATTTCGCGCGGCAAGAAGCTGCGGGCGCAGAATGCCAGGCTCTTCCAGAGCATCGAGCAGCGCTACGGCGTTCCCGCCGGCCCGTTGATCGCCATCTGGGGCATGGAGACCGGCTTCGGCTCGTTCCTGGGCAAGGAACACACGCTTTCCGCCGTCTCGACGCTCGCCTATGATTGTCGCCGCTCGGATTATTTCACGAACCAGCTTTACGCAGCCCTCCAGCTCGTCGAGCGCGGCGACCTCAGCCCGGCCGCCCGCGGGGCAGCGCACGGCGAGATCGGACAGACGCAATTCCTCCCGGTGAACGTGCTGAAATACGGCGTCGACGGCGACGGCAACGGCCATGTCGACATGGTCCGCTCCAAAGCGGATGCGCTTGCCTCGACGGCGAATTTCCTGCGCGGCCATGGTTGGCAGCCGGGCGGCGGCTATCAGCCGGGCGAGGTCAACTTCGCCGCCATCCAGGGCTGGAATGCCGCCAGCGTCTATCAGCAGGCGATCGCCATCATCGGCGCCGAAATCGACGGCGGGTGACAGAAAGACTCACCGGCGTAACCGGTTGCAATTTGCCCCTCACCCTAACCCTCTCCCCCGCATGCGGGCTACGGCATGCACATATCTCTTGCGCGCCGGTGCGGCGGATACTGCTCATGAATGGGATCCCTCGGGAACCCAACCGCCTCAACCCCGCTCGGTCTCGGTTGCCCCTCAACCGGCTGCCGCCACCTTCTCCCCGCAGGCGGGGAGAAGGGATATGCCGCGCCCGCTCGCTCCCTCGGGCGGGCGGTGAATGCGGGGTTCAGTTGGCGCCGCTTGTCCCTTCTCCCCGCCTGCGGGGAGAAGGTGCCGGCAGGCGGATGAGGGGCCTGACTGGCGGCCGTTACATTCCCGGTCGGGAAAAGTCGCCGGTCTTCGCGTCCATGACCCAGAGCTCGCCGGTCGAGATGTCGAACCATGCGCCGTGCAGGCGCAGCTTTCCCTTCGACTCGAGAATGTTCACGCAGGGAAACGTCCTCAGATTGGCGATCGAATTGCGGATCGAGACCCGCTCGAGCGCGCGCTGCCGTTCCGCCTGAGTCATCACGTCGTTGCTCTGGATCTGCTCGGCGGCCGGTTTCAGGAGGTTCATCCAGCGGCCGATGAAATCGCCCGGGGAGAGGGGCTCGGCGTCCGGGTCGAGGGCCGCCTTGATGCCGCCGCAGCGCCCGTGGCCCATGACCACGATGTTGGTGACCCGCAGCGACTGGACCGCGAATTCGAGCGCGGCCGAGGTCGAGTGATAATGTCCGTCCGGTTCGTATGGCGGCATCATGTTGGCGACGTTGCGCACCACGAAGAGTTCTCCCGGGCCGGAATCGAAAATCGTTTCGGGTGCGGCGCGGGAGTCGCAACAGGCGATGACCATCGTCTTCGGTTTCTGACCGCTCTCGGCGAGCGTCTTGTAGCGCTGCTGCTGTTCGTTGAAGCGACCGCTCATGAAATTGCGGTAGCCGGTCAGAAGATGTTCCGGAAAGCCCTGTATATCCATCGGTAACCCCGTTTCATCCACTCGTTCCTGCGGCATCGTCCTGGTGCTCCTTCTTTGATCGGGATTCAAGGAAACATGCGGGTAGCGTGTCTGAAAGACGCACCGGGAACCATGAAGCGTCGAACTGTTACAGCGAGCTCCCGCCATTCGAAAGGGCGAAATGCGTCCATGAGGCATTTCTTCCGTATCTGATGCTATTTCTTCCGCTGCTATTTCTTCCGCGCTTGGCTCGGATGCATGAGGCGGCGCATCTGCACCATTGCCATCGGTGTCGCGAGGCTCGATGCATCCTGTTCGAGCGTCAGCTCGTCGGAATCGCGCTTGCGGCTTCTCGCAATGACCTCGTAGACGCTGGCGGTCGCCATCTGCAGCGCGCGTTCCTCCGGAAGCCCTTCCAGGAGGCGCGCGAGGAATACGGCCGAGAGCAGGTCGCCGGTGCCGTTCGGAGGATTGTCGATCAGGCGGTGCTCGGCAAGCAGCGCATGGCGTCCGGACAGGTAAAGATTGCCCGTACCGCCGCTCATCATCGGTATCGCCGATGTCACCAGCACCCGTGACGGTCCGAGGTCGACCGCCGCGTCGAGGATAGCCGCATTCGTCTCGAGCGAAGCACCTGCCAACCAGGAGAGCTCGAACCGGTTGGGCGTGGCGAGCGTCGCAAGCGGCAGCAGCAGGTCGCGGATGGCGCCGGCGATCTCCACCGGGACGTAGAGGCCGCCCGCATCGCCAAGAATCGGATCGCAGGCATAGAAGAGCGCGGGATCACGCCGGCGCAGCGCCTTCACGAGGCCGGCAACGGCCGCCGCCTGTTCAGGGGAACCCAGATAGCCGGACAGCACCGCGCGCACCTCGCCGATCCAGGGCGCAGCGACGAGATCGTCAATGATCGAGCGGAAGTCCTCGTCCGGCATGGTCACCCGCGTCGACCGGCCGTGTCCCGGATGCCAGGGGAGCACGACCGTCGGCAAAGCCCAGACCCGATGGCCGAGCATTTCCAGCGCGAAGACGGCAGCCCGGTTGCCGACCGCACCGCGGACCACATGACTCGAAATGACGATGACGGCACCGGGCGCGGCAGGCGTGTCGGACATCGGGAGACCCCATTATTCGCTTTCGAAGTGTGATCGCCCGCCCCTCACGGCCTGTCAACAGCTGCTCTTGCAGACCACGCGTGAAGAAACTTCGGCGTTTTCGTTCGTTTTTGCGGTTTTTCGGGAAATTTTTGCAAAATTACCTTTGATTTAAATGGATTTAGGTCGAATCTACGTGATTTTCTCCGAAATCCGGCTCCATTTTGCCGAAATCCATCATAAAAACGGTCGCCATTGGGCATGGTTCTGGTAGGTTCAACCATCATGAGTGGAGAGCGATTTCATGGGCGTGAAGCATAATCCGAAGCGGGATCGGCACATCGATGCGGCCCGAGCGGCAGGGTCCAGATTCGGGGCCGAGACACTGCCACCGGAAATCCTCTTCGGCGGAGCGAGCAACGATGACCTCGACCGTTACACGCCTGAGATGCTGGCGCTCACCGCTGCCCACGCGCGCGGCGAGCTCGCGCGCTGGGACGGCGGCAAGCCGCAGGTCTCGGTGGAGACGGTAGCAGGGGTCGCACCGGGTGGTATCGAGGTTTCGATCATCGCGATCACCGAGCGCAACATGCCCTTCCTTTACGATTCGGTGATGGGAGAGGTGACGAGCACCCACCGCGACATCCACCTGGCGATCCACCCGATTCTGGTGATGGAACCCGGCAAGCCCGTGAAGCTCTTCGATCCGGACGAGGAAAGCGCGCCCGAGCACCGCGTCAGCCACATTCAAATCCACTTGAGCAGGCTGACGCCGCTCGAGGCACGCTCACTGAGCAAGCGCATCTCGGATGTGCTGGAGCAGGTTCATCAAGCCGTACACGACTGGCCGGCAATGACCGCTTTGCTCGACCAGGCAATGCGGGAGCTCGAGGACTACAACGCTTCCCGCAAGAAGAGCGACCGCGACGAGGCGCTGGCGTTCCTTCGCTGGCTAAGGGATAGCAACTTCACCTTCCTCGGCATGCGGGAATATACCTATTCCGGCAAGGGCGGACGGGCGACCGTCGAGCGCGGCAAGGGCAGGGGGCTCGGCATCCTGTCCAATCCGGACGTGCGGGTCCTGCGCCAGGGCAAGGATGCGGTGCTGACGACGCCGGAAATCCTCGCCTTCCTCGAGGGCCCAGACTTCCTGATCGTGACCAAGGCCAATGTGAAGTCGGTCGTCCACCGGCGTGCCCATATGGACTATATCGGCATCAAGCGCTTCGACGCCTCCGGCAACGTCGTCGGCGAGCTGCGCATCGTCGGTCTGTTCACCTCGACGGCCTACACGCGCCAGGCGTCGGAGATCCCGCTGCTCAGGCACAAGATCGAGAAGATCGTCGATCATTTCGGCTATGATCCGCAGAGCCATTCCGGCAAGACGCTGGCGAACACGCTGGAAGCCTATCCGCGCGACGATCTTTTCCAGATCGACGTCGGGCTTCTCGCCGCCTTCTGCGAACAGATCAACGAACTCGGCGACCGCCCGCGGGTACGGGTGCTGCCGCGCATCGACCACTTCGACCGCTTCGTGTCGGTCATCGTGTTCGTGCCGCGCGAACAATACGATTCCGATGTCCGCGAAAAGATCGGCGATTATCTGAAGACAGTCTATGACGGCCGGGTCTCGGCCTATTACCCGGCCTTTCCCGAAGGCGGGCTCGCACGCGTCCATTTCATCATAGGACGCTCCGGCGGCAAGACGCCACGGGTTCCCCAGGCGAAGCTCGAAGAGGCGGTCCGCGCCATCGTCACCCGCTGGATCGATCGGTTCAATCTGCTCGCCCGCAAGGAGGGCACCGAGATATCGGTCGGTGAGGCCTATCAGGCGGCCTTCACGCCCGCGGAAGCCTATGCCGACCTCGGAGACATCGCCGCCTGCACGGCTGGCGACCCGATCCGCATCTCCTTCTACCACCGGCATCAGGAGCGGCCGGATACGCTGGAACTGAAGATCTTCCATGCCGACACGCCCGTTTCGCTGTCGCGCCGCGTGCCGCTTCTCGAAAATCTCGGCTTCCGTGTCATCAGCGAGCAGACCTACGACATCGGCGTGCACGTCCATGGGGACGAGCCCCGCGAGGTCGTCCTTCACGACATGGAACTGATCCACCGCGACGGGCACACGCTCAACCTCGCCAGAATCGGCCCGGCACTGGAGGAGGCCTTCCTCGCGGCCTGGAACGGCACGACGGAGGACGACAACTTCAACCGGCTGGTCCTGCTTGCCGGGCTCACCGCCCGCGAAATCACGGTACTGCGCGCCTATGCGCGCTATCTGCGCCAGGCCGGCATCACCTATTCCCAAGGCTATATCGCCGATACCCTGAACAAATATCCGACGATCGCCGCCGACATCTTCCGTCTCTTCTCCACGCGCATGGATCCGACGACGGAGGTGAAAGCACGCACGAAGAAGTGCAGCGCCTTGCTGACAGGCATCGAGGAGGCGCTGTCTGCCGTGCCCAGCCTCGACGAGGACAGAATCCTGCGCCGCTACGTCAATGCGGTCCAGTCGACGCTCCGGACGAACTATTTCCAGAAGGACGCCGAGGGCAGGCCGCGCGCGGTTCTTGCCTTCAAGCTCGATCCGAAGCAGCTCGAAGGCCTGCCGGAGCCGCGGCCCTTCCGCGAGATTTTCGTCTACGGCACGGAAGTGGAAGGCGTCCATCTGCGCTTCGGCAAGGTAGCGCGCGGCGGGCTTCGCTGGTCCGACCGGGCACAGGACTACCGGACCGAGGTGCTCGGTCTCGTCAAGGCGCAGCAGGTGAAGAACGCCGTCATCGTTCCGGTCGGCGCCAAGGGCGGCTTCTATCCCAAGCAGCTGCCTGTCGGCGGCAGCCGCGACGAGATCTTCAAGGCGGGAACGGAAGCATACAAGACCTATATCCGCACGCTGCTCTCGGTTACCGACAATATCATCGGCCAGGAGGTCGTTCCCCCTGAGGACACGTTACGGCTCGACGGCGACGACCCCTATTTCGTCGTTGCCGCCGACAAGGGAACGGCAACCTTCTCCGACACGGCGAATGCGCTCGCCCAGGAAGCGGACTTCTGGCTCGACGACGCCTTCGCTTCAGGCGGCTCCGCCGGCTACGACCACAAGAAGATGGGGATTACCGCACGCGGCGCGTGGGAGGCCGTCAAGCGGCACTTCCGCGAAATGGACGTCGACATCCAGACGACGCCCTTCACCGTCGCCGGCGTCGGCGACATGTCGGGTGACGTCTTCGGCAACGGCATGCTGCTTTCGGAAAAGATCCGGCTGATCGCGGCCTTCGATCACCGCGATATCTTCATCGATCCCGAGCCGGATATCGATCTCTCCTTTGGCGAGCGCAAGCGAATGTTCGCGCTGCCACGCTCCAGCTGGCAGGATTATGACCGCAAGGCGCTCTCGCCCGGCGCGATGATCATCTCGCGTTCGGAAAAACTGGTGACACTCACCCCCGAAGCGATGGCGGCGATCGGCATCGACAAGCCGAAGGCAACGCCCTTCGAGATCATGAGCGCAATCCTGAAGAGCCCGGTCGACCTGCTCTGGTTCGGCGGCATCGGCACCTATGTGCGCGGCGCCAACGAGACGGATGCGGAGGTCGGCGACCGCGCCAACGACGCGATCCGCGTCTCCGCCGAGGACGTGCGGGCGCGCGTGATCGGAGAGGGGGCCAATCTCGGCGTCACCCAGAAAGGCCGTATCGGCTTCTCGCTCAATGGCGGGCGCTGCAACTCCGATGCCATCGACAACTCGGCCGGCGTCAATTCCTCCGACGTCGAGGTCAACATCAAGATCGCGCTTGCCTCGGCCATGCGCGACGACCGCCTGACCCGGCCCAAGCGCAACACGCTTCTGGCATCGATGACGGACGAGGTGGGACATCTCGTGCTGCGTAACAACTACCAGCAGTCGCTGGCGATCTCGCTCACCGAAATGCAGGGCCTCGCCAACCGCACGCCGCTGGCGCGGCTGATGGCGCGGCTGGAGGCCGACGGTCACCTCAACCGGAAGGTCGAGACCCTGCCGACCGACCAGGCGATGAGCGAGCGCTACCAGGCGGGCCGGCCGCTCACGCACCCGGAGATCGGCGTGCTGCTCTCCTATGCGAAACTGGTGCTCTTCGACGAGCTGATCGTCAGCGAGATTCCGGACGACCCCTATTTCACGGCGACCCTGGAGCGCTACTTCCCCGCAAAGATGCGCAAGGCCTATGCCGGCGACATTCACGGGCACCGGCTGCGCCGTGAGATCATCGCGACCGTGCTCGCCAACGAAACGATAAACCGCGGCGGCCCCGCTTTCGTCTCGACGCTGACGGATGCCACCGGCTTCCTATCCGCCGACGTCGTGAAGGCAGCGGTGCTGGCCCTGGATGGCTTCGATCTGCCGCGCATCTACGGCGAGATCGACGCGCTCGACAACAGGATCAGCGGCGCGATCCAGAACAGGCTCTATCATGAGGTGGGGCGTATCTTTGCGCTCGTCGCCGAAAGGGCGCTGCGCACCCGCGCCTCCGAGGGCTCCGTGGCCGAAGCGGTTGCCCGGCTTCGCGACGGGCTGCAGAAGCTGCGCGGCACCATGCGGGCGGCGATATCCAGGGAGGGTGCCGAGGAAGCGCGCCTGAGGGCCGCTGGCTTCATCGAAAACGGCGTGTCGGCAAAGCTTGCCGAGGAAATCGCCGAACTGTCGCTCATGACCCTGGTCCCTGAGATCATGCAGATCGCCACGGTAACTGGCGAGCCGCTGAGCCGCACCGCCCAAGCCTATTTCACCGTCACCGAGAGCCTGAGGATCAACCGCCTGCTGGCGGCCGCCGACCGCGTGCCCGCCACCGAGCAGTTCGAGTCAATGGCGCTCTCGCGGGCGGTCGGCGATATCGGCACCGCACGCCGCGATATCACCATCGCCGCCCTCGTCGAGCATAAGGGCGACCGAAACCCCGTTCTCGCCTGGCAGGACCGCGATCGCCAACGCGTCGCCACTGTCGGCGACCAGCTGAGGCTGCTGACCGAAAAGGGCGAAACGACCCTCGCCAAGGTCACTGTTGCAGCCGGTCTCCTCAGCGATCTTGCACGCGGCTGGACGAAATGACACAGTCCCTCCGGCCGTAAACAAGCCGGAGGGCCCAATTCCGCTCCGGTTGAAGGTTGTTCTTCATTGCCCTGCCCGCCGCCTACGAACGCGGCGCGCTTGCGCAAGTGCCGGGGAGGGATGAAGTGGATATCGCGGCTGGGCGAATGGAGGAGCGGCCTCGGACTTCGCGTCTCGGCATTGCCGGCTGGATGCTGTTCGACTGGGCCGCGCAACCCTTCTTCACCGTCATCACCACCTTCATCTTCGCGCCCTATTTTGTTTCCCGGCTAACGGCCGATCCCGCACATGGACAGGCGGTCTGGGGCTATACGCTGACCGTCGCGGGGATCGTGATTGCCCTGCTTTCGCCGGTCCTCGGCGCAATTGCCGATGCGTCCGGCCCACGAAAGCCGTGGATCGCCTTTTTCGCCGCCGTGAAGATCATCTCGCTCGCCCTGCTCTGGAACGCGGCACCGGGCTCGTCCCTGATCTATACGGCGCTCCTTCTGGCGCTGGCGACCGTGGCCGCCGAATTTTCCATCGTCTTCAACGATTCGATGATGACGCGGCTCGTGAGCGAAAAGGAAGTGGGACGCATCTCCAACATCGCCTGGGGCCTCGGTTATCTCGGCGGCATGATCGTGCTGATCGCCGTGGTCGCGCTGATTGCCGGAAGCCCGCAGACCGGCAAGACGGCGATCGGACTCGAGCCTCTGTTCGGGCTCGATCCGGCAAAGGGCGAAGACGCCCGGATCACCGGCCCCATATCCGCCGCCTGGTACCTCGTTTTCATCCTGCCGATGTTCCTCTTCACGCCGGATGCGACCAGGGCAAGGATGTCCATGGCGAAGGCAACCGCTCGGGGCTTCGAGGAACTGAAGGGCACGCTTGCCGAACTCAAGGAGAGGGCCGGCATCTTGCGGTTCCTGATCGCCCGGATGATCTTCCAGGACGGCGTCAACGGGCTGCTCGCGCTCGGCGGCACCTTCGCCGCCGGGATGTTCGGATGGCAGACGATGGAACTCGGGCTCTACGGCATCATCCTGAATGTCGTGGCGATCTTCGGCTGCCTTTATGCGAGCAGGCTGGATGCACGGCTCGGCTCCAAGACGATCGTCGTCGCAAGCCTCGTCTCACTGACGATCGCCACGCTCGGCATCGTCTCGACCGGGCCCGGTTTCACGCTCTTCGGGCTTGTCCCGCTTGGCTCGACGGACTCGGGCGGCCTCTTCGGCACCGCCGCCGAAAAGGCCTATATTCTGTATGGACTCTTGGTCGGCGTGGCCTTCGGGCCGGTCCAGGCCTCATCCCGATCCTACCTCGCGCGCAGTGTTTCGCCCGACGAAGCCGGGCGTTATTTCGGTCTCTACGCCCTTTCCGGCCGCGCCACCTCGTTCCTGGCGCCCGCCTCGGTCGCGACGATCACGCTTGTGACCGGTTCGGCCCGGATCGGCATGATGGCGCTGGTCGCCTTTCTCGCCGTCGGTCTCGTGATCCTCCTGCGGACCCCCTATCCGGCGCACCGGCCGCTATAGGAATTTCGCGCAGGAGGCTTAGAGCGGGATGAGAAAAAGTGTGGGCGGTTTTGCGCCCGCATCCCGCGTCTCGACTTCTTGGAATCGATCACGTTCATGTCCTTAGGTCGACCCGACCCAAAAACATCGTGATCTAGTGCCGGAAATGCCGCATGCCTGTGAAGACCATCGCGACATCGTGCTCGTTCGCCGCCGCGATCACTTCTTCGTCGCGCATCGAACCACCCGGCTGGATGACGGCGGTTGCGCCGGCAGCGATGGCTGACAGAAGCCCGTCGGCGAAGGGGAGGAAGGCCTCCGAAGCGACGGCCGAACCGCGCGTCAGCGGCTCGGCGAGGCCCATCGCCTTGGCCGCTTCTTCCGCCTTTATGGCAGCGATGCGCGCGGAATCGACGCGGCTCATCTGGCCGGCGCCGATACCCGCCGTCTGGCCGTCCTTGGCATAGACTATGGCATTGGACTTGACGTGCTTCGCCACCTTGAAGGCGAACTTCATGTCTTCGAGTTCCTGCGCCGTCGGCGCACGCTTGGTAACCACCTTGAGCTCCAGGTCCTCGACCATGCCGTTGTCGCGCGTCTGGACGAGCACCCCGCCGGCGACCGTCTTCGCCGTCAGGCCGGGCGTGCGCGGATCCGGCAGGCCGCCGGCCGCAAGCAGCCGCAGGTTCGGTTTGCGGGCGATGACGGCTTTCGCGTCGTCGCTGACCGAAGGCGCAATGATCACCTCGGTGAAGAGCTTGACGATCTCTTCCGCGGTCTCGGCGTCCAGTTCCTGGTTGAGCGCGATGATGCCGCCGAATGCCGAGGTCGAATCGCAGGCGAGCGCCCGGCGATAGGCTTCCGCGAGCGAGGGCGCGGTCGCAACGCCGCAGGGGTTGGCATGCTTGATGATGGCGCAGGCCGGTGCCTTCTCCGGCAGGAATTCCGCCACCAGTTCGAAGGCGGCATCGGTATCGTTGATGTTGTTGTAGGAGAGCTGCTTGCCCTGTAGCAGCGCCGCCGTGGCCACTCCCGGCCGTTTCTCGCCGGTCACGTAGAATCCGGCTTTCTGGTGCGGGTTCTCGCCGTAGCGCATCTCTTCCCTGAGCAGGCCGCCGAGGACGCGGTGGCGCGGCATGGGCGTGTCGAGCACTTCGGCGAACCAGTTGGAGATCGTCGCATCATAGGCCGCCGTGCGGGCATAGGCCTTGGCCGCCATTTTCTGGCGAAAGGCGTAGCGCGTCGCGCCGTCTGCGATTTCCTCCAGCAGCGGCGAATAGTCCGCCGGGTCGGTGACGATCGTCACATAGGCATGGTTCTTGGCCGATGCCCGGATCATCGCGGGGCCGCCGATATCGATATTCTCGACCGTGGTCGGATAGTCGCCGCCCTTGGCCCGGACTTCTTCGAAGGGATAGAGATTGATGACGGCGAGATCGATCGCGGTGATGCCGTGCGCGCTCATGGCGTCCGCATGCTCCGCGTCGTCGCGGATCGCGAGAAGACCGCCATGGACGCCGGGGTGAAGCGTCTTGACGCGCCCGTCCATGATTTCCGGAAAGCCGGTCAGCTCCGACACGTCGCTGACGGGAAGGCCGGCATCGGCAAGCGCCTTGTGCGTACCGCCGGTCGAGATGAGCCGGATACCCTTGTCGTTGAGGGCGCGGGCGAGTTCGACGATGCCCGTCTTGTCGGAGACCGAAAGGAGGGCGGTTTTGATCCGGACCTCGTCCGGGGCGGGGATTTTCTTGGAGGCGACAGCCATCGACCTTGCTCCTTTGGCAGCGCCGGACGCGTAGTGAGGAGGTTCCGGCGATTGGGATGGCTGCCCGTTAGCATAGCTTGTTCCCGGAAGGAACCTTCGGCGCCGCGACAACGGGAAAATAGGCCCGGCGCAATTTCGGGATCATCCCTCGCGTGTGAACGTCCACTGGATTTCCGGCTGCGAGGCGGCGGAGAAGGTCACGCTTATCTGCGACGAGGCGCGCACGCCGGAGGGATCGGCGAAGAAAATGTCCTCCTCGATCGCGAGCGCACCGTCGCGACAGGCGAAGAGCCATGCCTCTCCATCGGGTGCCGTCAGATATATCTCGCTCTCGCTGTGCCGGCGCATGCCGATTGCCGGATGGATGTGGAAACGGGCGACAGCGGTCGCGTCGTCGTCATTTTCCGGATCGCTGCCATCCTCCAGCAGCAGTCGGTCGCGACCGCGTAGCAGCCGCCCGCCATTGAGAATTCCGATGTCGCGCTCGTGGATCAGGCCGAAGGGCGCAAGGTAGCCGTCGTGACTCGCTTTGACCTGCTCGATGCTTCCCGGCTCGTCCTTCCTCTCGATCACGATGCGCGAGGGGCCGCTGATCATGACCGGGCCGAGGAAGCGCGACTGCGAAAAGCGGCAGGAGGACGTGTCGTCGACGGTGACTGTGGAATGCGCGGCGGTCGTGCGCGCCATCTGCCGAAATCGATCGCCGGCAAATTTCGGCGCGCCGGAGTTGACGACGAAGCGGTTCCTGCCGGAGGACATCTCGAAGGAGAGGCAGCCGGCATGGGCGCTGCGCGACAGGTCGACCGAAAGCGGTCGTCCGGTGTCCATGATGATGACGGTATCGCCCATCGCCAGACGTTCGTAATGGGCGTGCGGCAAGGACCGGAACGGCTCGCCGGACGTCTCGTCATATCTGAGCACCGAGGCGAGCTCATGGGCGAGAACCGAAGTCGCGCCGTTGAAGAGGGCGAGCTCCCCGCTCTGGTGGCGGAAGAAGCGGAGCGCCGGATACATGCGGTCGATGCAGGGAATGAGCCTCGAGGGCACGTCGTGTCCGAGATTGACATAGGTCTGGCGCAGCGGCAGCAGATCGAGCAGCAGCTCGAGCCCGGCGCGGGGGTTTCGGGAGAAATGCGCCCCGTCGGGCAGAAGCTGCCGCTCCAGCTCCAGATCCAGATTACGCGACGCCTTGCGGATCGCCGACGCCGTAGCCGGCATCGAAACGGAGGCCATGGCGAGTGCCAGGCGAACCCTCAGGCGCGCCTCTCCATCGGAAACGGTCTCGGCGACATTCCGGAGATAGCGGACCTGAAGGGCAAGGCTTCTCAGGAAGCGGCGATAGAAACCGTGCTCGGCGTTGCGCAGCACCACCGGCGAATGGGACAGCCAGGCGATGACGCGCTGCGCAACCACGTCCGCTTCCCACGAGATTTCGCCGATGCTTCGGCCATGGCTGCCCATCCAGTCGTCCATGATCTGGCGCAGCCTGATCGAGCCGGCTTCGTCCTGTATCGCCCGCATGTGACGCAGCCAGCCGAAGGAATGAAGCCGGGCCGCGAACTCGTGCGACGGCAGGTCGATTTCGAAAGGCGATTCGCCTTCGGTATCCAGAACGCGGCCGGCGAGCGGAAAACGACCCGCGAGGATCTCTTCGGCGGCGAAGGGATCGATGGCCCGAAGATCCGTGGGTGCGACGATCAGGCGGGCGGGCGTAGACCCCGCAAAGCGCAGCGCCGTCGTCATTCCGCGCGAAAGCAGGCGCGCCAATCGTCGTTGGCCTTCGCGCAAATACAAATATAGGAGCCTTGTTTTACTGGAAAACGGCATCGGCGCCCGTGGGTTTCCTCTTGAACCGGAGCCGATTCGAGGATCAAGCAGAAGATCGGAATCGTGCGGGAAAGATCATTAAATATTTATCAACCCTGCCGCCATTGATAGGCGGGCCGTCCGAGGGCGTCAATTGTTCCAGCAAAACAGTCTGTTGATGAGCGCCCTCAGGCACCCGCACGGCGCAGCACGGCGGCATAAAAGCCATCGAGGCCACCGGCGAAGGGCGGTTCCAGCGGCAGCATCGCAGGTGTCGTGCGGAACTCTCCAAGCGCGGTGATTGCCTTTTCGAGCCCCGGCCAATCGGCTGCGTCGATCGGCACCCGTTCGCATCCGCTGTCGGCGACGACGCGGGCGACGACCTCCTCGCCCTCCAGCGGGTCGAGCGAGCAATTGGAGAAAACGATGAGACCGCCGGGCTTCACCAAGGTAAGCGCGTGCCGCAGCAGCCGTTCCTGCAGCCTGGCGAGCTTCTCGACGTCCTGCGGGCCTTTCGTCCAGAGCACGTCGGGATGCCGCCGGGTGGTGCCCGTCGAGGAGCAGGGGGCGTCGAGAAGGGCCGCGTCGAAGAGTTCTTCCGGCCGGAACTCGGCCATATCGCTCTCCTTGGTTCGGGCCTCGAAGCCAAGCCGCTCGAGGTTGGCCTTGAGCCGCCGCAACCGGCTTGAAGACTGATCGAGCGCGGTCACCTCCGCCCCCGCGAGGACGAGCTGCGCCGTCTTGCCGCCGGGCGCGGCACAGAGATCGACCACCTTCTTTCCGGAAATATCCCCGAAAAGGCGCGCCGGAATGGAGGCGGCCGCGTCCTGGACCCACCAGGCGCCCTCCGAAAAGCCTGAAAGCGACGGGATCGAACCGGAGAATTCCTGAAGACGAACGGAGCCGGTCGGCAACACGGTGCCGGCGAGCCGCTCCGCCCAGGAAGCGGCATCGGATTTCACGGTCAGGTCGATAGCGGCGGGTACGAGCTGTGCCTCGGAGATGCGCTCGGCCTGGTCGGGACCGTAACAGGCGACGAGCCTGTCGAAGAACCAGCCGGGCATCGCCGGGACTTGTCGCAGCTTTTCGAGAATTTCTTCCTTTTCACGCGAAAGCCGCCGCAGCACGGCGTTGACGAGGCTTGCGAAACGGCGGTTGCGCGGATCGGACTGGGCCTGTTCCACTGCGAGGTCGACGGCCGAATGATCCGGAACGTCGAGATAGAGAATTTGCGTGGCGGCAACGGTCAGCACATGTTCGAGAGCCCGAGCACCCTCGGGCAGAGGCGTTTGCAGAAGCGAGTCTATGGCCGCACGAATACGAGGCAGATGGCGGAGTGCCGAGTTGAGAATGGCGCGCACCAGCGCGCGATCGGCTTCGCTCAACTCGCGATAGGCCGGGTTCCCGCGCTCCGGATCGAGCATTCCGTCCAGCGGCGTCTTGCGGTCCACGACCGCCGCCAGGATCTTGGCAGCCGCCTGGCGGCTCTTCAGGCCCGGTTTGGCCGCGGCATCCGCACCGGGCCGGGCTCCTGCCCCTCCGGAGCGGTTGTGCTCTCGGGATCGTTTCGGACGTGAATCGTTCTTATTGTCTTCGGGCATCAGGACCAGGGGCCTTTCGGCGGTTCGGAACCACCGCGACCCCAGCCGGTTCTCGGGACAGAGCGCGATTTGCGCCCTGCATTATCAGGGCGGACCGGCGCCGTCGAGCCCGTGGACGTCTCGCGGGCCATTCTCTCCAGAGCCGCAACCCGGTTCTCCGTGTTCGGATGGGTCGAGAACAGATTGTCCATCCGCTCGCCCGAGAGAGGATTGATGATGAACATATGCGCCGTCGCCGGATTGCGCTCGGCGTCATTGTTATGGATGACCTGAGCGGCACCGGCGATCTTGCGGAGCGCCGAGGAAAGCCAGAGCGGATTGCCGCATATCTCCGCACCGCGGCGGTCGGCGGAATATTCGCGTGTACGGCTGATCGCCATCTGTACCAGCATGGCCGCGAGCGGGGCAACGATCATCGCGATCAGCACGCCGATGAAGCCGAGCGGATTGTTGTTCTCGCGGTTGCCACCGAAGAAGAAGGCGAAGTTGCCAAGCATGGAAATCGCACCGGCGAGCGTCGCCGTCAGCGTCATCGTCAAAGTGTCGCGATACTGGATATGGGCGAGCTCATGCGCCATGACCCCGGCAACCTCCTCGTAGGAAAGCGAATGCAGCAGTCCCGTCGAAGCGGCGACCGCGGCATTCTCCGGATTGCGACCGGTGGCGAAGGCATTCGGCTGCGGGCTGTCGATGACGTAGACGCGCGGCATCGGCAGGCCGGCATTCTTCGCCAGATCGCGGACGATCCCGTAATATTCCGGCGCGCTGTGCTCGTCCACCTCCTGCGCCCGGTACATCCGCAGGACCATCCGGTCGGAATTCCAGTAGGAGAAGAAGTTCATGCCTGCGGCGATGACGAGGGCGATCATCATGCCACCGCGGCCGCCGATGACATAGCCGACGGCCATGAAGAGGACGGTCATGAAGGCGAGCAGCATTGCGGTGCGCATGAGATTCATGAATGAGCTCCAACCAAATCGGTGTCCTTCCCGCGCCTCTTGGAAAGCCGCCTGCAGCCGCTTCGTTCCATTCGGTACGCGCGAAGGTTTCACGTGAATCAAGCTTTTCCGTTCACACGGAAGTGCCTATATGATGGGGATAAACGGCCAGCTCTTCAATATCGTTACGGAAACCGCGACCGGTATGCAGAACGACAACGACAATTCTCCCGACCGCCCCAAACGTCCGCTTTCCCCGGCAGCGCTACGCGCTCTGAAGGAGGCGGAAGAGCGGCGACGTGCCGAAGCGCCGAAGGATATGCCGGCGGAACTCGGCGGGCGCGGCGGCCTCGACCCGGCTCGCTTCGGCGATTGGGAGATCAAGGGCCGCGCGATCGATTTCTGAGGGCAGGCCGTCAGGGTTTTCGTTTCGGTGGCGAATCGGCCGCTGCGTTCCACCCGTACATCGCTTTGCGCTTCGCCCCTCACCTAACCCTCTCCCCGCGAGCGGGGAGAGGGGACGAGAATGCTGATGCGGTTACAGCAAATGCGAGGGAGTGCGGTGGCCGCAATGCCCCTTCTCCCCGCTTGCGGGGAGAAGGTCGCGGCAGCGGGATGAGGGGCTGTTGCCACCCGTACCCCGGCTCACATCAAGCGCGGTTCTGACGATTGGCGATCAGGTCGTCGACGACGCCCGGATCGGCGAGCGTCGAAGTGTCGCCGAGCGAACCGAAATCGTCCTCGGCGATCTTGCGGAGAATCCGGCGCATGATCTTGCCTGAGCGTGTTTTCGGCAGGCCGGGCGCGAACTGGATCTTGTCCGGTGTCGCGATCGGTCCGATTTCCGAGCGGACGTGCTTGACGAGCGCCTGGCGCAGTTCGTCGTCTCCGACCTCGCCGGCCATCAGCGAAACGTAGCAATAGATGCCCTGACCCTTGATCGGATGCGGGTAGCCGACGACCGCCGCCTCGGAAACGAGGTTGTGCGAGACGAGCGCCGATTCCACCTCCGCCGTGCCGAGCCGGTGGCCGGAAACGTTCAGGACGTCGTCGACGCGGCCGGTGATCCAATAGTAGCCGTCCTCGTCGCGGCGGCAGCCGTCGCCCGTGAAATACTTGCCCTTGTAGGTGGAGAAGTAGGTCTGGATGAAGCGTTCGTGATCGCCATAGACCGTCCGCATCTGTCCGGGCCAGCTATCGGTGATGCAAAGGTTGCCGTCGGCCGCGCCATCTACGACCTTGCCGTCGCTGTCGACGATCTGCGGCTGGACGCCGAAGAAGGGCCGCGTCGCGGAGCCGGGTTTGAGATCGGTAGCCCCCGGCAGCGGCGTGATCAGTATGCCGCCGGTTTCGGTCTGCCACCAGGTATCGACGACAGGGCAGCGCTCGTCGCCGACGACGTGATAGTACCACTCCCAGGCTTCCGGATTGATCGGCTCGCCGACCGTTCCGAGCAGGCGCAGCGAAGAACGCGAGGAGCGCTTGACGAAATCGTCGCCCGCTCCCATCAGCGAGCGGATCGCGGTCGGCGCGGTATAGAAGATGTTGACCTTGTGCTTGTCGACTACTTCCCAGAACCGTCCCGCGTCGGGGAAGTTCGGCACGCCCTCGAACATCAGCGTCGTCGCCGCATTGGCGAGCGGCCCGTAGACGATGTAGGAGTGACCGGTGACCCAGCCGACATCGGCCGTGCACCAGTAGATGTCGCCGTCCTGGTAGTCGAACACGTATTGATGCGTCATCGAAGCATAGACGAGATAGCCGCCGGTCGTGTGCAGCACGCCTTTCGGCTTCCCGGTCGAACCCGAAGTATAGAGAATGAAGAGCGGGTCCTCCGCATTCATCTTTTCCGGCGGGCAATGCGGCTCTGCCGCCGCGGTCTCCTGGTGATACCAGAGATCGCGGCCCGGTGCCCAGCCGACCTTGCCGCCGGTGCGGCGCACGACGAGGACCTTGCTGACCGTGACGTGCTGTCTGGCAGCGATGTCGATCGCGGTATCGGTGTTCTCCTTGAGCGCAACCGGCTTGCCGCCGCGCACGCCCTCGTCGCAGGTGATCACGAAGGTGGACTCGCAATCGACGATGCGGCCGGCGAGCGCCTCGGGCGAAAAGCCGCCGAAAACGACCGAATGGATCGCGCCGATGCGGGCACAGGCGAGCATCGCATAGGCTGCTTCCGGGATCATCGGCATGTAGATGGTGACGCGGTCCCCCTTCTTTACGCCCTGCTCCTTCAAGACGTTGGCAAGACGGCAAACCTTGTCGTAGAGCTCGTTATAGGTGATCTTCTTGTCGAGATAGGGATTGTCTCCCTCCCAGATGATCGCCGTCTTTTCGCCGTGCGTCTTCAGGTGGCGGTCGATGCAATTGTAGGAGACGTTGGTCAGTCCGTCTTCGAACCACTTGATCGAGACATCGCCCTCGAAGGACGTGTTCTTGACCTTGGTATAGGGCTCGAACCATTCGATCCGCTTGCCGTGCTCGCCCCAGAACTTCTCCGGATCGGCAACGCTCTCGCGATACCATTCGAGATAGGTCGCATTGTCGAGCAGCGTGCGGTTCTTGGCCGCTTCCAGGACCGGGTAGGTCTTGACGTCCATAATTTTCCTCCCTGCGCATTTCTGGTCAGATCATGGGCGGAATGCCGGCGGAAAACCGCGCACAGATTTCCTCATTCCGCCCCGGATCGGCTCCCACCGGTCCTTTGCGACAATTCATAAGCAGGTCGCTTCCGGTCCGCAATTAGACAAAAGCACATTTGAAAGTGAAGAATTGCAATTTCGAGACAAGAACGGTATAGAACCCCCAATTCCCGGAAATGAGTGGTAGACTCCACGGCCCGCGACACCGGCGCGGACGGACAAAAGGACTATATCCATGGCTCAGCAACTGCTTATGCCCAAGGCAACAGCCGTCTGGCTGGTTGACAACACCGCACTCTCGTTCGACCAGATCGCGCAGTTCTGCAAGCTGCACCCGCTCGAGGTCAAGGCGATTGCCGACGGTGAATCGGCGCAGGGTATCAAGGGCCTCGATCCAATCGCTACCGGTCAGCTTTCGCGCGACGAGATCGCACGCGCCGAAGGAAATCCGAATCACAAACTCAAGCTTTCGGAGCCGAAGGTCCGCGTCCCGGACTCCAAGCGCAAGGGCCCGCGCTATACGCCGGTCTCCAAGCGTCAGGACCGCCCGAACGCCATTCTGTGGCTGGTCCGCAACCATCCGGAGCTGAAGGACGCGCAGATCTCGCGTCTTGTCGGCACGACGAAGGCGACGATCGAGCAGATTCGCGAGCGCACCCACTGGAACTCCGCCAACCTGACGCCGATGGACCCGGTGACTCTCGGCCTCTGCTCGCAGATCGACCTGGACCTCGAGGTCGAGCGCGCCTCCAAGGGGCGCCCGCTGCCTTCGGCAGCCGAGACCGGCGCAACGCTCGAATCCGCACAGGAAACCGAGAAGCTCGACTACGGCCAGGATCGCGAAGAGGAAAAGGAAATCGACGCCGATGCCGTCTTCGCCAAGCTGAAGTCGCTGAAGTCGGACCGCAAGGACGACGAGGAAGACGACTACTGATCGCTTCGCCATCGGCGAGATGCACAAACCCGGATCGCAGGATCCGGGTTTTTTATTGACCGTCGCTGACAGGATCGGCGCAGGCGGGCGCCGCTTGCCTTTTGGCCCCGCTTGCCGGCAGGCGGACGAGGTGCAGTCCCGCGCACACTTCCTGGAAGTGCTAGATCACGATGTTTTTAGTCGAGTCGACCTAAAAGCATTAACGTGATCGATTCCAAGAAGTTGAGACGCGGGATGCGGGGCGGAAAACCGCGCACACTTTTCCTCATCCCGCTCTAAACGCCGATCCCCTTTGACCGCAGCAGTTCGGTAATCTCGTCCAGGATCGCCGGATCGTCGATCGTTGCCGGCATCGTCCATGGCTGTCGGTCGATGATCTTCTGGATCGTCGAGCGCAGAATCTTGCCGGATCGCGTCTTTGGCAGCCGCTTGACGCAGACCGCCGTCCTGAAGGCGGCGACCGGCCCGATGCGCTCGCGCACGAGACCGACAACCTCCTTCTCGATTTCTTCCGTTTCACGGGAAACATTGGCGTTGATGACCAGGAAGCCCGCCGGCACCTGCCCCTTGAGGGGATCGGCGATGCCGATCACGGCGCATTCGGCGACGTCCGGATGGCTGGCGCAAACCTCTTCCATGGCCCCCGTCGACAGCCGGTGTCCCGCGACGTTGATGATGTCGTCGGTCCGGGCCATGATGAAGATATAGCCGTCCTCGTCGACATAGCCGGCATCCGCCGTCTTGTAGAAGCCGGGATATTCCTCGAGATAGGCCGCATGGAAGCGGTGATCGGCATTCCACAGAGTCGGCAGGCAGCCGGGCGGCAACGGCAGCTTGATCACGACATTGCCGAGCGTGCCGGTTTCCACCGGGTGGCCCGCGTCGTCGACGACCTGCACGTCATAGCCGGGGAGGGGAACCGCCGGGGAACCGTATTTTACCGGCAGGAGGCCGAGACCCAATGGATTGCCGGCAACGGGCCATCCTGTTTCGGTCTGCCACCAGTGATCGATGACCGGGACCTTCAGCGCCCGTTCCGCCCAGCGGATCGTGTCCGGGTCGGCCCGCTCGCCCGCGAGATAAAGCGCCCGGAACCGCGACAGGTCGTAACGGCCCGCATGGGCCGCTTCCGGGTCCTCCTTGCGGATCGCTCGCAGCGCCGTCGGCGCGGTGAACATGACGGCCACGCCGCGTTCGGAAATGACGCGCCAATAGGTTCCGGGGTCGGGCGTCCCGACCGGCTTTCCTTCGAAGAGGACCGAGGTGCAGCCGTTGAGGAGCGGCCCATAGACGATGTAGGAATGACCGACCACCCAGCCGATGTCGGAAGCCGCCCAGAACACGTCGCCGGCATTGACTCCGAAGAAGTGCTCCATCGACCATCTGAGCGCGACCATGTGGCCGCCATTGTCCCGCACGACGCCTTTCGGCTGGCCGGTCGTGCCGGACGTATAGAGGACATAGAGCGGATCGGTGGAGGCGACCGGCGTGCAAGAGGCTTCCTCACCGGCGTCTCTGGCCGCCGCAAGCGCTTCGGCGAAATCGATGTCGCGGCCGCTAACCATTTCGGCGGCGAGCATGTCGCGCTGATAGATGAGGCAACGGGCCGGCTTGTGGCTGGCCGTTTCGATCGCCTGATCGAGCAGAGGCTTGTAGGCGACGGTTCGCCCGGGCTCCAGCCCGCAGCTCGCCGAGACGACGATCTTCGCCTGGCAATCATCGATGCGCATGGCGAGTTCGTTGGCGGCAAAGCCGCCGAAGACGACGGAATGCACCGCGCCGATCCGCGCTGCCGCGAGCATGGCGATCGCCGCCTGCGGGATCATCGGCATGTAGATGATGATGCGATCGCCCTTGTCGACGCCCAGCTTGCGGTAGATCGCAGCCATAGCCTTCACATCGGCGAGCAGGTCCGCATAGGAGATCCTCTCGATCCGTCCGGTGACGGGACTGTCGTATATAAAGGCCAGCTGCTCGCCACGGCCGGCCTCGACATGCCGGTCCAGGCAGTTGTGGCAGGTGTTGGTGACGCCGTCCGGAAACCAGTGACCATAGGTGCCGCCGGCAGGCTCGAAAATGCGCTCCGGCCGCTTGAACCAGTCGATCGCCGATGCGGCATCTGCCCAGAAGCCGTGCGGATCGGTTTTCCACGCGGCATACACTTCGGAATAGCGGCTCGCCATACCCGTTTCCTCCCACTCGCTCTCCGGACGAGAAGCCCGGTTCCTCCACTTCGAAAGATAGGCGAACGGAGGTAAACGGGAACCCCGACGAAAGGGTAATGGGGAGCGGGACTCAGCGCGCTCCGAAAATGGCGGAGCCTACCCGCACGCCGGTGGCGCCGAAGGCGATTGCCGTTTCGAAGTCACCGGACATGCCCATGGAGAGCCTGGAAAGGCCGCACTGACCGGCAAGCTTGGCGAGCAGGGCGAAGTGCGGTCCCGGATTTTCGTCGAACGGCGGAATGCACATCAGTCCTTCGATGTTCAGAGCCAACTCGTCACGGCAGAGCGCGACGAAAGCGGCCGCGTCTTCCGGCGCGATGCCGGCCTTCTGCGGCTCGAGACCGGTGTTCACCTGAACATAGAGGCGGATGTCGCGTCCCTGGCGCTTCATTTCGGCGGCGACCGCGCGCGCGATCTTCTCCCTGTCGATCGTCTCGATGACGTCGAAGAGCGCAACGGCGTCGGCAGCCTTGTTGGATTGCAGCGGACCGATCAGGTGCAGCTCGATGTCGGGGGTCTCACGCTTGAGCGCGGGCCATTTGGCCTGCGCTTCCTGCACGCGGTTCTCGCCGAAGACGCGCTGGCCAGCTTCGATCACCGGCCGGATCGTCTCGGCGTCGAAGGTTTTCGACACGGCCACCAGACTGACGGTATTTTCCGGACGGTTCGCCGACTTCTCGCTTGCGCGAATCCGGCTCAGCACTTCGTTCAGCCGTTCCTCGACTTCCATCCCCACGCTCCTGTTCAAGATCGTTTCGACATCTTCGCTAGCGGCTTATTGAAACTTGCGGTGCTTGCCAAGTCCAGCACAAGCCGGAGCGGGCGGGTTCGCCTCGGCCGTGGCGTCATCTGCCCTCGTTGAACTGCGAATCGAGTGGACCGCCTGGCGAATCCTTCAAAACTTGACGCTTGGGGCGTTTCGTGGTGAAGGTCACGCCAGCTATCACGCGCGGGCGCTCGCGCCCGGCAGAATTTCCGGAACATCGACAAAGACATGGCTACCGAACGATATAATCCGCGCGATGCCGAACCGCGCTGGCAGCACCAATGGGAAGCGGGCAAGGTCTTCGAGACGAAGAACGACGATCCGCGCGACAAATATTACGTCCTGGAGATGTTCCCCTATCCATCCGGACGGATCCACATGGGTCACGTGCGCAATTACACGATGGGCGACGTGGTCGCCCGCTACAAGCGCGCCCGCGGCTTCAACGTGCTGCACCCGATGGGCTGGGACGCCTTCGGCATGCCGGCGGAAAACGCCGCCATGGAGCGCGGCGTCCATCCGGCGAGCTGGACGTACCAGAACATTGCCTCGATGAAGGCGCAGCTCAAGGTCATGGGGCTTTCGCTCGACTGGAGCCGGGAATTTGCGACCTGCGATCCCGAATATTACCAGCGCCAGCAGCACCTTTTCCTCGATTTCCTGGAAAAAGGCCTGGTCTACCGAAAGCAGTCGAAGGTCAACTGGGACCCGGTCGACAATACTGTGCTTGCCAACGAGCAGGTAATAGAAGGCCGCGGCTGGCGCTCCGGCGCGCTCGTTGAACAGCGCGAGCTGACGCAATGGTTCTTCCGCATCACCGACTTCAGCCAGGATCTGCTCGACGCGCTCGACACGCTCGACGAGTGGCCCGAAAAAGTGCGGCTGATGCAGAAGAACTGGATTGGCCGCTCAGAAGGGCTTTCGGTCCGCTGGGAGCTCGATCCGGCGACGGTCCCCGGCGAGGAAAAGGAAGTCACGGTCTATACGACGCGGCCGGACACGCTGTTCGGCGCCTCCTTCCTGGCGATCTCCGCCGATCATCCGCTCGCCAGGGATGCCGCAGCCAAGAACGCCGAGATCGAAGCCTTCTGCGAGGAATGCCGGCGCGCCGGCACGTCGCTCGCCGCACTGGAAACGGCGGAGAAGAAGGGCATCGACACCGGCATACGCGCACGGCATCCCTTCGATCCGAACTGGGAGCTGCCGGTCTACGTCGCCAATTTCGTGCTGATGGACTACGGCACGGGCGCCATCTTCGGCTGCCCCTCGGGCGACCAGCGCGACCTCGACTTCGCCCGCAAATATGATCTGCCGGTCGTTCCGGTGGTGATGCCGAAGGATGCCGATCCGCAGACCTTCACGATCGGCGACGAGGCCTATGACGGCGACGGCGTGATGATCAATTCGCGCTTCCTCGACGGGCTTTCGGCGGAAGAGGCGTTCGAGACCGTCGCCTCCAGGCTCGAAAACGATCTGCTGAACGGCACGCCGCGCGCGGAGCGCAAGGTCAATTTCCGCCTGCGCGACTGGGGCATTTCCCGCCAGCGCTACTGGGGCTGCCCGATCCCGGTCATTCACTGTGACGACTGCGGCGTCGTTCCGGTGCCGAAGGCAGATCTGCCCGTGACGCTGCCGCCGGACGTGACCTTCGACAAACCCGGCAATCCGCTCGATCGTCACCCGACCTGGCGTCACGTCGCCTGCCCGCAATGCGGCAAGGACGCGCGCCGGGAAACCGACACGATGGATACCTTCGTCGATTCCTCCTGGTACTTCACCCGCTTTACGGCGCCCTGGGAGGACAACCCGACGGATCCGAAAGCGGCCAATCACTGGCTGCCGGTCGACCAGTATATCGGTGGCATCGAGCACGCGATCCTGCATCTGCTCTATTCGCGCTTCTTCACCCGCGCGATGAAGGCGACCGGCCATGTGGCGCTGGACGAGCCCTTCAAGGGGCTGTTCACGCAGGGCATGGTCGTCCACGAGACCTATAGCCGCGGCGAAGGCGCGCAGCGGGAATGGATCACGCCCGCCGAGATCCGCGTGGAGGAAGTCGACGGACAGCGGCGCGCGGTCCACATCGAGACCGGCGAGGAAGTCGCCATCGGCTCGATCGAGAAGATGTCGAAGTCGAAGAAGAACGTCGTCGACCCGGATGACATCATCGGCTCCTACGGTGCCGACACGGCACGTTTCTTCGTGCTCTCCGATTCGCCGCCGGATCGCGACGTCATCTGGTCCGAGGCAGGCGTCGAAGGCGCCCATCGCTTCGTGCAGCGCGTCTGGCGTCTTCTGACCGAGGCCGCGGAGAGGCTGCGTGCCGTCGATGCCGCGCCGGCAAGCGGAGGCGAGGGGCTTGCAGTGTCCCAGGCCGCACATCGCACGCTCAAGGCGGTAGAGGCGGACTATGACAAGCTCGCCTTCAACAAGGCGGTCGCACGTATCTACGAGCTGGTGAACGCCATGGCCGCCCCGCTGACGCAGGTCGCGAGCGGCAAGGCGGACAACGCTCTGACTGCTGCGGTAAAGGACGCCGCCGCGATCCTGATCAACCTGATCGCGCCGATGATGCCGCATCTTGCGGAAGAATGCTGGCGGGAGATCGGCGGCAAAGGTCTCATCGCCGAGAGGCCTTGGCCGAAATTCGATCCTGCGCTCATCGTCGAGAACGAGATCACGCTGCCGGTCCAGATCAACGGGAAAAAGCGTGCCGATTTGACAATCGCGCGCGACGCAGATCAGAGTGCGATCGAAAGCGCCGTGCTCGCGCTGGATGCCGTCAAGGCCGCGCTCAACGGCGGCCGCCCGAAGAAGATCATCGTCGTGCCTCAGAGGATCGTCAATGTCGTTGTCTGATATAGCTGGCTTCCGTCTTCGGTCCTTGGGCTTCGTAGCCGGCGCATTGTCGCTTGCGGCACTCGGCGGCTGCCAGGTCAGGCCCCTTTATTCCGACGGTCCGACTGGCTCGACGTCGATCGCGCTTGCCGCGATCGAGATTTCGGAAGCCGACGACCGCGTCGAGCAGGAAGTCCGAAATGCCCTCGTCTTTCTGACGTCGCGCGGCCAGGGCGAACCGGTCAATCCGCAATACCATCTGGCGCTTAGCGTCTCGCACCGGACAATGGGCGTGCTCTATGAGAGCACGGATAATGACCATGACGACGACGACGCCGGAGCCGGCCGCATCGTCGTGAAGGCCGACTACAACCTGACCAAGACCGCCACCGGCGAGACCGTGAAGGCAGGCAACCGGACGGCCGTCGCCTTGGTCGACTTCCCCCAGCAGGAATTCGCCAAGATTCGCGCCGTGCGCGACGGCGAGAACCGCGCCGCCAAGGAGCTGGCGGAGATTATCGGGGCCGACCTTGCAGCCGCCCTCGGCCGCTGATCCGATCGTCAGATGAGCGAGGTCAAGTCGCACGAATTCGATAGTTTCCTGCAGCGATCTGCGGCGATCTACCGGCTATTCCTGCTCTACGGTCCCGATCGCGGCCTCGTCTCGGAACGCGCGTCCGAGCTCGCCGGCAGCTTCGGCATCCCCCTCGATGATCCCTTCGCCGTCGTCAAGCTGGACGCAGCTACCTTGCAGGGCGCCGGTAGCGTGCTTGACGAGGTCAATGCCATCGGCCTGTTCGGCGGCGACAAGCTGGTCTGGGTGCGCGGCGCGTCCGCTGAGAAGGCGCTCACCGAAGCGCTGCAGATCCTCGCGGCCGATCCCCCGGCCGGCGCCCGTCTCATCGTCGAAGCCGGCGACCTCAAGAAGGGGGCGGCGCTCAGGAAGGTTGGCGAGACTTCCCGCTCCGTCGCTTCGATCGCCTGCTACAGCGACGACATCAGGGGCCTGCAGGCACTTGTCGACACGGAACTTTCGGAAGCGGGCCTGCGCATCGGTCCCGCCGCGCGCGAACGCCTCGTCGAGGCGCTCGGGGGCGACCGCATGGCTTCGCGCAACGAGCTTCGCAAACTCGCCCTCTATTGCCGCGGCAAGGATATGGTCGATGAGGATGACGTCCTCGGTATCGTCGGCGACGCCAGCGCCATTTCGGTCGACGATGCGGTCGATGCGGTGTTGAAGGGCGACGCCGACGCGCTGCTGCATGCGATGAAGAAGATCACGACATCCAAGACGCCGCCTTTCCTGGTGCTTCAGGCCTGCCTCAGGCAATTCCAGCAGCTCGACGTGATGCGAGCCGAAATGGATGCGAGCCGCCAGTCTGCGGGCCAGGTCGTCGCAAGCCTCGGCCGCGGCCTGCACTTCCGCCGCAAGCCGGTTGTCGAGGCGGCGCTGAAACACTGGACCGGGCCGGCGATTCGACGCGAATTGGGCCGCCTGCAGGCGACGATCTATCAAAGCCGCAGCCGCCAGAGCCTCGAGGAAAGCCTGGTGATCCAGAATCTCCTGGCGATCACCATCCAGTCGGCGAGGCGTTGAGTTTGTACTTCAACGCCGTTCGAGCAGCCGGCAAATCTCTTCCAGTTGATCGAGCGTCTTATATGTGATCTTGAGATGCCCGCCGCTGGCCTTGTGGTTGACACTCACTTCGAGGCCGAGGCTATCCGACAGGGTGCGCTCCAGCGCCAGCGTATCGGCGTCCTTTTCCTCGCGCTGGCGGCCCTTTGCGTAGTTGGGATCGTTCTGCGACTTGATGTCGTTCTGCGCCAGCCGTTCGGCCTCGCGAACCGAGAGACCCTTCGAGACGACCGCGCGCGCCAATGCCACCGGGTCCGATGTGGGTATAAGCGCGCGGGCATGGCCCGCGGAAAGGCTGCCATCGGAAAGCATGTCGCGCACGGGCTCCGGCAGCTTCAGAAGGCGCAGGCTGTTCGCAACATGGCTTCGACTCTTGCCGATGATGTCGCCGAGATCGTTCTGCGTGTAGCCGTGTTCCGCGATCAGTTGCTCGTAGCCCAGGGCCTCTTCGAGGGGATTGAGGTCGGAGCGCTGAACATTCTCGACGATGGCGATTTCGAGCGCCGTCCTGTCGTCGACATCGCGCACGATGACCGGTATTTCGGTGAAGCCGGCAAGTTGCGCCGCGCGCCAGCGCCTTTCGCCGGCGATGATCTCATATCGTTCGTGACCGATGGTGCGCACGACGACCGGCTGAACGATCCCGTGCTGACGGATCGAGCTTGCAAGGTCCTGGAGCTCGGCCTCATCGAACTGCCGGCGGGGGTTGCGAGGGTTACGGGAAACGAACTCGATCGGGATCCGCCGATCGGCGCTGATGGTGGCGGCGGGAGCAGCGCCGGTGTGCAGCGGCTGATCCATTTCGCCGATCAAAGCGGCAAGGCCGCGACCCAGACGCCTCTTGGAGCTGTCGTCGTTCATCTGACACCCAATTAATTACGATACCGAAACGATTAGGCGGCCTTCCGCTGCCTTTCGCGCTGAATGACTTCCGAGGCCAACTGGAGATAAGCCTGACTTCCGGCGCATTTAAGGTCATAGAGAATGGCCGGCTTGCCATAGGAAGGTGCCTCGGACACCCGCACATTGCGGGGAATGAGGGTATGATAAACCTTATCCCCCAAGTGCAAGCGGACGTCGCTGACGACCTGCTGGGCGAGATTGTTCCGGGAATCGAACATAGTCAGTACGATACCCTGGATATCGAGGCCCGGATTGACCGTCTGCCGCACCTGATCCACCGTCTCCAACAGCTGGCTCAAGCCTTCAAGCGCAAAAAACTCGCACTGCAATGGCACGAGAACCGAATGCGCCGCCGCCATCGCATTCATCGTCAAGAGATTGAAGGAGGGCGGGCAGTCTACCAGCACATAGGAATAGGCGAGGGCATCCACCGAAGCCAAAGCCTTTCGAAGCCTGAAGACGCGGTCCGATTCCTTGGAAATTTCCATTTCGACGCCGAGCAGATCCATGGTCGAAGGCACGATGGCAAGATTCGGCACCGCCGTATCCTGTGCAATCTGGCCGATGGAATGGGTCCCCATCATCAACTCATAGGAAGACAGATGCCGGGCACGACGCTGGATCCCGAGCCCGGTGCTGGCATTGCCCTGCGGATCGAGATCGACGATCAGCACCCTTTCGCCGATGGCGGCGAGCGCCGTCGCAAGATTGATGGCCGTCGTCGTTTTGCCGACGCCGCCCTTCTGATTGGCAATAGTGATAATCCGATTCTTTGGGCCAAACATGTTTCGCTCGCCTATCACTTCGTCCGACGTGAAAGATTTGCAATCTCGAGCACAACCGAATCCGGCTCGACGACACTTGCATGTTTTATCAGATCGAATTGAAAGCGGCTAACGGCTTTGTCGACTTCCTGCTGATAATCCCGCCCTTTGTGAAAGAAAGCGACCGTTCCGGAGCCTTCAGCGAGCATCCATGGAGCACAATAGTCGAGCAATTGGCTCAGATCGGCGAGCGCACGCGCCGAAATCGCGTCGCAACTCGGGATTTCGGCGGGCGCTGCCTCGATTCGAATCGGATGAACGGAACCCCTGGCTCCGGTTTCCCTCAGCGCAACGCGCAAGAATGCGGCCTTCTTGTTATTACTCTCCACCAGATGGACCCATCCGCCCTCTGCCTCCGAGAGGCAAATCGCCGTAATGACCCCGGGAAATCCGCCGCCGCTTCCGAGGTCGACCCAGGTCTTCGGCCCAGGGGAGAGTTGGTAAAGCTGGAGACTATCGAGGATATGGCGCCGCCATAAATCCTCTAGCGTCGACGGCGCGACGAGGTTGATCGATCGCGCCCATTTCTGGAAAAGGGAGGCAAAATGTTCGAGCTTTTGAACCGTTTCACGTGAAACACGCAATCCGTTCAGTGCCTGAGTGAGACTCGCTTGCATTGTATACCTTACCCACCCACACGTTGTGCTTGGCGAACCTGCCTGCGCAGCCAAGACAAAATGAGAGATATAGCCGCTGGCGTCACGCCATCGACTTTCATGGCCTGGGCGAGGTTCCTCGGTTTGTGCTGTGCCAGCTTTTGCTTAAGCTCGTTCGAAAGCCCGGGAAGCACCTCGTAGTCGAAATCATCCGGTATGGACGTATTTTCATCCCGCCTTACACCGGCAATGTCAGTGGCCTGACGCTCCATGTAGACAGCATAGGCCGCATCGATCTCCAGCGCCTCGACCACTCCGGCAGGAATGGTTTGAAGTTCAGGCCAAAGCGGCTTCAAGGCGGCGATCGACTGGTCCGGGTAGGAGAGGATATCGAAAGCGGTCCGACGCTGTCCGTCCTGATTGAGCTTCAGGCCGAAACGCTTGCCTTCGCTTGGCGTGACTGAAAGAGACTGGAGGAGCGTGCGTCCCGTCTCATAGGAATGCTTCCATGCCTCGAAGCGCTGACGGCGCGCGTCGCCGACACATCCCAGGGTAATACCCGCCGGAGTCAACCGCATGTCCGCATTATCTGCGCGCAACGACAGCCTGTATTCCGCCCGCGACGTGAACATGCGATAGGGTTCGGTTATGCCCCGCGAAGTCAGGTCATCGATCATCACCCCGATGTAGGAGTCGGTGCGGCTGAAGAAATGTGGAGCGCGGCCGATCGAGCGAAGCGCGGCATTCAAACCGGCAACGAGCCCCTGAGCTCCTGCCTCTTCGTATCCCGTTGTGCCGTTGATCTGCCCCGCAAGAAATAGTCCGGGCATTTTGCGCACGCCCAAGGACAGTTCCAGCTCCCGCGGATCGACGTGGTCGTACTCGATCGCGTAGCCCGGCTGCAGGATCTTGACCTGCTCTAACCCCGGAATTGTACGAATGAAGGCGTCCTGCACATCCTCGGGAAGGGAGGTCGAGATCCCGTTCGGATAAACGGTGTCATCGTCCAGTCCTTCCGGCTCCAGAAATATCTGGTGACCGTCCCTCTCGCCGAAGCGAACGATCTTGTCCTCGATAGAGGGGCAATAGCGTGGGCCGACGCCTTCGATCTGTCCCGAATACATCGCGGATTGGTGAATGTTATCGGCGATGATCTTGTGCGTTGCATCCGTGGTTCGCGTTACGCCGCAATCAATCTGACGATTGATGATCGCATCGGTCATGAACGAGAACGGAACCGGGTTTTCGTCCGGACCTTGGCGCCCGACGCGGTCCCAGTCAATCGTGCGCCCGTCCAAGCGCGCCGGCGTGCCGGTCTTCAATCGGCCAAGCTGCAGGCCGAAACGCCGCAGTGTCCCGGAGAGGCCTAGAGACGGTTCCTCACCCACGCGTCCGGCCGGAATCTTGCGCTGACCGATATGGATGAGGCCCTTTAGAAACGTGCCGGTCGTAAGAACGACGGCTGCCGCCCGAAAGATGCGCCCGTCCTTCATAGCCGTGCCACAAACCACACCGTCCTCTGTCAATAGATCGAAGGCATCGCCTTCAATCACCGAGAGGTTTTCGATCCCGCTGATCTCCCGCTGCATTGCCTCGCGATACAGCTTGCGATCTGCCTGCGTCCGTGGGCCGCGCACTGCCGGCCCCTTGCGCCGGTTGAGTAGCCGGAACTGGATGCCGGCAGCATCGGCCACACGTCCCATGAGGCCGTCGAGTGCATCGATCTCCCGGACCAGATGGCCCTTGCCCAGCCCGCCGATCGCGGGGTTACAGGACATTACCCCGATGGTATCCATTTTATGCGTAATGAGGACCGTACGGGCGCCGAGCCGCGCAGAAGCCGAGGCAGCTTCGCAGCCCGCGTGGCCTCCACCAATCACGATGACATCATAGTCCGTCATAGACATGCTCCAGCCTAGACCCTTTTCCGGCTTCCGCCTTGATTGTCAGTTCATACGATTGAGTCAAGAGCGTTTCACGTGAAACGCGCGCAATGACTCGCCTGCGTTGTATCGTCGGCCGGGTTACTTTCCGATACAGAACTCGGAGAATATCACGTCCAAAAGGTTCTCTACATCGACCCGCCCGGTTATCCTGCCTAGGGCATCGCCTGCTTGCCGAAGCTGCTCCGCACGCAGTTCGAGGTCGGAAGAAATCAGGCTGCGCTCCAGTGCCGCACTGGCCTGTCGCAGGCAATCGACATGGCGCTTCCGCGAGGGCATCGCCAAGGCTGTCCTACCGGCCAGATCGGGGAGATGCGACTGCAGCGCCGTCAACAGATCGGCCATGCCTTCACCGGTCCTCGTGGACAGAAAGATGTCCGCATCCGAGGGAGCCCAACTCGGCGAAGGGCGGTCAACCTTGGTTGCGACCCGAATAACGGGTACGTTTTCCGGAAGAACCTCATCAATCCGAAAATGTCCCGGTTTTTCCGATAATAGGAGGACAAGATCGGCATCGGCGATAACCTGCCGCGCTCTCCGAATACCCTCCCGCTCCACAAGCTCGTCCGTTTCACGAAGCCCAGCCGTATCGAAGAGTTTAACTGAGAATCCGGCTAAGGAAAGATCCACGGACAGTACGTCGCGTGTCGTTCCCGCGACCTCCGTCACGATAGCGATGTCCCTTCGCGCCAGGGCGTTCAGCAAGCTCGACTTGCCTGCGTTCGGCTCACCGGCAATGACGATCTTGAGCCCGTCCCGAATGATCTCGGCCAAGCCGGCGCGCGCGATATGTCCATCTATTTCCTGTCGGAGTCTGCCGACATCTTCCCAGATCACCGCGCTGACAGAACCCGGAACATCGTCCTCATCCGCAAAGTCGAGCTCTGCCTCGATCATTGCACGCGAATGGGTCAGCCGTCGGGCCCAACCGGCATAGAGTGCGGACTGTCCGCCACCGGACTGCTCTATGGCGAGACGACGCTGCATTTCCGTTTCTGCCGCAATCAGGTCCGCCAGCCCCTCCACCTCGACCAGATCCAGCTTGCCATTCTGAAAGGCCCGCCTTGCGAATTCTCCGGCCTCCGCATGTCGTAGGCCGCCGGTTGCGGCAAGCTCGTCGAGAATGGCGCTCACCACGGCCCGTCCGCCGTGAACCTGCAATTCGCAGCAATCTTCACCGGTGAAAGACGCCGGCGTCGGAAAATAGAGCACCAGGCCGCTATCCAGCGTTTCACCGTTTCGAGTCCGAATCGTTCTGAGCGTTGCGATGCGCGGCGGGGGTAGGGTTCCGCAAAGTCGCACCAGCGCATCTGCGGTCTCCGGACCGCTCACGCGGATAATGGCAACTCCTGCAGGCAGCGAACCGCTCGAAAGCGCGTAGATCGTATCGGTGGATAGCATCAGCTTACCGGTTTACGGAATGACGAGCAGGGTTCGACGCAGGCCATACCCGCCATCACGGCATCTTGAACATTGGGAATCGGGCAGAGCCAATCGGAAGCGCAATTGTGCGACGCTCGTCGGGCTAAAGCGAAGCGGCCTTATGCACCGAGCCGAGCTCGAAATCAAGTGCCGCCCTGTTTCGGGCGCATCTCCCCGGCGTTTCACGTGAATCACTCCCGTATCGGGCTCGATCGGGATGACAATCGACAGGGGAAAGAATGGCGGCAGGAGGATGTGCTGCATCCCAGATGCACGAAGAGGCCGGCGCTGGACACGCCGGCCTCTTTCCCGAGAAAGAAAGTCTCGCTCTTACGTATTCATCGAGTCGAAGAAGTCGCCATTGGTTTTCGTCTGCTTCAGCTTGTCGATGAGGAACTCGATCGCGTCGGTCGTGCCCATCGGCGCGAGAATGCGGCGCAGCACGAAGATCTTCTGCAGGTCCTGACGCGGGACCAGGAGGTCCTCCTTACGCGTGCCGGACTTCAGGATGTCCATAGCCGGGAAGATGCGCTTGTCGGCCACCTTGCGGTCAAGGACGATTTCGGAGTTGCCGGTACCCTTGAACTCTTCGAAGATGACTTCGTCCATACGGCTACCGGTGTCGATCAGGGCCGTTGCGATAATCGTCAGCGAGCCGCCTTCCTCGATGTTGCGGGCAGCGCCGAAGAAGCGCTTCGGACGCTGCAGGGCGTTTGCGTCGACACCGCCGGTCAGTACCTTGCCCGAGGAGGGAACGACCGTGTTGTAGGCACGGCCGAGACGGGTGACCGAGTCGAGCAGGATCACCACATCGCGTCCGTGTTCCACGAGGCGCTTGGCCTTTTCGATCACCATCTCGGCGACCTGGACGTGGCGAGTTGCCGGCTCGTCGAAGGTCGAGGACACCACTTCGCCCTTGACCGAGCGCTGCATGTCCGTGACTTCCTCCGGCCGCTCGTCGATCAAGAGGACGATCAGGTAACACTCCGGATGGTTCGCGGTGATCGAATGCGCGATGTTCTGGAGAAGCACCGTCTTACCGGTGCGCGGCGGCGCTACGATCAGGCCGCGCTGGCCCTTGCCGAGCGGTGCGACCAGATCGATGACTCGCGCCGAGAGATCCTTGGACGTGGGAACCTCGAGTTCCATCTTGAAGCGCTCGTTCGGATAGAGCGGCGTCAGGTTGTCGAAGTGAACCTTGTGGCGGATCTTCTCCGGATCGTCGAAGTTGATCGTGTTGACCTTCAGAAGTGCGAAATAGCGTTCGCCTTCCTTCGGCCCGCGGATCGGGCCCTCGACCGTGTCGCCGGTCTTCAGCGAGAAGCGGCGGATCTGCGAAGGCGAAATATAGATATCGTCAGGACCCGGGAGATAGTTCGCATTGGCCGAGCGCAGGAAGCCAAATCCGTCCTGAAGGACCTCGACGACGCCCTCGCCGATGATCTCGATTTCCTGCTGAGCCAGCATTTTGAGGATCGCGAACATCAGCTCCTGCTTGCGCATCGTGCTGGCATTCTCCACCTCGAGCTCTTCGGCAAAGGCCAGGAGGTCGGTCGGCGTCTTGTTCTTAAGTTCTTGAAGCTTCATTTCAGCCATGAAGGGTCCGTGCTTGATAGGGGATTGGGAGCCGGCGCGATTTGTAAGGGAGCTGCAAGGGGGAAGAGGCAGGCTCTAAAACTTCGTCACAGGCCACAGGAAGAAGGAGATAAGGGAAAATAGCGATTCACGTGAAACGCCGCAAGGGGTCGCGGCAATTTAGCAGCAACTATTGCAGCTGCGAATCGATTGAATTCAAAATGGTTTCACCACGACAAGGATGACGATGGCGATCATCAGCAGGGTTGGCGCCTCGTTCATCAGCCGCCAAAAGCGCGCGTCGCGGCGATTCTCGTCCCGCTGGAAGGCTCTCACCGCGCGGCTGAAATGCACATGCACCAGCGTCAGCAGAAAAACGCAGAGAATCTTCGCATGCAGCCAGCCCCCGACAAAGCCATAGACGCTCCAGGCGAGGTAAAGTCCGAGCACCCATGAGATCATCATGGCCGGATTCATGATGACCTTGAGCAGTCGCTGTTCCATCATCTTGAAGGTCTCGGACTGTTCCGATCCGGGCGCTGCATCGGTGTGATAGATGAACAGGCGCGGCATGTAGAGCAGCGCCGCCATCCAGGAGATCACCGCAATGATGTGGAGCGCCTTGATCCACAGATAGAGGTCGTCCGGTTGCCCGGCGAAGAGGCCGATCAGCAAAGCCGCAAAGGCAGCGACCGCGATGGCCGCACGAAGTCGAGCCCGTTTGCCCGGCCCGCTGTCGGTTTGGCGTTCCCCTCTCATCGCTGCCCTTTCATCGCGATCCTCGAACGCGGGCGACGAGTGCGGCAACGTGATTCGGATCGGCGTCCGGCGTTATGCCGTGGCCGAGATTGAAGATCAGCGGCCCCTGGCCGAGGACGTCCAGGATGCGGTCGGTTCCATGCTCCTGGGCCGCGCCACCGGCCACGACCCGCACCGGATCGAGATTGCCCTGAACCGGCCCGTCCTTCTGCAATTCGGCGGCGAAGGCGAGCGGCACCAACCAGTCGAGGCCGATCGCATCCGCACCGGTCGCCTGCCGATAATTCTTCAGCAGGAGGCCCGCACCCTTCGCGAAAGCGATGATTTTGGCCGAGGGGCGGCGCGCGCGGACGGATGCGATCATCCGCCGGACCGGCTCGATCGCGAAACGCTGGAACTCCTCCTCGCCGAGCACGCCGGCCCAGGAATCGAATATCTGCACAGCATCGGCGCCGGCATCGATCTGTTTTACCAGATAGTCGGCGGAAATGTCGGCGAGCAGCGTCAGAAGCCGCTCGAAAGCCTTGGGATGACGATAGGCGAAAAGACGCGCAGGCGCCTGGTCCGGCGTTCCGCGGCCGGCGATCATATAGGTCGCCACCGTCCACGGCGCCCCGCAGAAGCCGAGGAGCGTGGTTTCCGTCGGCAGTTCGCGTCTCAGCCGGGAGACGGTCTCGAAAACCGGAGCCAGGTGAGCGATGACGCCATCGGGGCTCAGCCGGGCAATCCCGTCCTCGTCGATCGGATCCATCCGTGGACCCTGTCCCTCTTCGAAACGAACATTGCGCTTGAGCCCATCGGGTATCACGAGAATATCGGAGAAAAGGATCGCGGCATCGAAGCCGTAGCGGCGGATCGGCTGCAACGTCACTTCGACCGCGAGGTCCGGCGTGTAACAGAGATCGAGAAAGCTTCCGGCCTTCGCGCGCACCGCCCTGTATTCGGGGAGATAGCGTCCCGCTTGTCGCATCAGCCAGATGGGGGGAGGGGTGAGCGCTCTCCCGCTCAAAACCTCCAGCACTTTGCGATGCGTTTCGCTCACTTGCCGCTTCCTAATCTAAAAATAAAACTGAATTTATAAGGTTTCTATTTCTTAGAGTCGGTGGGTATCAAGGATTAAAATCAATCCTCATCCTATCCAGTCCGCGTCAATCTCCGGCAAAGAGGCGGGAGAGATTCCGGCCGAATTGCGCGGTAAGCGGGGAAACCCGGTAAAACACTGCAGAGTCAGCCCCTTGCCGGCGATCGGGAGTTTGCGGTTCCTGTGGATGAGGAGTCGATCTGCGTGACAATTTGTCGTGGCCATGAGTCTTGTCCACATGCCCGGGCAAGAGATTTCCGGTTAGGTGTCAGATGTGAACAAGTCGCCGCTTTTCCACTTGCCTGAAGCCAGGCGCCGCCGTTAGCTGTTTTTGTCCCGCCTTATCAACAGACCGCGGAGAATTGCGTGGAGAACCGCAAAAACTACTTCCATCTGCATTTGATCTCCGATTCGACCGGCGAAACTCTGATCGCCGCCGGCCGAGCGGCTGCTGCGCAATTCCAGTCCTCCCATGCGCTGGAACACGTCTATCCGCTGATCCGCAACCGGAAGCAGCTGATGCAGGTCATGGACGCGGTCGACGGGGCACCGGGAATCGTACTCTACACGATCGTCGACCGGGAACTTGCCGGCCTCATCGATCAGAGATGCCGCGAGATCGGCGTGCCCTGCGTCTCGGTCCTCGACCCGATCATTGAACTTTTCCAATCCTATCTCGGCTCGCCCTCGCGCCGCCGCTCGGGTGCGCAGCATGTCATGGATGCCGAATATTTCGCCCGGATCGAGGCGTTGAACTTCACGATGGATCATGACGACGGTCAGGTCCCCTCCGATTTCAACGAGGCGGATGTGGTCCTTGTGGGCGTGAGCCGCACGTCGAAAACACCGACGAGCATCTATCTCGCCAATCGCGGTATAAAGACGGCCAACATACCGATCGTGCCGGGCGTGCCCCTGCCCGATGCGCTCCTGAAGGCGACGAAACCACTCATCGTCGGGCTTATCGCTTCGGCCGAGCGTCTCTCCCAGGTGCGCCAGCATCGCGTGCTCGGAACGACGCAGAGCTTCCACGGGGAAGACTATACCGATCGGGCGGCGATCGCCGAGGAGCTTAAATATGCCCGCTCGCTTTGCGCGCGCAACAACTGGCCGCTGATCGACGTAACGCGGCGCTCGATAGAGGAGACTGCCGCAGCAATCGTTGCCTTGCGGCCGCGGCTTAGATAGAGCGAACCGCGAGAACAGCTTGCAGGTCGCGAACACGGAACCGGAAAATGAAACCCTTGCTCATATTGGCCTCGGCCAGTCCTTTTCGTCGCGCTCTGCTTTCCAATGCAGGACTGGCCTTCGAGGCCCGGGCCGCCGCGATCGACGAGCGTGCGCTCGAGCAGCCGCTGGAAGCGTCTGGCGCTTCGCCGGCTGATGTCGCGCTGGCGCTGGCCGAAGCCAAGGCGAAGGATGTCGCACGATATTTTTCGGACGCCCTTGTCATCGGTTCGGATCAGACGATGTCGCTTGGAACCCGCGTCTATCACAAGCCCCGGGACATGACGGAAGCCGCCGAACATCTCCGGTCGCTCTCGGGCAGGATGCACAGTCTCAACAGCGCGATCGTTCTCGTGCGCAACGACGAGGTCGTTTGGCGGCACGTCTCGACTGCGAACATGACCGTGCGGCCATTGAGCGACGGCTTCATCGATCGGCATCTTGCAAAGGTGGGCGAGAAGGCGCTGACAAGCGTCGGCGCCTATCAGCTCGAAGGCGAGGGCATCCAGCTCTTCGAGAGGATCGAGGGCGATTATTTCACCATACTCGGCCTGCCGATGCTGCCGCTTCTCTCCAAACTACGCGAACTGGGTGCGATCGATGCATGATTCACGTGAAACATTTGTTAACCATGCCTTTGTCACCGGCTATCCGGTGAAGCATTCGCGATCGCCGCTCATTCATGGCCATTGGCTGAAACAGTTCGGAATTCGGGGGAGCTACCGGGCCCACGAAGTTACGCCCGAGGCCTTTCCCGATTTCATGCGGCAGATCAAGGAAGGAAGAACCGACTTCTGCGGCGGCAATGTCACGATTCCGCATAAGGAGGCCGCCTTCCGGCTGGCCGATCGGCCGGACGAACTGAGCGCCGAACTCGGAGCGGCCAACACGCTCTGGCTCGAGAATGGAAAAATCCGCGCGACGAACACCGACGGGCGTGGCTTCGTCGCCAATCTGGACGAGCGCGCCAAAGGATGGGACCGAATCTCGGCCGCGGTGATTCTCGGTGCCGGCGGCGCCAGCCGGGCCGTGATACAGGCGATCCGCGACCGCGGGGTCAAGACGATCCATGTGGTGAACCGCACGCCCGAGAGGGCGAGGGAACTGGCCGATCGCTTCGGCACGGCGGTGCACGCACATTCGATGGCGGCGCTTCCCGAAGTCGTTTCCGGCGCCGGCCTCTTCGTCAACACGACGTCGCTCGGCATGGACGGCGAGCCGGCGCCGGCGATCGACTTTTCGGGCCTGGCACCCGACGCCGTCGTCACCGACATCGTCTATGTGCCATTGAAGACGCCGCTGTTGCGGCAGGCGGAAGAGCAGGGCTTCCGCATCGTCGACGGACTTGGCATGCTTCTCCATCAGGCAGTGCCCGGATTTGAAAAATGGTTCGGTCTGAGGCCGGTCGTCGACGAAACGCTAAGACAGATCATCATCAGCGATATGGACAGGCACGCATGATCATCGTCGGGCTTACCGGCTCCATCGGAATGGGAAAATCGACTGCTGCGGGCATGTTCCGGGAACTCGGCGTGCCGGTAAACGATGCCGACGAAGTGGTGCATATGCTCTATAGCGGCGAAGCGGTGGCTCCGGTCGAAGCGGCCTTTCCGGGCGTCGCCAAGGGCGGGGTCATCGACCGGGCCGAGCTTTCGCTGCGGCTTGTTGCGGCACCCGAGCGGCTGGCCGAGCTGGAACGGATCGTCCATCCGCTGGTGCGCGCCAAGGAGCAGGAGTTCGTTGCGCGGCACAGAGCGGACGGTGCACCTTTCGTGCTGCTCGATATTCCGCTCCTCTTCGAGACCAAGGCCGAGGCGCGCCTCGACCGCATCGTCGTCGTGACCTGCGATCCGGAGATGCAGAGGGAACGCGTCATGAAGCGCCCGGGCATGACCGCCGAGAAGTTTGCGATGATCCTCAAGCGGCAGGTGCCCGACAGCGAGAAGCGCGCCCGCGCCGACTATATCGTCGACACAAGCGACAGCTTCGACGTCACGCGGCAGCAGATCCGTGCGATCGTCGATGATTTGCGGGCCGGTTAGTTAGCGCACTTTCAGGAAAAGTGTCAGTGTCTCCGTCCGGAGGCGACTTCGAAGAGCTAGATCGCTTCGCGAACCGATGCGCTATCATCGGTGCAAACCTGGCACTGAAGCTTCAAATGACGGCGAAATGCCATTAAGAATGGAGGTCGGCTTCGGGTGATTCGCCCCGAAACAGCGTCCACAGGGCTCCCGTATGCGTGAAATCATCTTTGATACGGAAACGACCGGCCTCGACAACCGCGAGGACCGGGTGATCGAGATCGGCGGTATCGAGCTCGAGAACCAGTTTCCGACGGGGCGCACGATCCATATCTATATCAATCCGGGGGAGCGCAAGGTTCACCCGGAAGCGCTGGCCGTCCACGGTATCACCGACGAGTTCCTGAAGGACAAGCCGCCCTTCGCCGATGTCGCCCAGGAAATCGTCGATTTCTTCGGCGATGCCCGTTGGGTCGCCCACAACGCCACCTTCGACATCGGCTTCATCAATGCGGAGTTCGAGCGGCTCGGCCTGCCGCCGATCGGCAGCGACCGGGTTATCGACACTCTGGCTCTTGCCCGCCGCAAGCACCCGATGGGGCCGAATTCGCTCGATGCGCTCTGCCGTCGCTACGGTGTAGACAACTCCCATCGAACCAGGCACGGAGCCCTGCTCGACTCCGAGCTGCTGGCCGAGGTCTATATCGAGATGATCGGCGGGCGCCAGGCCGCGCTCGGTCTCGTGGTGACGGAGGCAGGTGACCGGCCGATCGAGGCTGACGACGGACCGGTCGTCGTGGTCACAAGGGAAAGGCCTCTACGGCCACGGCTGACGGAGGCCGAGATCGCCGCCCATGCGGCGCTCGTCGCGAAGATCGGCGCGAATGCGATCTGGTCGAAGTACAGCGAAGCCGATGACGTTCTCAGATCGGAAGCTGTCTAGGCCTATCCGTATTGCGGCGCCCGCGAGGTTTCTCAAGCCGAATCGCATAGACCGGGCACAAAAAACCCGGCTCGGTGAGCCGGGTCTTCCAATCATTCGGACCGATCAGTTGGCCGTGTCGTTGGTATTGGCCACCTGCGCGCGGACCTTTTCCTCGGCCATGCGCTGGGCAAACATCTGCGCGAAATCGATGGGATCGATCATCAGCGGCGGGAAGCCGCCGTTGCGGGTGGCGTCGGCTACGATCTGGCGCGCGAAGGGGAACAGGAGGCGCGGGCACTCGATGAAGAGCAGCGGCAGCATGTGCTCCTGCGGGAAGCCGGCAACGCGGAAGACGCCGCCATAGGCGAGCTCGACGTTGAAGAGCATCTTGTCGCCGTCCTTCGCCTGGGCGCTCAACGACAGGACAACGTCGAAATCATTCTCCGCCAGCGGATTGGCATTGACATTGACATTGATGTTGATCGACGGGGAGCGGTCGCGAGCCTGCAGCGAACGCGGTGCGCCGGGGTTCTCGAAGGAGAGGTCCTTGACGTACTGGGCCAGGATATTGAGCGACGGGCTCTGCTGCTGGGCACTGCCGTTGCCGTTGGATGCGGTATCAGTCGTCATAAGAGTTTCCTCGGACTTCGAATTGGTGAGGCCATCTAGCATTTAGGGCCTGGGCTTACAACCCTCGTGGCCCGGCCTGGCCCGACGCAGGAACACGTCCGACCCTTCTTTGGGAACCGGTATTATAGACCCGATTGGAGCCGGGATCAGAAAAAGTGAAGCTCGGATCAATGAGGCGGACGATCCGGCGGCGGGTCGTCTTCGTCCTTTGTCTTGCGCGAAAATTCGTCCTCGTCGAGATCGATCGTCAGCGGGCCGCGGCGCTGCTCGCGAGGGGTGCCAGCGGACTGGGGGCCAGCGGATTGGGGGCCAGAGGACTGAGGACCAGAGGATTGAGGGCCAGGGGATTGGCGCCTGGAGGAACGATAGAAGCCGGTTGCGCTGCTCAAAATCGTCATCCTTCTGCGCAGGAAGGCGGCGATGGCGCGCCGGACCGGGGGCAGAAAGATGAGAAGGCCGACGAGGTCGCTGATGAAACCGGGCACGATCAACAGGATAGCGGCGATGAAGATCAGCACACCGCCGAGAACGTCCAGCCCCGGATCGTTGCCCGTCCGCGCCGCCTCCTGCACGCGCCGGAGCACGCCGAATCCCTGGATGCGCAGGAGCATGATGCCGGCGACGGCACTTGCGAAAACGAGAAGAAGCGTCATCGCCACGCCGATCTCGCGCCCGACGGCGACGAAGCCTGCGATTTCCGCAAGCGGCAGCCCGAGAATGACGAGCGGGATCAGGAAACGCATCGCCCGTGCTCGCAAGAAGGTGAGTGCAATTGTCCGGTCTCCGGTTTATGGGTGCGACATCGTCGTTTGAATGGTCTATCCTTCCGGACTATATGGAACAGTACGAGAAATTCTAACAGCGGTTCCGGGTGGAAATGGGCTCTTTTGATTTCATCACATTTTTTTTCCTGATCGCTGCCGTGGTCATCTTCCTGCAATTGCGTAGCGTCTTAGGTCGCAGGACCGGCAGCGAGCGGCCTCCTTTCGATCCCTACTCTCCACGGGATATCGCTCAAGGGCCGGAAGCCAAGGATAACGGCAAGGTCGTTCAGCTTCCACGTCGCGAGACGGCGGAGGACGAGTCGCGCTATGCCGCGATCGAGATCGTCGCCAAGGCCGGAACTCCGCTGAATGCCCAACTCCGGGCAATGACCGACGCGGATCCCAACTTCAATCCGGCCGAATTCCTCAACGGTGCGAAGATGGCCTACGAGATGATCGTCATGGCCTTTGCCGACGGCGACCGCAAAACCCTCAAGGGTTTGCTGTCCCGCGAGGTCTACGAGGGCTTCGAGGCCGCGATTGCGGAGCGCGAGGCCAAGGGCGAGGTGGTCAAGTCGACCTTCGTCGGCATCGACAAAGCCGATATCGTGCACGCGGAGATCAAGGACGCCGAGGAAAACATAACGGTCAGGATCATCAGCCAGCTTATTTCCGCGACCTACGACAAGCAGGGGAAACTGGTCGACGGAGACGCCGATTCGGTTGCCGAAGTGAACGACCTGTGGACTTTTGCGCGCGATATCCGTTCACGCGACCCGAATTGGAAGCTGATCGCCACCGAATCGGAAAACTGACCGGGAAGCGGGCGGCCATGGCTTTTCATCTCGAGCCGGTCTCCTTTTCGGAGCTGCCCGGCTGGTCTGCGGACGACCCGGCGCCGGTGATCGCTTCGCTTCGGCGCTGTCACCGGCATGCAACGGAGGTGAAGCCGTACAAGACCGGCTCGCTCGGCATTTCGGTCGGCGACCTCCTGCCCGCCTTCGAGGCGGCGGGCAGCGATTTCTCCGATGCGGCGGCCGCACGCGCATTTTTCGAGGCCCAGTTCGTTCCGTTCCGAATCTGCCCGGAAGAGAAAAGGACCGGCTTCGTCACCGCTTTCTACGAACCCGCGATCGAGGTACGGGCTGGGCCGGATGCGGAGTTCCGCTTTCCCTTCTACCGGCGCCCCTCGGACCTCGTCGACATCGACGACACGAACCGGCCGGCAGGAATGGACCCTTATTTCGTCTTCGGCCGCCGTCGCGACGGCAGGATCGAGGAATTTCCGGATCGCCGTGCGATCGAAGAAGGATTTCTCTCCGGCCGCGGTCTGGAAATCGCCTATGCCCGCTCCAAGGTCGACGTGTTCTTCGTCCATGTGCAGGGCGCGGCGCGGTTGATCTATCCGGACGGATCGCGCCGCCGCATCACCTATGCCGCCAAAACCGGGCACCGCTTTTCCGCCGTCGGGAAACTGTTGATCGATCGCGGCGAGATCGATGCCGCCACCGTGTCGATGGCGAGCATTCGCGCCTGGCTGGCGGCCCATGCCGACAGGGCGGACGAGGTTCTGTGGCACAACCGGTCCTTCATCTTTTTCCGCGAGGCGCCGGTCGAGGAGGAGGGGCTTGGCCCCGTGGCGGCTGCCAAGGTGCCGCTCGAGCCGGGACGCTCGCTTGCGGTCGACCGCCTCATCCACACATTCGGCGTTCCCTTTTATGTCGCGAGCGAAACCCTGACCCATCTCGACGGCGGACATCCCTTCGGTCGCCTGATGCTCGCGCTCGACACCGGTTCAGCCATCGTCGGCCCGGCGCGCGGCGATATCTTCACGGGCTCCGGCGACCAGGCGGGGGAACTCGCGGGTTGCGTGCGCAACGACGCAGAGTTCTTCATTTTCGTACCCCGCGCGGCCTCGGTCCGATATCGCCCGCAGTCCAGCCATGGCTAAGGACAAGAAGCTTTCCACCGAGGACCGCATTCTCTGGGGGAAGGTCGCGCGTTCGGCGCGGCCCATGCCCGGGCGGTTGGAGAATCTCGAGGAGCTGCTGGGCGGGACCGCGGAAATCAAGGCTGTACCCGGCCCGGAGGCGGCGCCTTCCTCGAGCACGCCCGAAAAGGCCGGCAGGGGCTTTTCTCTCAGCCGCGACAAGGCAGAACACCGCCCTCATCACGCGCTGGAGCGGCCGGTCAAACGCAAACTTGCCAAGGGCCGGCTGACGCTCGAGGCGAGGATCGACCTGCACGGCATGATCCAGAGCGAGGCGCACGGATTGCTGCTGCAGTTCCTCCTCAGGGCGCGCGACCGCGGCTTGAGGCATGTCCTCGTCATCACCGGCAAAGGGACGTCGCTCGGCAGCGACGGCGCCCTGAAGCGGGCCGTGCCGCTCTGGTTCTCGCTTCCCGAGTTCCGGCCATTGATATCGTCCTACGAACCGGCAGCCCGCAATCACGGCGGCGAGGGCGCGCTCTATGTGCGGCTGGCGCGTGCGAAGGGAGGCGCATCATGACTCCCTTCGGCGAAGCCGTGCGCGAACTTCGCCGGCGCAAGGGCGTGTCTCAGAAGGAGATGGCGGCGGCGATCGGGGTTTCGCCCGCCTATCTCTCCGCTCTCGAACACGGCAAGCGGGGAGCGCCGAGCTTCGACTTCCTCCAGCGCGTTGCCGGCTATTTCAACGTGATCTGGGACGAGGCCGACGAGCTCTTCCGGATAGCGCATCTTTCAGACCCGAAAGTCGTGCTCGACACGTCCGGCCTTCCGCCCGGTCACACCGCCTTCGCCAACCGTTTGAGCATGGAGATTCGCGGCCTGTCGGCGGAGACGATTCGGGCGCTGGAAGATGTTTTGGAAAAAGCCACATTTCCTGATAAGGACAGGGGATGAAAGCCCCTCCCGGCCGAGATCTTCGCGTCGGGATTTGGAACCATTGGACAAATTTTCTATAGTCCGCGAGGCATCTCGCGCTGTGATTCGCAATGAATCGCGACGTCCGAAAACCTGGAAAGACCTGAGCCCGAATGACCGATATTTCTGAGACCGAAGCCGGCGCAATCGCCGAATATGGTGCCGATTCCATCAAGGTGCTGAAAGGCCTCGATGCCGTGCGCAAGCGCCCGGGCATGTATATCGGTGACACAGACGATGGCTCCGGTCTGCACCACATGGTCTACGAGGTCGTGGACAACGCGATCGACGAGGCGCTTGCCGGCCATGCGGACATCGTGACCGTTACGCTCAATCCCGACGGATCCGTCACGGTGACGGACAACGGCCGCGGCATACCGACGGACATCCACCGGGAAGAGGGCGTCTCGGCGGCGGAAGTCATCATGACGCAGCTTCATGCCGGCGGAAAATTCGACCAGAATTCCTACAAGGTCTCCGGTGGCCTGCACGGCGTCGGCGTTTCGGTCGTCAACGCGCTCTCCGTGTCGCTGAAGCTCAAGATCCGCCGGGCCGGCAAGATCCACGAAATGAGCTTCACCCACGGCGTTGCTGACGGGCCGCTCAAGGTGACGGGCGACGCCGGCGGCGAGACCGGAACCGAGGTCACCTTCACGCCGAGCGAACAGACCTTCTCGAACATCGAGTTCGAGTTCGGCACGCTCGAGCATCGCCTGCGCGAACTCGCCTTCCTGAATTCCGGCGTGCGCATCGTGCTGACCGACAAGCGCCATTCTGACATCCGTCGGGAAGAAATGATGTATGACGGCGGTCTCGAGGCGTTCGTCGCCTATCTCGACCGGGCGAAGAAGCCGCTCGTGCAGAAGCCGGTGTCGATCCGCGGCGAGAAGGACGGCATCACCGTCGAAGTCGCAATGTGGTGGAACGACAGCTATCACGAGAACGTGCTGTGCTTCACCAACAACATTCCGCAGCGCGACGGCGGCACGCATATGGCCGGCTTCCGCGGCGCGCTCACGCGTCAGATCACCTCCTATGCCGATACATCCGGCATCACCAAGAAGGAAAAGGTATCGCTCACGGGCGACGATTGCCGCGAGGGGCTGACGGCTGTGCTGTCGGTGAAGGTTCCCGATCCCAAATTCTCCTCGCAGACCAAGGACAAGCTGGTGTCCTCGGAAGTCCGCCCGGTTGTCGAAAGCCTGGTCAACGAGGCCCTGAGCGTCTGGCTCGAAGAACATCCTTCCGATGCCAAGATTCTCGTGGGCAAGGTCGTGGAGGCGGCCGCCGCGCGCGAAGCCGCGCGCAAGGCACGTGAGTTGACGCGCCGAAAAGGTGCGCTCGACATCTCGTCGCTTCCCGGCAAGCTCGCCGATTGTTCCGAGCGCGACCCGGCCAAATCCGAACTCTTCCTGGTGGAGGGCGACTCGGCAGGCGGTTCGGCCAAGCAGGGCCGCTCGCGTGAAAACCAGGCGATCCTGCCACTGCGCGGCAAGATCCTCAACGTCGAGCGCGCGCGTTTCGACAAGATGCTGTCGAGCCAGGAAATCGGCACGCTGATCACCGCGCTCGGCACATCGATCGGCAAGGACGAGTTCAACGCCGACAAGCTTCGCTATCACAAGATCATCATCATGACGGATGCCGACGTCGACGGGGCCCACATCCGCACGCTGCTGCTCACCTTCTTCTTCCGGCAGATGCCGGAGCTGATCGAGCGCGGCCACCTCTACATCGCCCAGCCGCCGCTTTACAAAGTGGCGCGCGGCAAGTCCGTCCAGTATCTCAAGGACGAGAAGGCGCTCGAAGATTATCTGATCAGCATGGGCCTCGAGGAGGCGTCGCTCGAACTCGCTTCGGGCGAAGTGCGCGTCGGCCAGGACCTTCGCGAGGTCATCAACGACGCGCTGCGCCTGCGCTCGCTGATGGAGGGGCTCCACTCCCGCTACAATCGCTCGGTCGTGGAGCAGGCCGCCATCGCCGGAGCGCTCAACGTGGAACTCAACGGCGAACGCGACGAATATCAGTTGATCGCCGCCGAAGTGGCCCGCCGGCTCGATGTCATCGCCGAGGAGACCGAACGCGGCTGGGAGGCAGCGGTGACGGCGGAAGGCGGGCTGAAGCTCGAGCGCATGGTGCGCGGCGTCAAGGAAGCGGCCGTGCTCGACATGGCGCTGATAGGTTCTTCCGATGCCCGCCATATCGATCAGCTCAAGGCACGGCTGAAGGAGGTCTATGGCGCTCCGCCGGTGCTGCGCCGCCGCGATGGCACGCAGGAGATCAGCGGTCCGCGCGCCCTCCTCGACGCGATCTTCGCCGCCGGCCGCAAGGGGCTCACCATGCAGCGCTACAAGGGCCTGGGCGAAATGAACGCCGAGCAATTGTGGGAGACGACCCTCGATCCGAACGTCCGTTCGCTGCTGCAGGTCAAGGTTACCGATGCGACGGATGCGGACGGTCTGTTCTCGCGCCTGATGGGCGACGAAGTGGAGCCGCGGCGCGACTTCATCCAGGAAAACGCACTGAGCGTCGCCAATCTCGATATCTGACGCGCAAGTGTAGCCGCAGCACTTTGATCATAGCTGCGACGAGAGCAGGGCGGTCCTCCGCCCTGCTCTCGTCTTTACGGAAGCTCGATCGCTCGCGGATCATTCGCCCGTGAAACGTCCTTCGAAGACGAGTTCGCTGACGGGCTTGCGCTGGCTTGGTTTTTCGCGTTCCCGCAGATCGCCCGGCAGGGTGGAAGGATCCGCAATCCTGCCGATCGCGACGGCTGCCTCGACCCGGTAGTGCTCCGGAACGCCGAGCACCTGCATGGCCTTCTCCCTGTCGACCCCCGCCATCGCATGGGCATGCCATCCGGCGAGCTGCGTCTGCAGCGCCAGCGCGAACCAGGACGCTCCCGTGTCGAAGGCGTGCGTATAGGCCGGCCTCAGTTCGCCGGTCGATGTGACCCTGTGGGTCTTCGAAAGGATGATGACCAGGGCAGAGGCGTTTTTCGCCCAGCGCTGGTTGCCCTCGTCGAGCGTCGACAGCAGGCGAGCGAAATGCTCGGTGCCGTGGCGGGCGTAGACGAAGCGCCAGGGCTGAAGATTGCTGGCCGAAGGCGCCCAGCGCGCCGCTTCGAAAAGGGCGAGCAGATCCTTTTCCCCGATCTCCTCGCCGGTAAACGCGCGCGGCGACCAGCGCTCCAGAAAGATCGAGTGGATGGGGTGATCGGCTCTTCTATGGTTGATTTCTGTCACGAACGAACATCCTTATTTCTTGCAGATACGCACCTGTCCGACGCATCGCCATTCCTGCGCGTCAGCTCAATATAGGCGAGAAGGATCCGTAAACGGCAATCATGTGATTGTCGAACCGGCGAAAAAAGTTGTATAAGTTCTGTAGATTTTTTGAGGAAGGACTCGCCATGAATCTGAAAGACCCGTCGCTGTTTCGCCAGGCTGCTCTCGTGGGCGAGACCTGGATCGAAGCCGACCCGAAGAATGCGATCGAGGTGAACAATCCAGCGACCGGCGAAATCATCGGCCGCGTCCCGAAGCTCGGCGCCGCCGATACCCGGACCGCGATCGAGGCCGCGGCGCGGGTGCAGAAGGAATGGGCGGCGAGGACCGCCAAGGAGCGCTCGGCGGTGCTGCGCCGCTGGTTCGAGCTGATGATCGAAAACAAGGACGATCTCGGCCGGATTCTGACGATGGAGCAGGGCAAGCCGCTAGCGGAGGCGACAGGCGAGATCGTCTACGGAGCGAGCTTCATCGAATGGTTCGCGGAAGAGGCGCGGCGTGTCTATGGCGATCTCGTCCCCGGGCATCAGAAGGACAAGCGCATTCTGGTGATGAAGCAGCCGATCGGCGTCGTCGCCGCGATCACGCCGTGGAACTTCCCGAACGCGATGATCACCCGCAAGGCCGGGCCGGCCCTTGCCGCCGGCTGCGCCATGGTCTTGAAGCCGGCAGCGCAGACGCCGTTTTCGGCGATCGCCATCGCCGTGCTCGCCGAGCGCGCGGGCATGCCGAAAGGTCTCTTCAGCGTCATTACCGGCTCCGCGCGCGAGATCGGCGCCGAGATGACTTCGAACCCGACCGTCCGCAAGCTTACCTTTACCGGCTCGACCGAGGTCGGCGCAGAGCTCTACCGCCAGAGCGCGGCAACGATCAAGAAGCTTGGCCTGGAACTCGGCGGCAACGCCCCGTTCATCGTCTTCGATGATGCCGATCTCGATGCGGCGGTCGAAGGCGCGCTGATCGCCAAGTTCCGCAACAATGGCCAGACCTGCGTCTGCGCCAACCGCATCTATGTGCAGGACGGCGTCTACGAGGCCTTCTCCGACAAGCTCGCCCAGGCCGTCGCCAAGCTCAAGACCGGCAACGGCATGGAGGACGGCGTCATCCTCGGACCGCTGATCGACCAGCCGGCGCTGAAAAAGGTCGAGGAGCATGTGGCGGATGCGCTTGCGAAGGGCGCGCGCGTGGTGCAGGGCGGCCGTCGCCATTCACTCGGCGGCACCTTCTACGAGGCGACGGTGCTGGCCGACGTGACCCAGGCGATGGCGGTCGCGCGGGAAGAGACCTTCGGACCGGTAGCGCCGCTCTTCCGCTTCAAGGACGAGTCGGATGTGATCGCACAGGCGAACGACACCGAATTCGGCCTCGCCTCCTATTTCTACGCCAAGGACCTCGCCCGCGTCTTCCGCGTGGCGGAAGCGCTGGAATACGGCATGGTCGGTGTCAATACAGGCCTGATCTCCACGGCCGAAGCACCCTTTGGTGGCGTCAAGCTCTCGGGCCTTGGCCGCGAGGGCTCGAAATACGGCATCGAGGAATTCATGGAGATCAAATATGTCTGCCTCGGCGGCATTGCCTGAGGCTGCTCGCGATCGGAAACAAGCCGGCCGGAAAGTTCTGGCCGGTTTTTTCTTTTGCCGTTAAGAGGTTAATCGACGTTTTGAAATTCGGGATTGCCCCTCACCCTAACCCTCTCCCCGCAGGCGGCAGGGGAATCGCATATGCGGAACAGGCATGGAACATCGAAGGGTTTGTTCTCGATGCGATTCCGTTCTGTTCGCCATTCGATTCCTCGAAATCGGCCATATGCGAAAGCCCTACCGCAGGCGGGGAGAGGGGACTGGAGCGGTGCGGCATATCCCTTCTCCCCGCAGGCGGGGAGAAGGTGCCGGCAGGCGGATGAGGGGCAGAGAAAGCGGACGACTTCTCCGCATCCCAACCAGACAGACTCGGACGCAAGAGGAGACGACTATGCCCGCCCCCAAAAACACCTTCAAAGCGGCGATCCGCGAAAACCGCTTTCAGCTCGGTCTCTGGGTGGCGCTCGCCAGTCCCTATGCGGCGGAAGTGGTGGCCGGCAGCGGCTATGACTGGCTGCTGATCGATGGCGAGCATGCGCCGAACGACCTTCCCATGCTGGCGGCGCAGTATCGCGCCGTCGCCGGCGGAGGCAGTCATCCGATCGTCCGCCTGCCGGTCGGCGACGCGGTCATGATCAAGCAGATCCTGGATGCCGGCGTGCAAACGCTGCTGATCCCGATGGTCGACAATGTCGAGCAGGCGCGCCAGCTCGTGCGCGCCGTGCGCTACCCGCCGCATGGCGTTCGCGGTGTCGGTGCCGCGCTCGGCCGGGCAACGAACTTCAGCCGCATCGGCGACTATCTCGAAAACGCCAACGACGAGATCTGTCTGCTGCTGCAGATCGAGAGCCGGGCAGGGCTCGAGGCGATCGACGCCATCGCTGCGCTGGACGGCGTCGATGGCCTGTTCGTCGGTCCGGCGGATCTTGCCGCGGACATGGGACATCTCGGAAATCCGGGCCATCCGGAGGTGCGGACAGCGATAATCGAGGCCTTCGCGCGGATCGAGCGCGCCGGCAAGGCGCGCGGCATCATGACCCTCGATCCCGCCCAGGCGCGCGACTATCGTGACCTCGGGGCCGATTTCATGGCGATCGGCACCGACGTGACATTGCTCGTCAGCGCAACGGAGCGGCTGCGCCGGGAATTTCTTGGAGAGAGCGGACCGACACGGATAGAATCCGGCTATTGATCGATCTGCCTACTACGAAATCGACTGGAGCAGCGTCTCCCGCGCCGATTTCAGGTGTCGCCGGCAGGCCTGTTCGGCGAGCATGGGATCGCGCGATTGCAGCGCGACGATGTAGTCGAGATGCTCCTCCAGCGCCCGGGCGTTGCGCTCCCGCGCATTCGCCTTGTTCCACTGGTAGTGATAGTGGAAGACGATGGCGATGACATCGTAGAAGTCGATGATGAAGCGGTTGCTCGACGATTTGTGCACCAGCAGGTGGAGGCGCTCGTCGAGTTCGGAAAATTCGCTGTAGCGATTGTCGATGTCGGCGAGGATCTCCCGATGCACCGCCTCGATCTTCTTCAGCTCCTCCCAGGCCGGGTCCTGGTCGGGAAGGGAGACGAAGCGGGCGGCTGAGCGCAGCTCGAACATCTCCCTTACTTCCGTCAGTTCGAGTGCGAATTCGCGCGTGAACCCCTTGAGAACCCAGTGGCTGTTCGGTCGTTTTTCGATCAGCCCGAAACGGCTGAAGCGGATCAGGAATTCGCGCACGCTGGTCGTCCCGGCACCGATTTCGCGGGCAAGCTCGAGCTCGTTGATCTGCATGCCGGGCTCGGCGCCGCCTGCCAGAATCCGGCGCATGAAGCTCCGCTCGATCCTTTCGGCGAGCGAATCGGTCTCCGCGGTCGGGAAGTAGTCCGAGGGCTCAGGCCTTCTCAGCACCGTCTTGCTGCGCTTGTCCCAGGCGATGAGGCTCAGTTCCTCGCAGCGCGCAAGGATGGCGCGCACGGTCGTGCGGCTGACACCGAGTGCCTGCCCGAGCTCCGGCTCGGACGGAAGCGTGGTGGTCTCCGCGAACAGCTCGAGGCAGCGGTTGAAGGCATCCTTGAAGACGGTGTTTTGCTTCGCCATTGGCGCGGATCCGGCCCGGTTCGGGTTTCTGGTGTCGGCACGTCTTGGCTCCGTTCCGCGACGACCGCAATGGCCCCATAATAGCCATTGACGAACATCTGTCTATTGTAGATAAAAGACAGAACTGGTGCTTGCACATGTTGGAAACCGTTCGGGAGGAGCTTGATTTGCCCGCACCGTCTTCGATCCTTCTTTCGCCGGACGATAACGTCGTCGTCGCCACCGCGGCGATTGCGCCGGGCGACCGGCTGGCCGGCGGAGTGTCGGCGGTCGCGCGCATAGAGCCGGGCCACAAGGCCGCGATCCGCAGGATCGACGTCGGTGAGCCGGTGGTCAAATACGGCCAGGCGATCGGCCGCGCCACATCCCCCATCGCGCCCGGCGAGCACGTTCATTCTCATAATCTTGCCTTCGATCAGGGCCGGCTCGCCGTTGGCGCCGCCGTTCCGCCGGAGGCTGCGAGCGAGGCGGACAAGGCGCGCACATTCCTCGGCTATCGCCGGGCGGACGGTAGGGCCGCAACGCGCAACTATATCGGCATCGTCGCCAGCGTGAACTGTTCCACCACGGTCTGTCGCGCGATCGCCGACGAGGCGAACAGGCGCATTCTGCCAAAATATGAAGGCATCGACGGTTTCGTGCCGATCGTCCACGACCAGGGATGCGGCATGTCGTCCACCGGCGACGGCATGAAGAACCTGCACCGGACGCTCGCCGGCTATGCGCGCCACGCGAATTTCGGCGGCGTGCTGATGGTCGGGCTCGGCTGCGAGGTCAATCAGCTGACGCTCTACGGCCAGAGCGGGGCCGGGGCCGAGAAGCGGCATTTCAACATCCAGGAGGCCGGCGGTTCGCGCCGCTCGGTCGAGCGCGCCCTCGGCATTCTCGACGAAATCGCCAAGGAAGTCGCGGCCGCCCGGCGCGTGCCGATCCCGGTCAGCGAGATCATCGTCGGCCTGCAATGCGGCGGTTCGGACGGGCTTTCCGGCATCACCGCCAATCCGGCGCTCGGCGCGGCGGTCGACATACTCGCCGCCGCCGGCGGCACGGCGATCCTTTCCGAGACCTCCGAGATCTACGGAGCCGAGCATCTGCTGCGCAGCCGAGCGGTCAACGAGACGGTCGCGGTCAAGCTCGACGGCCTGATAGCCTGGTGGGAGGACTATGTGGCGATGCATGGCGCCTCGCTCGACAATAATCCTTCGCCGGGTAACAAGCGCGGCGGCCTGACGACGATTCTCGAGAAGTCGCTTGGCGCCGTCGCCAAGGGCGGCCGCTCGCCGTTGACGGCTGTCTACAATTACGCCGAGCGCGTGACCGAGCCCGGCCTGGTCTTCATGGACACGCCCGGCTACGATCCGGTCTCGGCAACCGGCCAGGTCGCCGGCGGAGCCAACGTCATCGCGTTCACGACCGGCCGCGGCAGCTGTTTCGGCTGTCGGCCGGCGCCGTCGATCAAGCTCACCAGCAACACGGCGCTCTATCGGGCCATGGAAGAGGACATGGACATCGACTGCGGCGTCATTGCCTCGGGTGAAACCACCATCGCCGATCTTGGCCGGGGGATTTTCGAGCTCATCATAGAGACCGCATCGGGCCGCAAGACCAAGAGCGAGCTTTTCGGCTACGGCGACAACGAATTCGTGCCCTGGCATCTGGGGGCGACGCTCTAGGCTGAAGGGGCGAAGCGAGACGCGTAAGGGCGCAATCCTTGGGGAGGAAACAAGGAATGCAGACGAGAAGGATAGGCCGGACCGCGCTCGCGGTGACCGAATACAGTTTCGGCACGGCGGGACTGGGCGGTCTCTATCGCGAATGTACCCGCGAAGCGGCGATGGCGACGCTCGACGCCGCCTGGGAAGCGGGTATCCGCTATTTCGATACGGCGCCGTTCTATGGGCTGGGCCTTGCCGAGCGGCGGGTCGGCGACTTCCTGCGCGACAAGCCGCGCGACAGCTTCGTGCTGTCGACGAAGGTCGGCCGCCTGCTTCATCCGGTGCCTGAGAACCAGGTCCCTGACTATTCCTACGTCAAGCCGCTGAACTTCGACGTCACCTATGACTACGGCTACGACGCGATCATGCGTTCGGTCGAGATGAGTTATGCCCGTCTCGGTCTCAACCGCATCGACATTCTTTATGTCCACGACATCGGCGGCTACACGCATGGCGCGGCGAAAAACGCCGTCTACCTGCGGCAGCTTCTGGATTCCGGCCTGAAAGCACTCGATGAGCTGAAATCGAGCGGCGTCATTTCAGCCTACGGCCTCGGCGTCAACGAGGTGCCGGTCTGCCTGGATGTCATGCGCCAGGCCGACATCGACTGCATCCTGCTTGCCGGTCGCTATACGCTCCTCGACCGCTCCGCGGTTGCCGAGCTCCTGCCGCTCTGCGCGAAGAAGGACACCTCGCTGGTCGTCGGCGGCGTGTTCAATTCCGGCATTCTCGCGACCGGACCGGTCGAGGGAGCGCATTTCGATTACATGCCCGCGACCGGCGAGGTGCGCGCCAAAGTCGCGGCGATGGAGCGTATCGCCGGAGAGCGCGGCATGCCGCTGGCCGCCCCGGCCCTGCAGTTCCCGCTGGCCAATCCTCACGTCGCCTCGGTGCTGCTCGGAACCGCCAAACCGTCGAGCCTGACGCGCAACATGGAGCTGACCCGCTACGGGATCGCGCCGGAAGATTACGCGGCCTTCGAACCCCATACGCTTGTCGCGCCCGAGCTGGGGCCGGAGGCGGTAAGGGCCTGATGCTTCGCCGCCCTCGATGGCGGCCGCCACTCTCATAAGCAACCGGGCCCGCATGCACCTGGCGGCCCGGTCGATAACGGAACAAGGTGTCACTGAGAGGAGAACCCGATGAGCATAGCCAAGCGCATTCTTTCACGCCGTGCCTTCAACGCCCTGGCCGGCGCCGCTTTCGTCGCCGCAATGGTCCCCGCGACCTCTTTCGCGCAGGACGTCACGATTCCCATCATCGTCAAGGACACCACCTCCTTCTACTGGCAGATCGTGCTTGCGGGCGCGCGCGCCGCCGGCAAGGACCTCGGCGTCAACGTGCCGGAGCTCGGCGCCCAGTCGGAATCCGACATCAACGGCCAGATCACCATCCTGGAAAACGCCGTTGCGGGCGCGCCGGCCGCGGTCGTGATCGCGCCGACGGAGTTCAAGGCGCTCGGCAAGCCCGTCGACGAGGCCGCGAAATCGGTTCCGGTGATCGGCATCGATTCCGGGGCGGATTCGAAGGCCTTCACCTCCTTCCTGACCACGGACAACGTCCAGGGCGGACGCATAGCCGCCGACGGTCTTGCCGCCGCCATCAAGGAGGCGACCGGCAAGGAAGAGGGCGAGATCGCTATCATTACCAGCCTGCCGGGCGTCGGCTCGCTCGACCAGCGCCGCGAAGGCTTTCTCGATCAGGTCAAGACGAAATATCCGGGCCTGAAAGTGGTTGCCGACAAGTATGCCGACGGACAGGCGACGACCGGTCTCAACATCATGACCGATCTGATCACCGCCAACCCCAACCTCGTCGGCGTTTTCGCCTCGAACCTGATCATGGCGCAGGGCGTCGGCCAGGCGATCGCCGAGAACAAGCTCGGCGACAAGATCAAGGTGATCGGCTTCGACAGCGACGAGAAGACCGTGGGCTTCCTCAAGGAAGGCGTGCTGGCGGGCCTCGTCGTCCAGGATCCCTACCGCATGGGCTATGACGGCGTGAAGACGGCTCTCGCGGTCTCCAAGGGCGAGAAGGTCGAAGCCAATGTCGATACCGGCGCGAATCTGGTCACCAAGGCCAATATGAGCGAGCCGAAGATCGACGCGCTTCTGAATCCGAAGGTCAACTGACGAACGGAATTGCGCGGCGCCGCAGGACCGGCGCTGCGCATCGCCTTCAGGAGAACAGTGCAACGGCCGAGGGGATCGGCCGTTGCGATCCGGGAAGTGGAGGACAATGCCATGATAGGGCTTCAAGAGGTCAGCCATCGCCATGACGAACAGGTGAGGGCGGCGGGCGGCCGTCCGGTTCCGAAGGGCGCACCCATCCTGGAACTCCGCAGCCTGCAGAAAAACTATGGCGCGGTCGAGGCTCTGAAGCCCGCGACGATGACCTTCCTATCCGGCGAAATCCACGCGATCGTCGGCGAGAACGGTGCCGGCAAATCGACGCTGATCAAGCTCCTGACCGGGGTCATTGCCCGCAGTGCCGGAGAAATCCGCTGGTGCGGCGAAACTGTCGACCTCGCCACGCCCAACGAAGCGATCGCCCGCGGCATCAATGCGGTTCACCAGGAGGTGGTGCTTTGCCCGCATCTGAGCGTTGCGGCGAACATGTTCCTGGGCGACGAGATGAACCGCCGCGGGCTGATGCGCAAGCGCGCGATGACCGGCGCGGCCCAGGGCGTGCTTGACGATCTCGGCTTCAATCTGCCCGCCAATGCCGAACTCGGCAGCCTGACGATCGGCCAGCAGCAGCTGGTCGCCACTGCTCGGGCGGCCATGCGCGGCACGCAGTTCCTCATCTTCGACGAGCCCACGGCCTATCTCACGCGACAGGAATCGGCACAGCTTTTCCGCCTGATCCGCCGGCTGCAGGGCGAGGGCGTCACGATCGTCTATATCAGCCACAGGCTGGAGGAGGTGTTCGAGCTCGCGGACCGCGTCTCGGTGCTTCGCGACGGCACGCATGTCGGCACGCGCGCGATTTCCGAGACGAACGAGGCCGAACTCATCACTTTGATGATCAACCGCACGATCGAACAGATCTACCACAAGGAACGTTTCGAACAGGGCGAGATGATCGTCGAGACGCGCGGGCTCTCCGGTCCAGGTTTCCGCGACATATCGCTCTCGGTCAGGGCGGGCGAGATCGTCGGGCTCTACGGTCTGATCGGCGCCGGCCGCAGCGAGTTCGCGCTCGGCCTTTACGGGCGCAATCCGGTGAGCGCCGGAGAGATCTTCTGGCAGGGCCGCAAGGTCGCGATAGGCAATGAGCGGAAGGCCATGGACCTCGGGATCGCGCTCGCGCCGGAGAGCCGCCGCGATCAGGGCCTGTGCCTCAACCTGCCGATCGGCGTCAATATCAACCTGCCTGTTTTCAAAAGGCTGACGCGCGGCTTGACGATCAACCGCGCGCAGGAGGCCTCCAATGCCGAACGTCAGATCAGGGATCTGAACATCAAGACGCCGTCGCGGCGGGTGCTTGCTTCCGCCATGTCCGGCGGCAACCAGCAGAAAATCGTTATCGGCAGATGGCTGAGCCACGGAGCGAAGCTCTTCATCTTCGACGAGCCGACCGTGGGCGTCGATGTCGGCACCAAGGCGGAAATCTACCGGCTGTTTGCGCGGCTTCTGGAGAAGGGGGCAGGGATCATCCTGATCTCCTCCTACCTGCCGGAGGTCTATGAACTGGCCGATCGCCTGCATGTGTTCCGGCAGGGGCGGCTTGTGGCAAGCCACGACTACCGGGCCGCAAGCCATGAGGAAGTGCTGGCGCAGGCGATCAATGCCTGAGAGCCGGATGAGGAAGGACGCAGGGAGGAAGCGATGAGTGTGGAAACGGTTGAAAGCGCGGGACCGACGCCGAAGAAAGGCGTCAGCATCCTGTTCGGTCTGACGCTCGTGGGATTGCTGGTCGTCCTGTGGCTGCTCCTCGGCCTGGCGACCAACGCCTTCTGGACGCCGAACAACATCAGCAACCTCCTGCGTCAGGGGGCGATGACCGCGATTCTCGCCGTCGGCCAGACCTTCGTCATCATCACGGCCGGCATCGACCTTTCGGTCGGCGCCGTCGTCGGTTTCACCAGCGTCATCGTCGCCTGGCTGCTCGCGGCGGGGGTTCCGCTCTGGCTCGCGATCATCGCGACGCTGGCGATCGGCGTGCTGATCGGCGCCTTCCATGCCTTCGGCATCGTCCGCATGGGGCTGCCGCCCTTCATCATCACGCTTGCGACGCTGACCTCGCTTCGCGGCATCGGTCTCCTGATCACCAACGGCTCGACCATCTCGATCACCAACGACGCCTTCACCACGTTCTCACGGGCCGACTTCCTCGGAATTCCCAGTCTCTTCTGGATGGTGATCGTCGTTGCGATTCCGGCTTACGTCTTCCTGCATCTTAGCCGCTTCGGCCGTTATCTCTTCGCCGTCGGCTCCAACAGCGAGGCGGCGCGCCTTTCCGGCGTCAACGTCAACCGCACGATCTATCTGGCCTATATCCTGTCATCGACGTGCGCCGCCTTCGTCGGGCTGCTGCTCGCCTCGCGCATCGGCATCGGCAACGCCACGCAGGCCGAAGGCTGGGAGCTGCAGGCGATCGCTTCGTCGGTCATCGGCGGCACGAGCCTTTTCGGCGCCGTCGGCTCGGTCCACGGTCCCCTGCTCGGCGCCTTCATCCTTGCGACGATCAACAACGGCGCCAATCTCCTGAACGTAAATTCCTTCTGGCAGCGCATCATCACCGGGCTGCTGATCATCGTGATCGTCTATTTCGACCAGTTGCGGCGGCGGGGGGCGCGGTGATGGCCGCCTGCCCGCAACCGGTCCCCAGCAAGCTTCGGAGCGCCGCATGAAAGCCGTCGTCTGTTCAGAGCCCGGCCGCCTCGCGCTCGTCGCCCGCAGCGGGCCTGAGGCACCGCCACCCGGCTCGGTGCGCCTTGCCGTCAGCCGCGTCGGGATCTGCGGCACCGATTATCATATCTTCGAGGGCAAGCACCCCTTTCTCGAATATCCGCGCGTGATGGGCCACGAGATCTCTGCGAGAGTGATCGAAGGCGGTCCCGGCACCCGGCTCGCGCCGGGGACGCTCGTGGTCGTAAATCCCTATCTCTCCTGCGGGGAGTGCATCGCCTGCCGCAAAGGCAAGCCGAACTGCTGCACGGCGATCCGCGTCCTCGGCGTTCACACCGACGGCGCCTTCTGTGAAGAAATCGTCATGCCCGAGCAGAACCTCTATCCGGCCGAAGGCCTTTCGCCGGAAGCCGCCGCGGCGGTCGAGTTCCTGGCGATCGGCGCTCATGCCGTCCGGCGTTCGGCGGCAGGCCGAGGCGTCCGTTCGCTGGTGATAGGTGCCGGTCCGATCGGACTTGGGACCGCCGTCTTCTCGCGCATCGCCGGCCACGACGTAAGGCTGCTCGACACGAGCGAGGAGCGCCTGGCCTTCGCCACGGAAAAGCTCGGCTTTTCGCCCGGCATCCTTGCGGGCGACGATGCGGCGCTCGCGCAGGCGACGGGCGGGGATGGGTTCGACGTCGTCTTCGACGCCACCGGCAACGCCCAGTCGATGGAACGGGCGTTTGGCCATGTCGCCCACGGCGGCACGCTCGTCTTCGTCAGCGTGGTCAAGGAGGAGATCCGCTTCTCGGATCCCGAATTCCACAAGCGGGAAATGACGCTCGTCGCCAGCCGCAACGCCACGCGCGAGGACTTCGATCACGTCATTCAGTCGCTTGCGGCGGGGCTCGTCCCGATAGAGGCGCTCGTCACCCACCGCACGACGCTCGAGGACCTCGTCCGCGACCTTCCCCGCTGGGTCCACGACAAGTCGGGGCTCGTCAAGGCGGTTGTCGCGGTGAGCGCCGGGTGAGAGGCTTCATTCCATGGGGATGTCCTTCCCAAAAAGTGAGGGATGCGTTTGTTGCGCTGCACAAGAAAAATGCTAGTGTAGCAGCGATTGCGGACACCAGAGACGAACAACCGCAAGCTAGATCATTCCGCCGTCCCGGTGAAATGATCCACTCTTCGTGACTAGGCGCTCTCGGATGGAAACCATTAGAAATGTTTCCTGTGGAAGCGCTCCGGCGTCGGACTGGGAGCGGCGTTTTCGTTGATTTGAAACAAGGGATACGCGCCCATGTTCTACCAGCTTTACGAGATGAACCATGCGATGATGGCTCCGTGGCGCACGGCGGCGGACGCCATGCGGCTGGCCTTCAGCAATCCGATGAACCCGGTTTCGCATACCTATTTCGGCCGTGCCGCAGCCGCGGGGCTGGAGGTTTTCGAGCGTGCCACCCGCCGCTACGGCAAGCCGGAATTCGGCCTTCCCGAAACCGAGATCGATGGGCAGCCCGTGCCGGTCCGCGAAAGGATCGTCTGGCGCGAGCCGTTCTGCAACCTCATACATTTCGAGCGCAGCCTGCCAAGGGATCGCGCTCCGGATCCGAAAGTACTGATCGTTGCGCCGATGTCCGGCCACTACGCCACGCTGTTGCGCGGAACGGTGGAAGCACTGCTGCCCCATTCCGACGTCTACATCACCGACTGGATCGATGCCCGCATGGTTCCCTTGAGCGAGGGAACCTTCGATCTCGACGACTATATCGACTACGTCATCCAGATGCTGCATTTCCTGGGGCCGGATGCGCATGTGATCGGGGTCTGTCAACCGGCCGTGCCGGTTCTGGCGGCCGTCGCGCTGATGGAGGCGGCGGAGGATCCCCTCGCACCGTCGACGATGACGCTTATGGGCGGGCCGATCGACACGCGCATCAACCCGACCGCGGTCAACGAGCTTGCGAAGGAACGGCCGATCGAGTGGTTTCGCGACAATGTCGTCATGCCGGTTCCGTGGCCGCAGCCCGGCTTCATGCGCATGGTCTATCCGGGCTTTCTCCAGCTTTCCGGCTTCATGTCGATGAACCTCGACCGGCACCTGATCGCCCACAAGGAGTTCTTCGCCCATCTGGTCAAGAACGATGGCGATGCGGCCGAAAAACACCGTGACTTCTACGACGAATATCTGGCGGTGATGGATCTGACCGCGGAGTTCTACCTGCAGACCGTGCAGGTGGTGTTCATGCAACATGCGCTGCCCAAGGGCGAGATGATCCACCGCGGCAAGCGTGTCGATCCGACGGCGATCCGACGCGTCGCGCTGCTGACCGTCGAGGGCGAGAACGACGACATTTCCGGCCTCGGCCAGACCAAGGCGGCGCAGACGATCTGCACCGGCATTCCCGATTCTATGCGGCAGCACTACATGCAGCCCGACGTCGGCCATTACGGCGTCTTCAACGGTTCGCGTTTCCGCCGCGAGATCGCACCGCGCATAGTCGCCTTCCAGCGCCGGCATTCACGCCATGCGAAGCCGGTCAAACAGCTCATCAAGGGCGGCAAGTCGGCCTGAGCGCGTCATTGGAGCGCTCGATTTGCCGGAGCAAAGTCAGGGGGTTGTCCGATTCCTTGATACAATGTCTTGCGTCGGGGCTGTGGGTTTCCCACATCGTTTTCATCGGGCCGCGAAGGGCGGCCCGCCGACTGCGAGGAATCCTGAAGATGAACCAATCTGCACTGATCCGTCCGGACTGGACGCCTGCGACCATTGCATTGATGGTGCTGGGTTTCATTGTGTTCTGGCCGCTCGGCCTAGCAATGCTCGCCTACATCCTCTTCGGCGACAAGCTGAGGGCGTTCAAGAAGGACGCCAATGAAGGAGTGGATCGCATGTGTGCCGGCTTCAAACGGAACCGCCGGGGACAATGGGCACATCATCGTACGGGCAATGTCGCCTTCGACGACTGGCGGACAGCGGAACTTGCCCGTCTCGACGAGGAGCGCCGCAAGCTCGACGAGATGCGCGAGGAATTCGACGGCTATGTACGCGAGCTCCGTCGTGCAAAGGACCAGGAGGAATTCGACCGCTTCATGCGCGAACGCAAGAACGGCCGCACCGGTCCGGAAGCCGGCTTCGAATCGAGCTGATCGCATCCGGTGTTTCATGACATCCGGTGTTTCATGTGAAACGCCGGATGTTACTCGTCCATCTGCCAAGTGCCCTGCGAATCGGCTAGAACGGCCTCATGTTTTCATCTCTCAAGCGGCGCCGTGGCAGTGGACCGCCCCTTGATGTCATCCGTGACATCGAGGTCGCCGGCAAGGTCCTTCCCCTGACCATTCGGCAAAATGCGCGAGCGACGCGGATGACGCTTCGCATCGAGCCCGGCGGGCGAGCGTTGAAGCTCACCGTGCCGGAGGGCTTGCCGGAGCGCGAGGTCAGCGCCTTTCTCATCCGGCACCAAGGCTGGTTGATGACCAAGCTCGCCCGCTTTTCCGGCGAAAGCGAGCTCGAGGACGGCGGCACCATCCTTGTTCGCGGCGTTGCGCACCGCATCGAGAGAACGGGCCGCCTGCGCGGCTTGACCGAAGCGCTCGTGATCGACGACGAGGCGGTTCTGAGGGTGGGCGGTGCCGAGGAGCATCTGCGCCGGCGCATCGCCGACTATCTCAAGAAGGAAGCCCGCAGCGAACTCGAGCGCCTGGTCGCCGTTTATGCGGGCAGGACGGGGCGCAGGGCACGCTCCCTCAGCCTGAAGGACACCCGCAGCCGTTGGGGCTCCTGCTCCGCCGAGGGCGATTTGAGCTTTTCCTGGCGGATTGCCATGGCGCCGCCGAAGGTGATCGCTTATCTCGCGGCACACGAGGTCGCCCATCTTCAGGAAATGAATCATGGACCGCGTTTCTGGGCGTTGTGCGAAAGCCTGTGCCCGGAAACGAAGGATGCCAAGCACTGGCTCAAGCGCAACGGCACGATGCTGCATGCGATCGATTTCGGGTAGATCGAGAGTGGCGAAACGGCCCCTCAACCCGCGGGCGGGGAGAGGGGACTGACGGAGCATGCCGCTTGTCCCTTCGCCCCGCTTGCGGGGAGAAGGTTCCTGCAGGCGGATGAGGGGGGCCGGCTTGGTTCGCTCGAAAAACACCGGATGCCCGCCGCCGCCCTCGCCCTAAGATTGGCCGCTGCCGTGCAACGGTTTTGCTCGACTCGGGCGGCATTTCATGCAAGGTCGCTTTCCATGAAAACGGAAGTGAAAATCTGTGGTTTGAAGACGGCCGAGGCCGTGGAGCGTGCCGTCGCGCTCGGCGCTTCCCACGTAGGCTTCATCTTCTTTCCCAAGAGCCCCCGCAACATCGAACCGGACGATGCCGGCCGCCTTGCCGCGCGCGCCCGCGGGCGCGCGAAGATCGTTGCGGTCACGGTCGATGCGGACAATGACGGTCTCGACGAGATCGTGTCGGCGCTCGACCCCGACGTCCTCCAGCTTCACGGTTCCGAAACTCCGGAGCGGGTCCTTTCCATCAAGGCGCTTTATGGTCTTCCGGTGATGAAGGCGCTTGCCGTCCGTGAGGCCTCCGATCTGGAGCGGATCGATCCCTATTTGGGCATCGTCGACCGTTTTCTCCTGGATGCGAAGCCTCCGGCCGGTTCCGATCTGCCGGGCGGCAACGGGATTTCTTTCGACTGGCGGCTTCTCGACGCGCTTGACGGAAGCGTCGATTACATGCTTTCCGGTGGATTGAACGCGGGCAACATCGCAGACGCACTTGCGCTGACCGGCGCCCGCGCCATCGATACATCCTCCGGAGTGGAAAGCGCGCCGGGGATCAAGGATCTGACGCTCATGGAAGCGTTTTTCGAAGCGGTCCGCCGGGCGGAAGCTTGAGCGGCCGTGATCAGGGAGCAAGACGTGAATCAACCGCCTAAACCGAACTCCTTCAGGTCCGGACCCGATGAAGAGGGCCGTTTCGGCATATTCGGCGGGCGCTTCGTCGCCGAGACGCTGATGCCGCTGATCCTCGATCTCCAGGATGAATGGGCGAGGGCGAAGAACGATCCGGCTTTCAAGGCGGAACTCGAAAATCTCGGCACCCACTATATCGGCCGGCCGAGCCCGCTCTATTTCGCCGAGCGCCTGACGGCCGAACTCGGTGGCGCCAAGATCTATTTCAAGCGCGAGGAGCTCAATCACACGGGCTCCCACAAGATCAACAATTGCATCGGCCAGATCCTGCTCGCCAAGCGCATGGGCAAGACCCGCATCATCGCAGAAACCGGCGCCGGCCAGCACGGAGTGGCATCGGCGACGGTCGCGGCGCGCTTCGGCCTGCCCTGCGTGGTCTACATGGGTGCGACCGACGTGGAGCGGCAGGCGCCGAACGTCTTCCGCATGAAGCTTCTCGGCGCCGAGGTGAAGCCGGTGACCGCCGGCAACGGCACCCTCAAGGACGCCATGAACGAGGCGTTGCGCGACTGGGTGACCAATGTCGACAGCACCTATTACCTGATAGGCACGGCCGCCGGCCCGCATCCCTATCCGGAGATGGTGCGCGACTTCCAGGCAGTCATCGGTGAGGAAGCCAAGCAGCAGATCCTCGAAGCCGAAGGCCGGCTTCCCGATCTCGTCGTCGCCGCCGTCGGCGGCGGTTCCAATGCGATCGGCATCTTCCATTCGTTCCTCGACGACGAGGGCGTCAGGATCGTCGGCGTCGAAGCGGGTGGCAAGGGGCTCGACGGCGACGAGCATTGCGCTTCGCTGACCGCCGGCTCGCCCGGCGTGCTCCACGGCAACCGCACCTATCTTCTTCAGGACGGTGACGGCCAGATCAAGGAAGGCCATTCGATCTCGGCCGGGCTCGATTATCCTGGCATCGGACCGGAACATGCCTGGCTGAACGACATCGGCCGCGTCGAATATGTGCCGATCATGGATCATGAGGCACTCGAGGCCTTTCAGACGCTGACGCGGCTCGAAGGCATCATCCCGGCGCTCGAACCGTCCCATGCGCTTGCCGAAGTCATCAAGCGCGCGCCGAAAATGGGCAAGGACGAGATCATCCTGATGAATCTCTCCGGTCGCGGCGACAAGGACATTTTCACCGTCGGCAAAATTCTCGGTATGGGGCAGTAAAGATCATGACCGCACGCATGGAGCAACGGTTCGCCGACGTGGCGGCCGAGGGGCGCCCGGTCCTCGTGACCTATTTCATGGGCGGCGACCCGGATTTCGACACGTCGCTGGCGATCATGAAGGCGCTGCGGCAGGCGGGTGCCGACATCATCGAACTCGGCGTGCCCTTTTCCGACCCGATGGCCGATGGACCGGCGATCCAGCTCGCCGGCCAGCGCGCGCTGAAGGCGGGGCAGTCTCTCGCCAAGACGCTGGAGCTCGCCCGGCTCTTCCGGGCGGAGGACCAGCGCACCCCCATCGTGCTGATGGGCTATTACAACCCGATCTATATCTATGGCGTCGAGCGGTTCCTGGCGGACGCACTCGAGGCCGGCGTCGACGGCCTGATCGTCGTCGATCTGCCCCCGGAAATGGACGACGAACTCTGCATTCCGGCACTTGAGAAGGGCATCAGCTTCATCCGCCTGGCAACGCCCACGACGGACGATCGCCGCCTGCCCAAGGTTCTCGAAAACACGTCGGGTTTCGTGTATTACGTCTCGATGACCGGGATCACCGGCTCGGCGCTGCCCGATCCGTCGCTGATCGCCGGAGCGGTCGCGCGCATCAAGGCGCATACGCCCTTGCCTGTCTGCGTCGGCTTCGGGGTGAAGACCGCCGACCATGCGCGCGCCATCGGCGCATCCGCAGACGGCGTCGTCGTCGGCACGGCGATCGTCAATCAGATCGCGTCGAGCTTGACCGAAGAAGGCCGGGCAACGGAAGCGACGGTCCCGGGTGTCGAAGCGCTCGTCAGGGGGCTTGCGGCCGGCGTACGGGCGGCACGGCTTGCTGCAGCCGAATAATTGCCCATATTGACGCGCACAAGCCGAAGGAAAATCTTCAGGAGACTGCTTAATTGAACTGGATCACAAACTACGTTCGGCCGAAGATCAACTCGATGCTCGGCCGCAGGGAAGTTCCGGAGAACCTCTGGATCAAGTGCCCTGAAACGGGCGAGATGGTGTTCCATCGCGATCTGGAAGAGAACAAATGGGTCATCCCGCAGTCCGGCTTCCACATGAAGATGCCGGCGAAGGCCCGTTTGAAGGATCTCTTCGACGGCGGAATCTACGAGGCCTTCCCGCAGCCCAAGGTGGCGCAGGACCCGCTCAAGTTCCGCGACTCGAAGAAGTACTCCGATCGCCTGCGCGACAGCCGCGCCAAGACCGAACTCGAGGACACGATCGTTGCCGGCCTCGGCCAGGTCCAGGGCATCAAGCTCGTCGCCGTCGCGCATGAGTTCAACTTCATCGGCGGCTCGCTGGGCATTGCCGCGGGCGAAGCGATCGTGAAGGCCTTCGAGCGCGCGATAGCGGAGAAGTGCCCGCTGGTGATGTTCCCGGCCTCGGGCGGCGCCCGCATGCAGGAAGGCATCCTGTCGCTGATGCAGCTGCCGCGGACGACCGTGGCTCTTAACATGCTCAAGGAAGCGGGCCTTCCCTATATCGTCGTCCTGACGAACCCGACGACCGGTGGCGTCACCGCATCCTATGCGATGCTGGGCGATATCCACATGGCCGAACCCGGCGCGGAAATCGGCTTTGCCGGCAAACGGGTGATCGAGCAGACGCTGCGGGAAAAGCTTCCCGAAGGCTTCCAGACTTCGGAATATCTGCTGGAGCATGGCATGGTCGACATGGTCGTCAAGCGCCACGACATCCCGGAGACGCTCGCGCGCGTTCTCAACATTCTGATGAAGAAGCCGGCCAAGGCGGTCAAGCGCGATACCGCGACGGAGTTGGCCCCGCTGCCGGTGGCCGCGAGCGCCTAGATTAGGGCTACCATCATGACGGCGACTGAGGTCAGCGAGGCGGCGCAGGAGATCGAGAAGCTTCTCGCGCTGCATCCCAAGGGGTTCGACCTTTCGCTCGACAGGATCACGCGGCTGCTTGCTGCCCTCGGCAATCCTCACGAGCGCCTGCCGCCGGTCATCCACGTGGCCGGCACCAACGGCAAGGGCTCGGTCACGGCCTTCTGCCGGGCGATCCTGGAGGCCGCGGGCCTCAGCGTCCATGTCCACACGTCGCCGCATCTGGTGAACTGGCACGAGCGCTATCGCCTGGGTGTAAAGGGCGGCAAGGGCGCCCTGGTCAGCGACCCCGTGCTTGCCGATGCCGTACGCCGCGTTGCAGAAGCGAATGGCGGTGAGAAGATCACCGTGTTCGAAATCCTGACCGCGGTCACCTTCCTGCTCTTCGCCGAGCATCCGGCCGATGTCGCGATCATAGAAGTCGGCCTCGGCGGACGCTACGATGCGACCAATGTGATCGCCCGGCCGGCCGTCTCCGTGATCATGCCGATCTCGCTCGATCATCAGGCCTATCTCGGCGACCGGGTCGAACTGATCGCTGCGGAAAAGGCGGGGATCATGAAGCGCGGCTGCCCGGTGGTGATCGGCCACCAGGAGGAAGAGAGTGCGCGCGATGTGCTGATCGCGACCGCCGAACGTCTCGGCTGCCCCATATCCGTCTACGGACAGGATTTCATGGCGCATGAGGAGTTCGGCAGGCTGATCTTCCAGGATGAGAACGGCCTTGCGGATCTGCCGCTGCCGCGCCTGCCGGGCCGGCATCAATATGCCAATGCCGCGGCGGCGATCCGTGCCGTTCGGGCAGCCGGCTTCGATGTTCCCGAGGCGGCTATCGAGAAAGGGTTGGCCGGCGTCGAGTGGCCGGGACGCCTGCAGCGCCTCGCCGGCGGCAGGCTCTCGCATTTCGGCCCGCCGGGCGCCGAGATCTGGATCGACGGCGGACACAATCCGGGCGCCGGCCATGTCATTGCCGAGGCGATGGCCACCTTCGAGGAGCGCGACCCGCGACCGCTCTTCCTGATCATCGGCATGATCAATACCAAGGAACCGATCGGCTATTTCAAGGCTTTCCTCGATCTGACCGAACAGGTCTTCACCGTGCCGGTGCACGGGTCCGACGCGGGACTGGACCCGCTGGCGCTGGCCGCCGATGCGGCCGCTGCGGGACTCGAGGCCAATGCCACCTCCTCGGTTGCCGAAGCGCTCGGCCAGATCGCCGAACTCACCGACGAGGACCCCGTGCCGCCGCGTGTGCTGATCGGCGGCTCGCTCTACCTGGTCGGCGACGTGCTGGCGGAAAACGGCACGCCGCCGCGGTAGATCACGATGGTTTTAGGATAGACCCAAAATCATGAACGTGATCGATTCGAATGGATTGACGCGGGATGCGGGCGGAAAACCGGACACACGTTTCGTCATCCCGCTCTAAGGTTCGGAACGAAGGGTTCGCAGTTGCCGGCCCCTCATCCGGCCTGCCGGCCACCTTCTCCCCGCAGGCGGGGCGAAGGAGACTCGCGGCAAGCGCCAGGGCAATCCCCTCTCCCCGCTCGCGCAGGGCTGTCCGGGGAAAGTTCCGGGTGAATCGAAATGTCGCAGGCGCATGCCCCGTCAGACGGCGTTTTTCCGTCTATTTTCTGGTTGTCGAGACTCAGAAAAGGAGACGGAGCATGCGGTTCACCCCTAGCATTTTCGCCCAGCTGCTGAAAGCGATTGATCGCCGCAGCTTTCAGGCGATTGTGGATCGTCATGCCGGGGATGCCTACGACAAGTGCTTTACCAGCTGGGATCATCTGGTGGCACTGATCTATGCCCAGTTGAGCGCCACGACCAGCCTGCGCGGGTTGGAGGCGAGCTTCAACGCCAACAGTCAGCATCATTACCATCTCGGCAGTGGCCGGCTGATGCGCTCGACGCTGTCGGACGCCAACCGCCGCCGCCCGGTCGCCGTCTTCGCCGAGACCTTCGCGCTTCTGGCCGGTCAGCTCGACCGGCAGACGCGCCGGGAGGGCACCAAGATGCTGCGGCTGATCGATTCGACCCCGATCCCGCTGGGTAAGCTGTACGATTGGGCCAAGTCGAACGGCCGCATCCGCGGCATGAAGCTGCATGTCGTCTATGATCCCAAGGCCGATTGTCCAGGCATCCTCGACATCACCGACGCCAACGTCAACGACGCCCAGATCGGCCGCACGATCACCATCGAAAAGGGCGCAACCTATGTCTTCGACAAGGGCTACTGCCATTACGGCTGGTGGACGGCGATCGCCGAAGCCGGCGCCAGTTTCGTCACCCGGCCGAAGACCAACATGGGACTGGCTTTGGTCGCTGAACGCCCCGTTGAGCAACCTCAAGGCGATGGCTTCCTGGTCCTCGAAGACAGCCAGGTCAGCCTCGCCAGCAAGGGCGATTCCAAGCTGCCGATCGGCTTGCGCCGGGTAATCGTCAAGCGCCAGGACGGCGATACGATCACGCTTCTGACCAACGACCTCGAGCGCTCCGCCGTCGAGATCGGCCAGCTCTATAAGGATCGCTGGCAGATCGAGCTTCTGTTCCGCTGGATCAAACAGCACCTCAAGATCCGCAAGTTCCTCGGCAACAACGACAACGCCATCCGCCTGCAGATCTTCGCGGCGATGATCGCCTATGCACTGTTGCGCATCGCCGCCCGCCTCGCCCGCGTCCCTCTACCGATCCTGCGCTTCACCGACCTCGTCACCCAGTGCCTGTTCCAGCGCAAAAGCATCGCCGAAATCCACAAGCCGCCGCAGGTCAATCCAAGCCGACCAAAACCCCGGACCATCCCAAACCAAATGGTCTTCCGCTATGCATGAATTTTCCCCGGACAGCCCTGCCGCTCGCGGGGAGAGGGTTAGGGTGAGGGGCAGGTAGCCGGCGACGCACATGGTTCAGCCGAAAAGAAAAAGCCCGGCCAAGCCGGGCTTCGCATTGTCGATTTCAAGTCCGGGTGGCTCAAGCCACCGCGTTCGAAATCCACGAGCTGAGCGCCGTCTTCGGTGCGGCGCCGACCTTGATGTCGGCGACTTCGCCGCCCTTGAACATGGCAAGCGTCGGGATCGAGCGGACCCCGTATTGCGCCGCGAGCTCGGGGTTTTCGTCGATATTGAGCTTGACGACCTTGACCTTGCCGGCAAGCTCGGTGGCGATTTCTTCGAGGCTCGGCGCAATCATCTTGCACGGGCCGCACCATTCCGCCCAGAAGTCGACGACGACCGGTTCGGCCGAGTTCAGAACTTCTTTCTGAAAATTGGCAGTATCGACTTTCACAGTAGCCATCGGGTGCTCCTTCGGAATGGCAGTGTCCAGATGTTGTGTCTCATGTGAGGCATCGCCACCGGATTTTCAATATCGTGTATCTCACTTTGTCGCGAGCTCTTCAAGACTCCTGTCCAGCATCGGCTCGGGAAGCACCCGGATCGCGGGCCCTTCCGTGAAGATCAGCACGCATCGGAAACGCTTGCCGGGGTAAAGAGGTTTCAGGAGTTCGCGATAGATCGCAAGCTGATTTCTGTAGACCGGCGCTATCTCTTCGGGCGTCTCAGGGATTTCGCGGTTGGTCTTGTAATCGGCGATCGTCACCATGTCGCCGGTGACGGCCAGACGGTCGATCCGGCCCGATACGGCGAATTCGCGGACCCCAAGCTTCAGCGTCCCCATCACGGAGACCTCCGCCCGGCTGTGCTCGCCGAAAAGCGGTTGCAGATCCGCATGGTCGAGCACGTCCATCACGGTCCCGGCGAGTGCGCGCCGTTCGGCTTCGGGCCAGCGTGGCACGGAACGGGCGAGATAGCGCTCCGCCGCGGCCAGACGCTCGGGGCCGTCGACCGACGGAAGAACCTGCAGCAACCGGTGCAGGATCGCGCCGCGCAGCATCGAGAATTTCGGCGCGCTCTTGCCGGCGAAGAGGGCCGAGCCGACGATCGCTTCGGCGTCGGGATCGTCGATTGCGATGGTCGTGCCGGACGGGGCAAGAGGCCGGGGCAGCCGCCGCGGCGCGGCCGGAGGCGTGAAAAGCGCCGTCGGCAGGCCGGCTGTCGGCCGTTGCGATTCTTCGGAGCGGCCTTCGGATGTCGGAAGGTCGCGCGGCACATGCGCTTCGCGCCAGGCTATCCCCTGCCACTCCTCGCTTCCGGCGCGGAAAAGCCTCGGCGTTCCGCGGCCCTTGAGGTCCTGTGCCAGCGTCCCCTGCACCATCGAATGCCAGGTGTCGGTGTTCTGGCGCTGCCCGCGATAGCCGCAGACGATCAGGCGGTCGGCTGCGCGCGTCATGCCGACATAGAGGAGCCGGCGGTATTCCTCCTCGGCGAGCTTCTTCAGCCGCTCGTTGTCGGCGGCGATGAGCGAGTTCGGCGCCGAGCCCGGCGCGCGCCAGACCGGGACCGTGAGCGTGGAATGATCGACCTGCGCTTTCTCCAGGAAGCGCAGGTCCGAGACCTGCTGGCGAACGAAGGCCTCGCCGCCGCCGTCGACCAGGAAGACGACCGGCGCCTCGAGGCCCTTTGCGGCATGTACGGTCATCACGCGGACCTCGTCGCGTTCCTTGTCCTGCTCGCGCTTGACCGTCGGCGCTTCGATCTCCAGCGTCGAGATGAAAGCCTGCAGGCCCGGCAGACCGTTCCTTTCATGATCGAGAGCGAAGGTGAGGAATTCGTCGAGAATATCACTGACTTCGCTGCCGAGGCGCGCCAGGAAGGCACGCCGTCCGCCATCGGCGCCCAGGACACGGGCATAGAAATCGTGCGGCAGCAGTTCCCGCGCCAGGCCGGAATAGCGCGAAAGCGTGCGGACCGCTTCATGATAACGGCTCGTCTCCTCCGCGCCCGCCTGCCGCAGCCGCCGCCAGAGGCTTTCGCCCTCGGTCCGCCGGGCGGCGAGTTCGAAGACGTCCTCCTCGCCAAGATCGAGGAGCGGGCTCTTCAGCAGTGCCGCGAGCGACAGGTCGTCCTCGGGCAGAAGCACGAACCGGCCGAGCGCGATCAGGTCCTGCACGGCGATATGGCTGGTCAGAACCAGTCGGTCCGCGCCGGCGACGGGAATATTGCCCCGCCGCTTGAGGGCGCGCGTCAGGGCGTTGACGAAGGCGTCGCGTTTGCGGACCAGCACGATGACGTCGCCGGGCCGCATCGCTCGGCGCACGCCTTTTTCGATCACCGTCTCCCGGCCGATCCAATCTTCGAGGACCGCTGCAATGCGCCGGGCGAGGATGTTGACCGGCGCGCGCTCGGGCGTCGCGTCGAAAGGAGCGGTCCAATCCTCTTCCGAAGCCGCCGGCTCGGGCGCGATCACATCCCAGAGGTCGACGGCGCCCGGCTGGCCGATCCTGTTCGAGGCATGCACGATCGCCTCGCTCCGGGCGCTCAGGCCTCTCGCATTCCCGGGATTTGCAAAGACCGTATCGACGGCGGAGAGCACGTCCACCGTCGAGCGGAAGGAAAGCTGCAGGCGGATGGGGCTGAAGTGCTTGTTGCCCGCGCGCACCCGCCGCTCCGTCAACGTGCTCTCACGCGAAAAGCGCTCCGGCCGGGCTCCCTGGAAGGAATAGATCGACTGCTTCTCGTCGCCGACGGCGAAGATCGTGCGGTCGTCCGCACGCGCCGTTTCGCCGGCAAAGAAATCCGCCGCGAGCGACTGGATGATCGTCCACTGAGCGGGACTCGTATCCTGCGCCTCGTCGACGAGGATATGGTCGATCCCCTGATCCAGCTTGTAGTGCACCCAGGCACCGACGTCGCTTCGGGCAAGCAGTGCCGCCGTGCGGTGGATGAGATCCTCGAAATCGAGCTGGCTGCGTGCCTTCTTGAGCGCTTCGTAGTCGCGGTTGAGCCTCTCGGCGAGAACGAGGGCGGCGCGGGTCGCCCCGTACATCTGGACGATGCTCAGGCGGTCCACGCAGGCGAGCATATGGCTGCGCGCCTCTTCGACCCTGAGTTCGAGCTGCGGCGCTGCACGGCGCATGGCGGCGTTCAGAAAGGCCGATTCCGCCTTCGGCTTGCCGCCGCCGTTGAAGAAGAGTTCCACGAGTTTGGAATAGCGGGTGGCGGCGTCATCGATCGCGCGGACGGCCCGCAAGCCGTCTGCGATGGCAGAGGGCTTCGCGCCGCCGAGGCGCAATCCAAGGTCGATATAGTCATCGAGTGCCGGGCCATTTAGCCCCGCCAGCGGCCAGACCGCGGCCATGACCGTCCCGGCGGTCTCGCCGGGTTCGAGGCCGAGCGCTGCCCGCAGATGCGCTTCCATACCGCCGCGTCCGGAGGCGTGGTCGAGAAAGGCCTGGATCGGCGCCCGGTTGGCGACGATCGCCGCAAGCAGTTTTTCAAGCCCGGTATCGTCGGCAAGATCGAGGACCGTGGCGAAGGCCTCCGCCAGTTCCCCGTCGCTCGCTGCTGCCGTGGCGGTCAAGAGAGCCCTGCGGGCATCGGCGAGCAGCACCGCCGCTGCGCGGTCGTCGAGAACGGAGAAATGCCCTGCGACATTGGCCTCGAGCGGGAACTGGTGCAGAAGCGCCTCGCAGAAGGCATGAATCGTCTGGATTTTCAGCCCGCCCGGGGTTTCCAGGGCGCGCGCGAACAGCCGGCGGGCCTCCTGGATCTTGGCCGTGGGCGGCCGCTTGCCTTCGATCGCCTCGATGCGCTTTTCCAGCGTGGTATCGTCGAGGGTCGCCCATTCGGCGAGTTTCTCGAACACGCGGTTCGACATCTCGGAGGCGGCCGCCTTCGTGTAGGTCAGGCAGAGGATGGCGGACGGCCGGCAACCCGCAAGCAGAAGCCGGATGACGCGCTGCGTGAGCACATGCGTCTTGCCGGAGCCGGCATTGGCGGAAACCCAGGCGGAACACGCGGGATCGGAGGCGAGCGCCTGCCGTTGCGTCGTCCAGTCGAGCCACCCCTCGGGGCTTCTCTCCTCCGGGCCTGTCGCATCACTCCTCATCGTCGTCCTCGCCATCTGCGGTCGCCCATTCGGCGACGCGCGCCAGATGATCGTATTCCCCGCCGTAGTCGCGTTGTTTCTGAACGATCAGGCGCGAGGCGAAGCCGAACCTGCCGCTCATAAGCGCGGAAAGCAGCTTGCGGAGCTCGGCGAGCGACTCGTCCGCCAGCTGTCCGGTAGATTTCGTCTCCTTCGAACGGGCGCCCTCGTTGTTGACCGTGTCGACGGCAAACCGGCTGCCCGGCTTCAGCCGGACATAGCGCAGCGAGTGCGGCTGAGCCGGACCGATCACACGGAATGCCCCGGCCCTGAGCGCCGCCGCCTCGAGCGCCAGCTGCGGGTCGAGAAGCGCCCGTGCCTCTTTGGGCGAGGGGCTCGATCCGGTCTTGTAGTCGATGATGTCGATCGTTCCGTCCGCCAGGCGATCCAGCCGGTCGGCGATGCCGGTCAGCCGGATATCGCCGATGCCGAGATCCATCGCCGCCGGTACCTCGGTGAACGATTTCACAATGCCGTGCCGGCGCTCCCGTTCCCATTCGAGGAACGCCCTTCCGACCGCCTGGAAGCGTGGCCGCCAGATGGTGTCGATATGCGCAGGCAGTTTCTCCTCGTCGAAGGCCTCGTCGGTGAGCCGGATCATCGCTTCCTCGCCCTCGCGCGCCGCCGGGTCGAAGCCGCCCTTCACGAATCGATCGACGATCCGGTGATAGAGCAGGCCGCGTTCGGCCGCACCCGGATCGCGGTTGAACGGTTGGATCGGTTCCAGCCGGAGAATGCGCCTCGCGTAGACGGCATAGGGATCGCGGCGCAGCCGCGTCACTTCGCTGAAGGAATATTTTCGGGGCTGCAGCTCCGCGGGAGGCTTCGGTTCCGGCCGCTCCGACAACGGCTGACGCTCGCCTTGGTCGAGAATGCGCATCCAGTGGAGATAGTCGGCGCCATTTGCCTTGAGCAGCGCCGTCAGCCTCTCGCCGCCGAGCGCCTGAAGGCGCTGCAGCCATCGGGAAGCCACCGTCGGCGCCGATCCCTGACGCATGGAGCGCGAAAGGATCAGCCGGCGGGTGCCGCAGGCCATCTGGAAGTCATGCGCGAGCTGGCCGATGCGCCGCTCCGGCGGCTCCAGACCGATACCCGCCTTCATCGTTCGCGAAAGGAACGGATCGTTCGACGTCTGCCCGGGCCAGGTGCCCTCGTTCATGCCGCCGAGCACCACGAGGTCCACGCTTTGCAGGCGCGATTCGAGCGCTCCGAAAATGAAGACGCGGGGATGGCGCATCGACCGCGGCTTAACGGCTTCACTTGCGGCAAGCGCCTCGAGAATGTCGCACCATTGCGGCCCGTCGGCCTCCATCTGGCCATCGGTTTCGATGATGCCCCTGAGGAGCGTCGCCAATATTTCGCCGGCTTCCGAAGCCCAGAGGGCGCCGAGATTGCCTTGCTCGTCGATGGCGGCCGCCTCCAGAGCGCGCCCCGTACGCTCCGCCCAATCCGAAAGGGGCAGCACGGTCGAGCGGTGACGGCCGGTTTGCGGGTCGGCAGAGAGATTGCTGGACAGGGGGCCGACCGCCGAGGCTATCCGGCGTGCGAGTGCGCGCGCCATGGCGATATCGTCCGGGCCGATACCCGCTCTCCAGGGCGGCGGGTGCCGGTCGGTCTTCTGCCTGTCGAGCGCCTTGTCGAGGACCGCTTCCAAGGCCGAAACGTCGGCCGCATCGGTGCCGCCGCGCAGGGCCGCGAGCTCCAGCACGTCCGCAGCTCGGCGCGCATCGTCCGCCGTCCGGCCGAAGCGCGCCAGCGGATGCTTGAGGAGTGCGACCAGGGCGACCGGGTCGTCGGGCCTGAGCGTTGCCTCCAGCAGCAGCCGGGCAAGTGCGCCCGCCGGCGTCGCCGAGAGCGGAATGCCGGCGGAATCGTCCGCCTCTATACCGAAGCGGGCAAGCTCGGTGCCGACCCGACGCGCAAGGCCTCGATCGGGGGTGATGAGCGCCGCCTGGCTCTCCTCGTCGGCTTCGAGCGCGAGCCGAAGCGCGATCGCGATGGCGGTTGCCTCTTCGCGTTCGTTCGCCGCTTCGATCAGCGCCACATCCGCAAAGGCGGAGAGGAGTCTTTCCGCATCGAAGCTCCGGCGGGCTTCCATCCAGACGTCAGTCGCGTCGGCCGGTAACAGCGCCCGCGAAAGGACCGCGCTGCGATAGTCGAGATCATCGGCAGCGCTCGCAAGGGCGGGCACGTCCCCGAGTTCGATGCCCATGCGCTTGAGCAGACGGTGAAATCCATATTGCGGGTGGGTGCGGCTTGCCGGGTTCCTTGCAGAAGTGCCGGAGCCGGACGTCTCTCCCGCGATCAGCCGCCACTCCGCATCGCTCATCGATCCGTCGAGGCCGGGGAGCACGATCGTACCGTTCGGCAGCGTCTTGACCGCGGCGATCAGTGCGGCCGTCGCCGGGATCGAACCGGTCGAACCGGCGATGATGATCGGCCCGCTCACTTTGCCGGCGGCGATACGCTGGGTCTCGGCCTTCAGCACTGCATTGCGGTGGCGTGCGGGCGAGGAGTGCTTGAGTTCGGCCAGCCGCTCCGGCCAATAGGTGCGGGCGATCTTTAGGAAGGCGAGCGTCAGTTGCCACCAGAGCGCATGTTCGCCCCCGTCGAGCCCGTCGAGGGCATCCCAGTCGAGTTCCTCGGTCTCGATCGCATCGATGAGTTCGGCGAGGTTCCGCGCGAGCCAGATGGCGTCGGCAGGGCTTGCCGGAGCGATCAGCGGGCTTTCCGCGTGGATGTCGAGGACCACCTGCGGCAGGCGGTTTCGCCAGGCGAGAATGAGGCGGCCGAGTTCGATGAGCCGTGCCGTTCCGGAAAGCGGCGGCGCGAGGTCGAGGATCGCCGGCACCTCGGCGTCGAAGAAGCCGCTGTCGTCGTCGGTCTCGCCGAGCGCCCGGATCATCGGCAGGATCGCCGAACGGCCGCCGAGCAGATCGACGAATTCCGAACGCAGCACGCGGGCGGAGCGCCGGGTCGGCACGAAGATCGTAACACCGGCCAGTGCCAGCGGCTGCGCCGGATCGTAGCGGAAGCCAGGGGTCAGCTCGCCATTGCAGAGCCTTTCCGCGACCGTCCTCAGAAAGGGCAGGCCAGCTGGAATCGTGAAGACGTTCGGATGTCCGGGCACCTCATCCCTCCGGCCGGAAGCGGCGGATCGCAGCCTCGGCCTCCGCTATGGCTTCCGGCGAGCCGACGGTGATCCAGTGCCCTTCGAGCATCAGGCCGAAAAGGCGTCCCCGGGCGATCGCCCGGTCGAAATAGATGTTGAGGTTGAACGCCTCGTCCGGCGCATCGGCAAGCAGCGCTGCGTCCATGGCGATCGCGCCGGCATAGACGACGGGATTTTCCATGCCTTCTTCATAACGCGTGAGCCGGCCGTCTTCCGATAGCGAGAAATCCCGTTTGCCGTTGTGCCCGGTCGTGTCCTCGAGACGCACGCAGAGCAGCGCCATGTCCATGCGCTCCGAATCGAAGAACTCGGCAAGCTTTTTCAGGTTGCACGGTTGCCGCGGTTTTTCGCCGATCCAGAAGAGGTCGGCATTCATCACGAGGACGGGCCCGCCATCGAGCAGTTTCAGGCCCTTCGCGAGCCCGCCGCCGGAATTCATCAGCGCGTCCCGCTCGTCCGAAATCAGGATATGCGGCACCTCCCGCCGGCCGAGGTGCTCCTCCATCTGGCCGGCGAAATGATGGACGTTCACAACGGCCCTGGTCACACCCGCGGCGGCGAGCAGATCCAGCACATAGTCGATCATCGGCTTGCCGGCTATCCTGACCAGCGGCTTCGGCAGCGTGTCGGTGACCGGCCGCAGGCGGGTGCCCAGTCCGGCCGCAAGCACCATGGCATTGGTGATGGGCATCGTATCCTAACGGTTCGCTGATTCGGGAGCGAGGATTCCAGCCTTAATGCACCATTCGCGCAAGGGTGTCAGCACCTGATGGGAGAGCGCATGCTCGAGATAGGCAAAGGTGCGCGGCATGTGCTTCATGTAGCCGGGCTTGCCGTCGCGCTCCTTTAGCCGCACCCAAATGCCGGCGAGCTTGCAGTTGCGCTGAGCGGCCATCAGATGCCAGTCGCGCCGGAAGGTCGCCTCGTCGAAGGGACCCAACTCCCGGCGCTCGGAGATGTAGGCAGTCATCATCCGCTTGGCGAGATCGGGCTCGATCGTCACGCGCGCATCCTGCACCAGCGAGGCCACGTCATAGGCCGTCGGCCCGATCATCGCGTCCTGGAAGTCGATGATGCCGATGCGGTCGAAGCCGGCGCGGTCCTGACGCCAGAGAATGTTCGGCGAGTGGAAATCGCGCAGAAGAAGGTTCTTCTCCGCGGAGGCGAGAACGTCGATCAGTCCATCCCATACGGCGAAGTATTCCCGCCGCTCATCGTCCGAGGCAGGCCGCCCCCGTTTCCACGGGAGGTACCAGTCGACGAGCAGACTGGTTTCGATCCTGATCGCCGTCCGGTCGAAATCGGGGATGCTGTGCACGACCCCTTCAGCGACCGCGATGTCGCGCTCCGCGGGCTGGGCATGCAGCCGGGCGAGAAGCCGCGCGCCTTCGATGTAGCGCTCCGCGACGGGGCGGCCATCGGTGTCGAGGATGCCTTCGGATCCAAGATTTTCGATGAGCAGCAGACCCTGGTCGAGGTCGCGCGCGTAGATCGCCGGTGCGGCGAAACCGCGTTTGCGCAGGAGTTGCGAGATCGCGACGAATGGGACGACGTCCTCGGCGATATGGGCGAGCTGCTGGTAATACTTTCCGTCCTGGAGGATAGGTCCCGGCTTGTGTCTCGGCGCATCCATGAGAATCTTCGCCGGCGCACCATCCTGGGTGTCGATGCGTTCATAGGCCCTGATCGAAGCATCGCCGCTCAGGTGGCGCCGACGGGCGTAGGGATGGGCTGCATCGATAAGGAACTTGCGAATGGCAAGCGAGCGGGTGATCCGTTCGAAAGCCGCGTCCGGAGCCGTCAGGTGAATGCGCCGCCCGTCGTCTTCATGCGAGAAGGTGAGCGTGATCCGGTCGGCCGGAAGCGCCTCCTCGGCCTTCTCCGGCCATTCGACGAGACAGATGCCGTCGGCGAGCGCCTCGTCGAAACCGAGCTCGTCAAGCTCGGATGCGTCCGCGAGCCGGTAGAGATCGAAATGAGCGACCGGGATCCTGAGGTCGTAGCTTTGAACCAGGGTGAAGGTTGGGCTCGGCACCTCGAGCGTCTCGTCGTCGGCCATTGCCCGGATGAAGGCTCTTGCGAAGGTCGACTTCCCCGCGCCGAGATCGCCCGAGAGCGCGACGCATTCGCCGGCCTTCAGCGCCAATGCGAGATCTTCGCCGAATTCGATGGTGGCGGCCTCGTCCTTCAGCAGACGTTCGAGAGATTTCATCTAGTTCATCTATTCCGCCGCGATGACCTTCGGCGCTTCGGCGGAGGGAATGCGGCAGGTTACTGCCGTACCTTCACCCTCCTTGCTGCGGATCGAAACATTGCCGTGGTGAAGGCTGACGAAGCTCTCCACAATGGACAGGCCCAGACCCGCGCCGCCGCGCTGGCCGTAGCTTTCGAAGCGGTTGAACACGGTGTTGAGAACGTCCTGCGGGATGCCCGGTCCGGTGTCGGTGACGGAGAAGGCGAAGTCGCTCCCCTCGCGCCAGCATTTGAGCTCGATCGTGCTCCCGTCCGGCGCGAAATTCGCCGCATTGGTGAGAAGCTTTATGAAGATCTGCTTCAGCCGCTGCTGGTCCGCGGTGATGCGGCCGAGATTGTCGGGTGCATCGGTTCGAAGCGACACGCCGCTCTCGACCAGCCGGTCGCCCATCTGCTGCGTCACGTCGTCGATCAGGTCGATGAGATTCACCTCCGAGAGTTCGAGCTCGACGATGCCGGCATCGACGGTTGCAAGATCGAGGATGTCGTTGACGATCGTCAGAAGCAGCGACGAGGAGGTGGCGATGTGGTCGACATATTCGGCCTGGCGCTCGTTGAGCTCGCCGAAGACCGGCGTTTTCAGAAGGTCGGCAAAACCGATGATGTTGGTCAGCGGCGAGCGCAGCTCGTAGGAGACGTGGTGCACGAAATCGTTCTTCAGCGCATCCGCCTTGCGCAGCGCCTCGTTCTTCTCGGTGAGTGCGCGCTCGACGCGGACGCTGTCGGTGATGTTGACGAAGGTCAGCATCGTCTGGGCATTGGGCAGCGGAATGACCGCGTAGTCGAGGATGAGGCCGGTGCGCAGCTCCAGAATGCCGCGGCTCGACGGTCGCTCGTCGTCGAAGCTGGTGATGATATGGGCGAAGCGCTTCCAGCCGTCGGGCTGGTCGTAGGAGGCGAGGCAAGCCTGCTCGATCGCGCGGATATGGGTGCCCGGCTGCGCCTCGGTCTCGCTGATGCCCCAGATCGCCCGGAAGGCCGGGTTGGAGAGCCGGATGCGGCCGTCGGGGCCGAAAACGGCGACGCCCTCGGCGAGATGGTCGATCGTTTCGCCCTGGACCTGGACCAGCGTGTTGTAGCGCGTTTCGAGATCGACCCGTTCCGTCAGGTTCTCGAACACCCAGGTGGCGCCGCCCTGCGGCCGCGCGGTGGCGAAAACGCGGAGCGTCTGGCCGTTCGGCAGGTGCCAGAGATCGGACTGCGTATCGATCGCCTGATAGACGGAGAGCGCACTCGTCTTCCATTGCTTCCAGTTGAGCTGCTCCGGCAGCTTGCCGCCGGCACGCAGCCGATCGAGCACCTCGCCGTTGTCGGGCTTGCGCTCGAGGAATCCCATGTCGAGATCCCAAAGCCGCTGGAAGGCCTGATTGTAGAACTGCAGCCGCTGATTGCCGTCGAAGATTGCCACCGGCGTTGCCAGGTGTTCGAGCGTCTCGGCATGGCTCTTGAGCGTCCGCGCCAGCTCCTCGCGCACCGCCTCGATGCCGGAGACGTCGATTGCGATTCCGGCGGAGCCGGCGGGCGTGCGGGCGTCCACGACGTCGAAGAACGTCCGGTTGCCCCTGACCACCGTCGAAACCTTGTCGCGGAAAGGCGTCTGGAGCGTCGAGACCGCCCGGATACGCTCGCGGGCCGTGGTCGCAAGCAGCTCGCGCTCTTCGGCGACGGCCGTGCTCGCGCTCTGGGTTTCGACCGCATTGGCATAGGCCGCATTGACCCATTCGAGCCTGCCGTCTCCTCCGCGCTGCCACGCGGGAAGATCGACCGCGTCGAGCAGCGTGCGGAACGTCGAAAGCGAAGCATGCAGCTGGTCGCGCTCGAGCTTCAGCTCGGCGAGTTCGGCCCTGAGATTGTTGAGCGCGATGAAGCGCACGAAGGCCCGCCCGCCGGATACCCGGCCCTGGGCCTCGAGTACCTCGTTGCGCTGGGTTTCGAGTACGAGATCGAAGCTCTGCGCCTGGGCACGCAAGGCCTCGATCGCCTTTTCGAGCTGGCCTGCCGATTGTGGCTTGATCCAGCGGCCGAAGGCGAGAAAGTCCCGGTCGTCCTGCGGCGCGCCGGTTTCGGCCGGAAGCTGACCGAGGAATTCGGGGCGCTCCGCTAGCCCGTCCCAGATCACGATGCGCCTGTTCTTGTCGGCAATGAGAGCCTGGAAGCGGGAAATGCGCTGGTTCGCGTCGGATAGATTGGAACGAAGCTCGCGGTTCTCGGCCTCGATGTTGCCGCGCTGGCGGATGAGCCAGATCGCCGAAATCATGGCGGCGGAAATAACGCCGATCAGGACGGAGAACGTCACGACCTCGGAGGTGCCGAATATGCTTCTGCCGGGATCGGTGGCCTGGGCTGCGGCATCGCTTGCCGCAAGCAGTACCGTTCCTGCAAGGAGCCGCTTGATCAGTCTCGGCGCCCCCAGCCGTCCTGCAGAAGACATGGTTTCATGTGTTTTCACGGCGCCGTCCCCGTTCGTCCGGAAAGTGCCGGCGACCTTGCGCCCCCGCGCGCCGGAGCCCGTTCAAAGGCTCCTGTCAGTTCCGATTGCATCTCCGGTCTGTCTCCGTCTGTTTGCCGCCTGTCCGACAAGACATCCCATTTCGACCGCGCCAGCCCGGAAAGACCGCGCTGGCATAACGAATCGATAAGCTAAACATACTTCTTTGACGATTCGGCTGAAAGTGCGAGGCCCAAAAAAGCGGCCGCGATCTCTTGTCAAGATCGCGGCCACAAGATGTTGTGGATTGCCCGGGTAAGGATTAGTACCGGTAGTGTTCGGCCTTGAACGGACCCTGCTGCTTGACGCCAATATAGGAGGCCTGTTCCTCCGAGAGCTCGGTCAGCTTGGCGCCGAGCTTGGCGAGATGCAGGCGCGCCACCTTCTCGTCGAGCTGCTTCGGCAGCACGTAAACCTCGTTCTTGTACTGCTCGCCCTTGGTGAAGAGCTCGATCTGCGCCAGAACCTGGTTGGAGAAGGATGCCGACATGACGAAGGACGGATGCCCGGTGGCGTTGCCGAGGTTGAGCAGGCGGCCTTCCGAAAGCAGGATGATGCGGTTGCCCTTCGGGAACTCGATCAGGTCGACCTGCGGCTTGACGTTCGTCCACTTCAGGTTCCGTAGCGCCGAGACCTGAATCTCGTTGTCGAAATGGCCGATATTGCCGACGATCGCCATGTCCTTCATCGCGCGCATGTGCTCGATGCGGATGACGTCCTTGTTGCCGGTGGTGGTGATGAAGATGTCGGCGGAGGATACCACGTCTTCGAGCTGGACGACTTCATAGCCGTCCATGGCCGCTTGGAGGGCGCAGATCGGGTCGACTTCCGTGACCTTGACGCGTGCGCCGGCGCCGCTGAGCGAGGCCGCCGAGCCCTTGCCGACGTCGCCGTAGCCGCAGACCACCGCGACCTTGCCGGCCATCATCACATCGGTGCCGCGGCGGATGCCGTCGACGAGCGATTCCTTGCAGCCGTACTTGTTGTCGAACTTCGACTTGGTGACGCTGTCGTTGACGTTGATCGCCGGGAAGGGCAGCAGGCCCTTGGCCTGGAGCTGGTAGAGGCGGTTGACGCCCGTCGTCGTCTCTTCGGTCACGCCCTTGATCGCGTCACGCTGCCTGGTGAACCAGCCGGGTGTCGCGGCGAGGCGCTTCTTGATCTGCGCGAAAAGGATCTCTTCCTCTTCGGAGCCCGGATTCGTCAGAATGTTCTCGCCGGCCTCGGCGCGGGCGCCGAGCAGGATGTACATGGTCGCGTCGCCGCCGTCGTCGAGAATCATGTTCGAGACGCCGCCATCGGCCCATTGGAAGATCTTGTCGGTGTAGGTCCAATATTCCTCGAGCGTCTCGCCCTTGACGGCGAAGACGGGTACGCCGCTCGCGGCAATGGCGGCGGCAGCGTGGTCCTGGGTCGAGAAGATGTTGCACGACGCCCAACGGACCTCGGCACCGAGCGCAACCAGCGTCTCGATCAGCACGGCGGTCTGGATGGTCATGTGGAGCGAGCCGGTGATGCGGGCGCCCTTCAGCGGCTTCGATGCGCCGAACTCCTCACGGCAGGCCATCAGGCCCGGCATTTCCGTTTCGGCGATGGCGATTTCCTTGCGGCCGAAGTCGGCAAGCCCGATGTCGGCGACGATATAGTCCTGAGTTGCGCTCATGAAGTTCTCCAGGCTGATCCTAGGGCCGCGCGGCCACATGGCCGTTTGGCGGCATGACAGTGCCTCCCGCGATCGCGGGCAGCGTGCCTTCGGTCTATCAGGAAACCCCGTGAAGGGCAACCGACATATAAAGAGGTCTTTATATGTTTATATCGGTCACATCTCTTCGCCGAACCTGTCGCGAACCAGCCTATCCAGCGCGTTGAGCGCTTCTTCGGCCTGAGCGCCGCTGGCGGTGACGAAGACCGAGCAGCCGGTGCTCGCCGCCAGCATCATCAGCCCCATGATCGAGGTCCCGCCGACGGTCATGCCGTCCTTGGAGACGGTGATCTCCGCGTCGAAGGTCTCGACGGTCTGCACGAATTTCGCAGAGGCACGCGCATGCAGGCCGCGTTTGTTGACGATGAGCAGTTCGCGCGTCAGAGCCGTGTCGGGGCGGTGGTCCATCATTTTCCACTCAGAACCCGGCTGGCGACGTTGATGTATTTGCGCCCCGCCTCGGAGGCTTCCACCAGCGCCTTGTCCATGTCGCTTTCGCCGCGCACGCCTGCGAGCTTGATCAGCATCGGCAGGTTGACGCCGGCGATGACCTCGACGCTGCCGCCGCGCATCACGGAAATGGCGAGATTGGAGGGGGTACCGCCGAACATGTCCGTCAGGATGATGACGCCGTCGCCTTCATTGGCCTTTTCGACGGCATCGAGGATATCCTGACGCCGCTGATCCATGTCGTCCTCGGGGCCTATGCAGACGGTCTCGATAGCTTTTTGCGGACCGACGACATGCTCCAAAGCATGCCGAAACTCATCCGCCAGCTTGCCATGAGTGACAAGCACAAGTCCGATCATGGGTATCTTTGCTCCAACTGCATATGCAACTCGTTGATGGCCAGATATCGCAATGCAGCAATTTCGTCCACCTGTTGGGGGCGCCATCTTGGCAAGGAAAAGGCGAAGTGCAAGCCAAAAATGCCGAAAAAGCAGCCGCACTGCCTTCCGATAAGGCTAAAGTCCTAGATCACGATGTTTTTAGGTCGGGGTCGACCTAAAAACATGAATGTGATCGATTCCTAGAAGTTGAGACGCGGGATGCGGGCGGAAAACCGCAAACACTTTTGCTCATCCCGCTCTAGATTTGGGGCAGAAGCGCGGCGAGCGCATCGACCGGGGACAGCGGCCCTTCAACGGGGAGGCGCAACAGCGGCAGATTTCTCCCGATCTCGAGCTGCAACTCCTCCTCCGGCGGCAGACGCGGATCGAAGGGCGCCCTGACCGGCATGATCGCCCAATCGAGAACACAGGCGGAGACGGTATCGACTTCCGCAATTCCGGATCCGCGGATTTCGATGAGCCCGCGAATGGCGGCAGGGCAGCGCGCGACGATGCGCCCGTTCTCGAGCGTCAGATCGACGCGGTCGTCCGCGACGAGCGCGGCGAAGCGGCCCCGGTGCCTCACTTCCGAAAGACAGGAAAGCGCGAGCGCCGACTTGCCCGAGCCGGAAGGCCCTGTGATCAGCAGCCCGGTCGTGCCGAGAACGATCGCGGTCCCGTGGACATTGACGAAGGGCGCATTCACGGGTGCGGTCCGGCGGGCAGCGAGAGAACGAAGCGGGCGCCGCTGATGCGGCCGTCCTTGCCGGCGATGTTCTCGGCCCTGAGCGTTCCGCCATGCGCCTCGGCGATCTGGCGCGAGATCGAAAGGCCGAGTCCCGAGTTCTGGCCGAAGTCCTCGCCTTCCGGCCGGTCTGTGTAGAAGCGCTCGAAGATACGGTCGATGTCCTCCGCCTGGATGCCCGGGCCGTTGTCTTCGACATAGACGATGCACCTCGATCGCGACCGGGTCAGCCGGACGACGATGCGGCCGTTCTGCTCGGGGACGAAGGAGCGGGCGTTTTCGATCAGGTTCGTGATGATCTGGCCGATGCGCAGCTCGTAGCCGCTGACGATGAAGCTTGCGCGCGGATTGTCCTTGCGGTCGACGACGAAGTCGAGCAGCACCGGTTTCTTGCTGCCCCGGATCTGGCGTGAGATTTCGACGAGGTCGCCGAGCAGCTTTTCGAGGTCGACCTTCTTCGCGTCGGCGCGGGCAAGCTCCGCATCCAGGCGCGAGGCGTCGGAGATATCGCTGATCAGCCGGTCGAGGCGTCGCACGTCGTGCTGGATGACGTCCATCAGCCGCTTCTTCGATTCCTCGTTGCGCGCGAGCGGCAAGGTTTCGACCGCGCTGCGAAGCGACGTCAGCGGGTTCTTGAGTTCGTGGCTCACATCGGCGGCGAAATTCTCGATCGCCGCGATGCGGTCGTAGAGCGCCGTCGTCATCTCCCGGAGCGCCACGGAAAGATTGCCGATTTCGTCTTGGCGGGATGAGAAGTCCGGGATCTCCTCCCGTTCCTTGGCGCCGCCGCGGCGCACGCGGATGGCCGCGGCCGAAAGCCGCCGCAGCGGGTTGGCGATCGTCGACGAGAGAAGCAGCGAGAGGATGACGTTGACCAGTGCGGCCACGCCGAAAACGCGGATGATCGCCAGCCGTTCGGCATGGACGATCTTGTCGATGTCGCCGGCCTGGGTGGAGAGGAGGAGCACGCCGAGGACCGCACGGAAGCGCTGTACCGGAACGGCCACCGAAACGATCAGCTCGCCCTTCTCGGTCACGCGCACCACGGCGCCGCGCACGCCGGTCAGGGCGTTCATCACCTCCGGATAGATCGAACCGTTGCCGCCCGGCGGCTCCTTGTAGAGCGGCAGGTCGCCCGGCTGCAGCAGCCGGTTGAACCAGGTGCCGAACTCATCGGCGAGGCTCGGACTTTCCGGATCGACCGGCGGCAGGTCGAAACGAAGCACCTGTCCGCCGCTATAGAGGTGGCGCGAATCGAGCAGCAGGTCGGCATCGGCGTCGAAGAGGCGCGCGCGCGTGCGTGTCGGCGAGATCAGTCTTCTCAAGACCGGCGCCACGCGCTCCTGAATGATCGGGAATTCGAGGTCTTCGTCGCTCGGCAGCGGTGTGATGCTTTCACCGGCCTGCAATTCGAGCAGCTTTTCCGGATCGATGGTGATCGAATTGGTGTCCACCGAGGCGGAGGCCGAGATGGCGCCGGCGATGATCTCGCCCTGCGTCAGAAGGCTCTCCACCCGGGCGTCGATCAGACCTTCCCGGAACTGGTTGAGATACATGATCCCGCCGACGAGGACCACGAGCGCCACCAGGTTGAAGAAGACGATGCGCCGCGTGAGGCTCGAGAAGACCGCATTGCCGAACAGGCGCCGGATCAGCGTAAAGGGATGCGCCCATCGCCGCTGCCCGCGCAGCGTCGATGCCCGTCCTTCCGCTTCTTCGATATCGCCCTGCAAGACTTCTACCAAGTCTCCCGCTCCCGCGATTCGACGTTCGCTACTGCCCGCGTCGCCTGTCGCATTCGCCCGTTCCCGCGATGCCCTACGCCAGCCGGCGCTGCTGCGCAAGCGCTACAGCGCCGCGCGTCTTACCAGACGCGCAAAGGTCACTGTAGCACTTTGATCTGCTGCATGTTTTTGTCCTTTAATCGGATACGATTAAAGGAAACATGCAGTAGCGGGATGAGGAAAACTGTGTGCGGTTTTCCGCCCGCATCCCGCTAACTTCTTAGTCGATCACGTTCATGTTTTTAGGTCGACCCGACCTAAAAACATCGTGATCCAACAAGGGGGGCACGGGCGCAACGGCGCTGGCCACGAGTGATCCGCAATCCGCCGGCTCGCTCCCTCAGGCCGTCTCGCGGAAGCGATAGCCGACGCCGTAGAGCGTCTCGATCATGTCGAAGTCGTTGTCGACCATCTTGAACTTCTTGCGAAGCCGCTTGATGTGGCTGTCGATCGTGCGGTCGTCCACATAGACCTGTTCGTCGTAGGCGGCATCCATCAGCGCGTCGCGGCTCTTCACCACGCCGGGTCGCTGCGCCAGTGCGTGCAGGATGAGGAACTCCGTGACGGTCAGCGTGACGGACTCGTTCTTCCAGGTGCAGGTATGCCGCTCCTGGTCCATGACGAGCTGTCCCCGTTCGAGCGAGCGGGAAGGCGTGTCGGCATTCTTCGCCGGTCCGGTGCCCCCGGCCGCGGCCTCCCGGTTGGCCGCGCGACGCAGGATCGCCTTGACGCGCTCCACCAGGAGGCGCTGTGAGAAGGGCTTGGTGATGAAGTCGTCGGCGCCCATCTTCAGACCGAAGAGCTCGTCGATCTCCTCGTCCTTGGACGTGAGAAAGATGACGGGCAGGTCGGACTTCTGTCTCAGCCGCCGCAACAGCTCCATGCCGTCCATGCGGGGCATCTTGATGTCGAAGATAGCGAGCTGCGGCGGACGCGCCAGCAGACCCTCCAGCGCCGATGCGCCGTCCGTATAGGTTTCGACCTTGTAGCCCTCGGCTTCCAGCGCGATGGACACGGACGTCAGGATGTTGCGGTCGTCATCGACAAGCGCGATGGTCTGCATCTTATTCTACTCCGTTTCGAGGCCCGGTTGCCGAGACGCTTCGAGATGCGTTGCAAGAATCGCGGCAACCGCGAGTCACGGCCGCGTTACTTGAGTATAAAGGTGGAACAAATTGTGGCGAAGTGCAAAAGCACCTGATCCGGTTTCCCCGCAATTGGCCTCGCAGGTGGGTTTCCGGAAGCTGCGATTCAACCGATTAAAAAATGCATATTTTTCTTTAAATCGATTAATATACTGAATTCATTATCCTTTTAGAATTGGCTATCTTGTCTTGGGTCAGCCTTGCCGGTATGTTCCGACGAAATTCAACGCCAATGGCCAAACACGAAGGAAGCTTGACCATGGATGAGCTCGGCAGCCGCAATCCCTCTATCGGACTGGAATCGATCGGATTTTCCGACCTGTCGGTGGTCCGCTACAACTTCGAGGCGGCGCAGCTTTACGAAGAAGCCCTGGCCCGCGGTGAAGCCGAATTGACGGCCCATGGCGCGCTTTGCGCCCGCACCGGCCAGCACACGGGCCGCTCGCCCAAGGACAAGTATGTCGTGCGCGACGCCAACACGGCCGACCAGATCTGGTGGGACAACAACAGCGCGATTTCGCCGGAGCATTTCGAGGTTCTTCGTCGGGACATGCTCGCGCATGCAAAGGGCATGTCGCTGTATGTCCAGGACCTCGTCGGCGGTGCCGACCCGGAGAACGCGCTGCCGACGCGCGTCGTTACCGAGTTCGCCTGGCACTCGCTGTTCATCCGCAATCTGTTGATCCGCCCGGAGCGCGAGGCGCTTCCGTCTTTTCAGCCGAAGCTCACGATCATCGACCTGCCGAGCTTCAAGGCCGATCCCGTACGCCACGGCTGCCGCAGCGAGACGGTCATCGCCTGCGACCTGACCAACGGCCTCGTGCTGATCGGCGGTACTTCCTATGCGGGCGAGATGAAGAAGTCGGTTTTCACCGTTCTCAATTACCTGCTGCCCGAGAAGTCGGTGATGCCGATGCACTGCTCGGCCAATGTCGGGCCCGCCGGCGACACGGCGATCTTCTTCGGCCTCTCGGGCACCGGCAAGACGACGCTCTCCGCCGATCCGAACCGTACCCTGATCGGTGACGACGAGCACGGCTGGAGCGAAAAGGGCGTCTTCAATTTCGAGGGCGGCTGCTATGCCAAGGCGATCCGCCTTTCGGAAGCGGCCGAGCCCGAGATCTTTGCGACGACGCGGCGCTTCGGTACCGTGATGGAGAACGTCGTCCTCGACGAGCGGCGCCTTCCTGACTTCGACGACGGCTCGCTGACGGAGAACACCCGCTGCGCCTATCCGCTGCACTTCATTCCGAACGCCAGCAAGACCGGCACGGCGCCGCAGCCGCGCACGATCATCATGCTGACGGCGGACGCCTTCGGGGTTCTGCCGCCGATCGCCAAGCTGACGCCGGAACAGGCCATGTATCACTTCCTCTCCGGCTACACCGCCAAGGTTGCCGGCACCGAAAAGGGCGTGACGGAGCCGGAGGCGACTTTCTCGACCTGCTTCGGCGCACCCTTCATGCCGCGCCATCCGTCCGAATACGGCAATCTTCTCAAGGACCTCATCGCCAGGAACGGCGTCACCTGCTGGCTCGTCAACACCGGCTGGACCGGCGGCGCCTTTGGCACGGGAAGCCGCATGCCGATCAAGGTGACGCGCGCGCTTCTTTCGGCAGCGCTCGACGGCTCGCTGAACAACGCCTCGTTCCGCACGGATGCGAATTTCGGCTTCGCGGTGCCGGTGTCGGTACCGGGCGTCGAGGCCGGCATTCTCGACCCGCGCTCGACCTGGGCGGATGGCGTGGCTTATGACACCCAGGCACGGCGCCTCGTCGACATGTTCATTGCCAACTTCGCCAAGTTCGAGCGCCATGTCGACGGCAGCGTGCGCGACGCAGCCCCGGGCGCGAGGGTGGCCGCCGAATAAACCGGTCTCTTGCCATGATTCACGTGAAACCCGGCTGCCTGCGGCCGGGTTTTGCATTTGCGGCTGGTTTTCAGGCATGCGATAGAACGGCCGAGGAAGAACCATGGCAAGCGAACCGCTTTACATCAACGAAAACATCGTGATCGCCGGATGGGAGCTCACGGAGCAATTCGTGCTGGCCGGCGGCCCGGGCGGGCAGAACGTCAACAAGGTCTCGACGGCCGTCCAGCTTTTCTTCGACGTGCAGGCTTCGCCGTCCCTGCCGGAGCGCGTCAAGGCCAATGCCTTGAAGCTCGCCGGACGCCGCGCCTCGAAAGAGGGGGTCCTGATGATCGAAGCCAATCGCTTCCGCAGTCAGGAACGCAATCGCGAGGACGCCCGCGAGCGGCTGAAGGAACTGATCCTGAAGGCGGCGGAACCGCCGCCCCCGCCGCGCAGGAAGACGAAGCCGACGCGCGGTTCGATCGAGCGCCGGCTGAAGGAAAAATCCGGCCGTTCCGAAGTCAAGAAGCTGCGCGGCCGCCCCGCCGGCGACTGAGCGCGCGAAAGTTGTGTTCGCTCCTCTTGTCTTTTTCCCGCAATCGCCCTCTCTTATTGGATAGTCTGCGGAAGAGGAGGCAATCATGGGTTTGTTCAGTTTCATCAAGAACGCGGGAAAGAAGCTCGGGATTGGCGGCGACGACACGCCGCCGGATGCGGCGAGTGTCGAAAAGGAGCTCGCTTCCCATGATCTCGGCACGAAGGACGTCAAGGTCGACGTCGTGGATGACAAGGTCGTACTGAAGGGTGTCGTACGGGACCAGTCCACCTTCGAGAAGGCGGTCGTGGCGGTCGGCAATACGCTCGGCATATCCAAGGTCGAGGCATCCGAGCTCAAGGTCGCCGACGGCGCCGCCGCGCCGGCCGAGGCGAAGGCCCCGGTCTTCCACACAGTGAAGAAGGAGGACAATCTCTGGAAGATCGCCGAGGCGCATTACGGCAAGGGCAAGGGCGCCAAGCACACCGCGATCTTCGAAGCCAATAAGCCCATGCTCACCCATCCCGACAAGATCTATCCGGGGCAGGTGCTGCGCATCCCGGATCTGGATGCCGGCTGAACGAAGGCCGTTTCGGGTCGATCCCGACCCTGGTGAGCGCTATGTACCTGTCATCTCCCGCCCGATCTGCTGACGGGAGGATTCGATCGATACCGCATGACAGGATGCCGCCAATGCTTGTGCTGCCGAAAGGGGTGAGACACATTCCCGGTTTCCTCGACCGTTCGCGCCAGGAGGAACTGGTCGAGGCCGTCCGCGCCGTCGTGGCGGAGGCTCCGCTCTTCGCGCCCGCAATGCCGAAGACCGGCAAACCCATGTCCGTGCGCATGACCAATTGCGGCGCGCTCGGCTGGGTCACCGACCGCGAGCGCGGCTACCGCTACCAGGCCACGCATCCGGTCACCGGCAAGCCGTGGCCGCCGATACCGGGCATGCTGCAGGACATCTGGAATGCCGTGGCCGGAAGCGACAAGTCCCCCGAGGCCTGCCTGGTGAATTTCTACTCGGCAGAGGCACGCATGGGGCTCCACCAGGACCGGGACGAGCGCGATCTCGAGACCGCCGTCGTTTCGATCTCGCTCGGCGACGACTGCCTCTTCCGCGTCGGCGGCCGCACGCGCGGCGGACAGACCGTGTCTTTCAGGCTCGAAAGCGGCGACGTCGTCGTGCTCGGCGGCGAAGGACGCCTCGCCTTTCACGGCGTCGACCGCATCTATCCGAACACGTCGACGCTCCTGAGGAGCGGCGGCCGGCTCAATCTGACGCTGCGACGGGTCAATCCTTGAGGTCGCGGTGTCCGCAAAAGGCCCCTCCCCAACCCCTCGTCACAACTACGGCATGCACATATCTCTTGTTGTCCAGCCCTTCGCGGACTTACTCCGGAGTGGCGGCATCTGTATTTCCAGCAGTGGCGAGGCTTGCGGATGGGTCCTTGGGATCAAACCCGTATGCGCTAACATTGGCATTAGCGGTCACCCGCCCCTCATCCGCCTGCCGGCACCTTCTCCCCGCAGGCGGGGGAGAAGGGACAAGCGGCGCCAACTGAACCCCGCATTCACCGCCCGCCCGAGGGAGCGAGCGGGCGCGGCATATCCCTTCTCCCCGCCTGCGGGGAGAAGGTGGCGGCAGCCGGTTGAGGGGCAACCGAGACCGAGCGGGGTTGAGGCGGTTGGGTTCCCGAGGGATCCCCTTCATGAGCAGTATCCGCCGCACCGGCGCGCAAGAGATATGTGCATGCCGTAGCTCCCCACAAGGGCAGGGCTATCGCATATGAGCGATAAGAGAAGTGAGGAATTGGTCATCCCAGCCCGCCTTTTTGATTTTCCGGCGGATGGAGGCCTTGTCGGGGTGAGATCGCAAGAGGTTGAGAGCGATCTTGCGCAAGAAGGCAATGTTCTGAGGGCCGTTGTCCTTGCGGTTTCTGGCGGCGTCCTCGCGGAAGTGGACATCCAGAACCCAATGCAGTTTGTTTTCGATTTGCCAATGGGTTCTTACAACCTCGATCAGCGCGCTCGGCGACATGGTGGTGGAGAGCAGGAAGTAGCGGACATGGCTGGTCAAATGGCCGTTGGTATGACGGCTTGTGGTCTCGACGCAGCCGATGGCCTGCAGGCCCGGAAAGTTGATATCGTCGACAGCCACAACGCTGGCGCGGCGTGTCTCGGTGCGGTCATGGGCAGTCTCGGCTGCAATCTGGATGCTCTCGACGTGGTCGGCGTCCTCGATGCGGGCGAGCGCCTGGGCCAAGAGGCCGGGCTGGTTGGCCTTCAGTGCCAGAGCATAATCGCCGCCGGCAGCGAGGATGGCGCGGGCGGTGTCGGGCCGGCAATGCAGGGCATCGGCGGTGACGATAGAGCCCTCCAGTGCCAGCAGCGCGAGCGCATCGAGAGCCCCTTGCACCTCATTGCGGCCCGGCGCGAGCTTTTGGCCGATGACCAGACCGGGACCGGCAGCCCAGACATTGACGAAGTGGAGTGGCGTGGCCTTGGCGGCGCGCCGGTAGGCACCGCGCACCGCCTTGCCATCGATCGCTACCACCCCTTCGAGACCCTGCGCAAAGCTCGCCGTGAGACGGCGAAAGGCCGCGTCAAAGGCATCCGGATCGAGATGGCGGAAGACGGTGGAGAAGGTGTCATGGCTGGGAATGCCATAGGGCAGCGGCACGATTGTCTTCAGCCATTTCTTCTTGGCAACGCCGAAATCGGCCATATCGGTACAGCTTTCCGCACCGCAGACAATCGCCGCAACGGCAATGAACAGGATCGACGTCAACGGATGGCGCGCATTGCGACCGCGCGGATCGGGCAAATCTTCAAAGCAAGCGGCAAATCTACTCATCGAGACCTCCAAGTCAGCGGAGAACTCCAAGAATCGATTTGCCGCAACAAAACAACCGCTTATTTGCTAAATGCGATTCCCCTGCCCACAAGGGGGAGGGGCTCGGCGCTTGCGGCGGCCGTCTGTCGTCCCTGCAATCTTGAAACTGTGGCGGCGGTCATCAGGGGCGACGCGGGCGCGGCGGATTAAGCCCCTCCCACTGTGGGGAGGGGTCTTCTCAAAACACGATCACCTCGCTCAGAGCTTCCTGAGCGCCACCGTCTGCGTCAGGTGGTTGGGACCCTTCTGCAGGATGAGATCGGCGCGCGGCCGCGTCGGCAGGATGTTCTGATGCAGGTTCTTCAGGTTGATATTGTGCCAGAGGCCCTCGGCGATCGCGCGCGCCGCATCCTCGCTGATCGTCGCATAGCGATGGAAGAAGGACTGCGGGCTCTGGAACGCGGTTTCGCGCAGTCGCATGAAGCGGTTCACGTACCAGCTGTGGATCAGACTCTCCTCGGCATCGATATAGATCGAAAAGTCGAAGAAATCGGAGACCATCGGCACGATCTTGCCGTCGGCCGGAAGATCGCGCGACTGCAGTACGTTTATCCCTTCGAAAATCAGGATGTCCGGCCGGTCGATCACCTGGAACTGGTCGGGGATCACGTCATAGGTCAGGTGCGAATAGGTCGGAGCCTTGACGTTCGGCCGGCCCGCCTTGATCGCCGAGAGGAATCTGAGCAGCGCACCGATATCGTAGCTCGCTGGAAAACCCTTGCGGTCCATCAGGTTTTCGCGCTGGAGAACCGCATTCGGATAAAGAAAGCCGTCGGTGGTGACGAGGTCGACCTTCGGGCTCGAGGGCCAGCGCGCGAGAAGCTCGGCAAGGATGCGCGCGGTCGTCGACTTGCCGACGGCGACCGAGCCGGCGACGCCGATGACGAAGGGCGTCTTCGTCTCGTTCGACATGCTGAGGAAGCGCGTGCGCTGCCTGAAGAGGATCTGCGACGCCTCCACATGGGCCGAGAGGAGTCGTGAGAGCGAGAGATAGATCCGTCGCACCTCGTCGAGATCGACCGGATCGTTGAGAGAGCGCAGGCGCTGCACCTCGTCGGCCGTCAGCGTCAGCGGCGTGTCGGCGCGAAAGCGCGACCATTCCTCCGCGGAGAAGACGTGATAGGGCGAATATTCGCCCCCCTGGAGATTTCCCGGAATGTCGGCCGGTTCGATGTCTTTCGCGGCGATGCTCATGGATTCTGCCGGTTCGCTTTTTCCTGCAGGCCGGATTGGCTCGTCCGCCTGGCCAGTTCGCTCATCACATCCTGCAACGGGACGGCGGCGATATTCAATACGACCATAAGATGATAGAGGAGATCGGCACTCTCATCGACCAGATTCTTCCGGTCCTCGCCGATCGCGGCGATGACCGTTTCCACCGCCTCCTCGCCGAGCTTCTTGGCAGCCTTCGTCTGCCCGGCCGCCACCAGCTTGGCGGTCCAGGACTCCTCTGGCGCCGCCCGGGCGCGGGTCGCCACGATCTTCTCCAGGTCGGAAAGGGTGAAGTCGGTCATTGTCGGATCCCTTGGGTCTTATGCGGCATACGCGTTCACCCCTCTGGCCTGCATCGTTACTGTCTCAATCAAGCCGCATGGCGATGCCGTGCTTGGCCATGTGGCGCTTCGCCTCGCCGATGCTGTAGGTGCCGAAGTGGAAAATCGAGGCGGCGAGCACGGCAGTCGCATGGCCGTCGCGGATGCCCTCGACCATGTGGTCGAGCGTGCCGACGCCGCCGGAGGCGATGACGGGAGCGCGTACCGCATCGGCGATCGCCCGTGTCAGGCTGATGTCGTAGCCGCTCTTCGTACCGTCGCGGTCCATGGAGGTGAGAAGGATTTCGCCGGCGCCGAGATCGACGACCTTCCGCGCAAATTCGATCGCGTCGATGCCTGTCGGTTGCCGCCCGCCATGGGTGAATATCTCCCAACGGTCCGCCTCACCTTGCGCCGAGACTTTCTTGGCGTCGATCGCGACGACGATGCACTGGTCGCCGAACTTGTCGGCGGCTTCCGCGACGAATTCCGGATTTTTCACCGCCGCCGTGTTGATCGACACCTTGTCGGCGCCGGCAAGCAGGAGCTTGCGGATGTCCGCTACCTGGCGCACGCCGCCGCCGACGGTGAGCGGCATGAAGCATTGCTCCGCGGTGCGGGCGACGACGTCGAAGATCGTTTCGCGATTGTCGGAGGAGGCGGTGATGTCGAGGAAGCAGAGCTCGTCGGCCCCGGCCGCGTCATAGGCGCGTGCCGCCTCCACCGGGTCCCCGGCGTCGATCAGATCGACGAAGTTCACGCCCTTTACGACGCGGCCGTCCTTCACATCGAGACAGGGGATTACACGGGCTTTAAGGGTCATAACTTCCCCTTTCTTGCTTCGCGGATCAGATCCAGGGCTTCCTTCGGATCGATCCGCCCGTCATAAAGCGCCCGGCCGGAGATCGCGCCTTCGAGCTTTTGCGCATCCGGTTCGGTCATGCGGCGGATGTCGTCCATCGAGGCGAGGCCGCCCGAGGCGATGACCGGGATCGAAACCGCGTCCGCGAGTTCGAGCGTCGAAGCCCAGTTGATGCCGGTCAGGATGCCGTCGCGATCAATGTCCGTATAGATGATCGCCGCGACGCCCGCCCCCTCGAACTTCCTGGCGAGTTCGACCACGCCGAGCTCGGAGGCTTCCGCCCAGCCCTCGACGGCGACCTTGCCGCCCTTCGCATCGATGCCGACGGCGACCCGTCCCGGGAACTTGCGGCAGGCTTCGATCACCAGGGCCGGATCGCGCACCGCGACGGTGCCGAGGATCACGCGCTTCAGCCCGCGCGAAAGCCAGTTCTCGATATGCTCAAGCGTGCGGATGCCGCCGCCGAGCTGCACCGGGTTCTTCGTCGCCTTGAGGATGGCGTCGACCGCCGCGCCGTTGACGGTCTCCCCGGCAAAGGCGCCGTTCAGGTCGACCACGTGCAGCCACTCGAAACCCTGCTCCTCGAAGGCGCGTGCCTGGGCGGCCGGGTCGGGATTATAGACCGTCGCCTGCTCCATGTCGCCGAGCTTCAGGCGCACGCATTGCCCGTCCTTGAGGTCGATCGCGGGAAAGAGAATCATTTGTTCGTCCGATCAGAAATGACGCGGCAGCCTCAGGGCTTCCAGCGCAGGAAATTGGAAATGAGGGCAAGGCCGAGCGCCTGGCTCTTTTCCGGATGGAACTGCGAGCCCGCCTTGTTGTCGCGTGCGACGAAGGCCGTCACCGGGCCGCCATAGCCCGCCTCGGCCACCACGTCTTCGGCACGCTCCGCCGCGAGGTGGTAGGAATGGACGAAATAGGCGTGCAGACCGTTCTCGCCGGTCGGAATGCCGTCGAAGAGCGGGTGCGGGCGCTTGAGATCAAGCGTGTTCCAGCCGATCTGGGGGATCTTGAGCGAGGGGTCCTCGGGCGTCATCCCGACGACATCGCCGGCGATCCAGCCGAAACCTTTCGTCACCGTCTTTTCGAGTCCGCGGGACGACATGAGCTGCATGCCGACGCAGATGCCGAAGAAGGGGCGGCCGGTTTTCTCGACCGCCTCCGTCAGCGCTTCCTCCATGCCCTCCACGACGGCGAGGCCGCGGCGGCAATCGGCATAGGCGCCGACGCCCGGCAGCACGATGCGATCGGCCGTGGCCACCCGTTCCGGCCTGTCGGTGAGATCGATTTCGGCCGCGATGCCCGCCTCGCGGGCGGCGCGCTCGAAGGCCTTCGTAGCCGAGCGCAGATTGCCCGACCCGTAGTCAATGATGGCGACCCGCATCAGCGCTCTCCATAGGATTCAAAGAAGCCGAGCCCGGCGGCAGCGCCCGGCCGTCCCGTGGCGGACCGGTCGGCCGGCATGGGAGCCGCATGTCCCTCACGGGCGGACGGCTCGGCATTCGAGTAATAGATTTCTTCGGCCGTCTCGAGATCGCGTGCCGGAACGACCGAACGAAACGTCCAGTCGCGTGCGGAGAGCTTGCGGGCGACGAGAAGCGGTCCTTCGAGCGACACGATGAGACCGAGCGCCAGATGGATGAGCAGCGCTGCGCTGAAGCCGCCGGGCATCGTTGCCGCAAGAAGCAACAGGAACTGCAGAACGGAAACGAAGATTCCGATGAGCCACGCGCGTTTGACGATGAGCCACGGACCGGGGAAGAAGAAGGCGGCCCAGGAGAATCCGTCGGCGATGAACCGCGCCCTTTCGTCATCGGCCGGTGCGCCGGGCGGGGTCATGATCAGGTAGGAGGCCATGGTCTTTAAACCAGATACTGGCCGGCTCAGGCGAGCGTCCCCTTGGTCGAGGGGACGCGTCCCGCCTGGCGCGGATCGATTTCGGTTGCCGTGCGGAGCACGCGGGCGACGGACTTGAAGCAGGTCTCGGCGACATGATGGTTGTTGGCGCCGTAGATGTTCTGCACATGCAGCGTGATGCCGGCATGCTGGGCGAGCGCCTGGAAGAATTCGCGCACGAGTTCGGTGTCGAAGGTGCCGATCTTCGGCGACGTGAAGGTCACGTTCCAGACGAGGAACGGCCGGCCGGAGACGTCGACGGCGGCGCGCGTCATCGTCTCGTCCATGGCGAGGTCGATGGAGGCATAGCGGGTGATGCCGCGGCGATCGCCGAGCGCCTTGGCCAGCGCCTGGCCGATGGCGATGCCCGTGTCCTCGACCGTGTGGTGATCATCGACATGGAGGTCGCCCTCCGCCTTGATCTCCATGTCGATCAGCGAATGGCGCGAGAGCTGGTCCAGCATATGGTCGAAGAAGCCGACGCCGGTCGCGATCTTCGATACGCCCGTTCCGTCGACATTGACCGAGACGGATATGGCGGTTTCATTCGTCTTTCGCGAAACTTGGCCGGTGCGGCTCGGCATCACGTCTGCCATCAGGCTCTCCTGTCTGCACTCTCCGATGACTTTGGGCCAGCCGGGCTATCGGAGCAACATCGTTTTCGGGCGTTGCGGAGAGGGCCGAAATACCGCCTTCGCTCTTCGCATTCCGTCACAGAGCCGCTCCTTATCAGGGGAGGCATGAAATATCCAGAACTGCGACGGAGATTCGGTCCGCCGCGGCGACATGAAAACGAAAGGCGCCCGGACGCGGGTTCGCACATTTGCAATCGCGCGGCTGCGACTTACATAGGCCTCAAGCAACCAGGCTCATTCGAGCCGCATCCCCCCGGCTTCCCGGGCCCAAAGGTACTTTCATGAGCGAACACAATCCTTACGGAACGATGCATGCGACCACCATCATTACGGTGCGCAAGGGCGGCAAAGTGGTTATGGCGGGCGATGGCCAGGTGAGCCTCGGCCAGACGGTTATGAAGGGCAATGCCCGCAAGGTCCGCCGCCTGTCGAAGGGCGACGTGATTGCAGGCTTCGCCGGCGCGACGGCGGACGCCTTCACGCTTCTGGAACGGCTGGAGGCGAAGCTTGAGCAATATCCCGACCAGCTGATGCGGGCGGCCGTAGAGCTCGCCAAGGACTGGCGTACCAACAAGTATCTGCGCAATCTTGAGGCGATGATGCTGGTTGCCGACCGGACGGTGACGCTGGCGATCACCGGCAACGGCGACGTTCTCGAGCCCGAGCACGGGACGATCGCCATCGGGTCGGGCGGCAACTATGCTTTTGCCGCGGCACGGGCGCTCATGGACAGCGACAAGTCGGCCGAGGAGATCGCCCGCCGCGCGCTGGAAATCGCCGGCGACATCTGCGTCTACACCAACCACAACGTCGTCGTGGAGACGCTGGATGCGGAATGAGCCGGCAGAGGTCAGCTTCGAGCCGGTGGCCGAGGGCCACCTGCCGATGCTCCTCGCCTGGCTTTCCGAGCCGCATGTCCGGCAGTGGTGGGGCGATCCCGATGTGGAACTCGGGCTGATACGGGACGGTTGTGCGAAGGGTGAGGTCGACGGTTTCGTCTTTCGTGTGAAGGGGGAGCCGGCCGGCTATATCCAGTCCTGGGTCCCGTCGGAATATGACGAGGAGCCCTGGGCCAAGGACCTGTCGGGCGACACGCCCGGCGTCGACATCTTCATCGGCCCGCCCGAAATGACAGGCAAAGGCGTCGCCGCCATGGCGCTCAGAGCCTTTGCCGCAAGACTGTTCGAAAGCGGCGCCGCGCGCATCGTCATCGACCCCGACGCCGGCAACCGCCGCGCCGTCCGAGCCTATGCGAAGGCCGGTTTCGTACCTTTTGGCGAATGGATAGACGAGTCCGGTCGAACCCTCCTGATGGAGCTCAAGCGGACGGAATTTGAGAGGAATCGATGAGCAACTTTTCACCCAGGGAAATCGTGTCGGAGCTCGACCGCTACATCATCGGACAGAAGGACGCGAAGCGCGCGGTTGCCATTGCGCTGCGCAACCGCTGGCGCCGCCAGCAGCTCGACGACGAGCTGCGCGACGAGGTCATGCCCAAGAATATCCTGATGATCGGTCCGACCGGCGTCGGCAAGACGGAGATTTCCCGTCGTCTCGCCAAGCTCGCCGGCGCGCCCTTCGTCAAGGTGGAGGCCACGAAATTCACGGAGGTCGGCTATGTGGGCCGCGACGTGGAGCAGATCGTGCGCGATCTCGTGGAGGTCGGCATCAGCCTCGTGCGGGAGAAAAGGCGCGCCGAAGTGAAGGCGAAGGCTCATCAGAACGCCGAGGAGCGCGTTCTCGACGCGCTGGTCGGCACCACCGCCTCGCCGGCAACCCGCGATTCCTTCCGCAAGAAGCTGCGCGCCAACGAACTCGACGACAAGGAGATCGAGGTCGATGTCGCCGAAGCCGGCTCGCCCGGCGGCGCCTTCGAGATCCCGGGAATGCCGGGCGCCAATATCGGCGTCCTCAACCTCTCGGAAATGTTCGGCAAGGCACTCGGCGGCAGGACCAAGAAGGTCAAGACGACGGTCAAGGACTCCTATGCGCTCCTGGTCAACGACGAGTCCGACAAGCTGCTCGACAACGAGCAGATCCAGCGAGAGGCGGTGGCGGCGGCGGAAAACGACGGCATCGTCTTCCTCGACGAGATCGACAAGATCGCCACCCGCGAAGGCGGCATCGGTGCCGGCGTGTCGCGCGAAGGCGTGCAGCGCGACCTCCTGCCGCTGGTCGAAGGCACGACTGTGGCGACGAAATACGGGCCGGTGAAGACCGATCACATCCTCTTCATCGCCTCCGGCGCGTTCCACGTCGCCAAACCGTCGGATCTTTTGCCGGAGCTGCAGGGGCGCCTGCCGATCCGCGTCGAGCTTCGGGCCCTCACCAAGGAGGATTTCCGCCGCATCCTGACCGAGACGGAGGCGAGCCTCATCCGCCAGTACAAGGCGCTGCTCGAGACCGAGGGTGTTGCCCTCGACTTCACCGAGGACGCGATCGATGCGCTGGCGGAGGTCGCGGTCCAGCTCAACGCCAATGTCGAGAACATCGGCGCGCGTCGCCTGCAGACCGTGATGGAGCGGGTGCTCGACGACGTCTCCTTCAACGCGCCCGATCGGGGCGGCCAGGGCGTCACGATCGACGCCGAGTACGTTCGCCGGCATGTCGGCGATCTCGCGGCCAATACCGACCTGTCGCGCTATATCCTCTGACGCGATCCTCTGACCCGGCACGGCGCCGGGAGCAGCCGATCACCGAATTGTGGGGCGCCTGTCACTCGACAGGCGCCTTCATTTTTTCTAGACCGATCAGAGCCGTTAAGAATTAAGGCATCATTCCGACATGATCTTGCCTTAGGGGCGCCGCCGAACGGGCGGGATCCGCCGGTTCTTGGAAGAGTTCTACAGGAAAACAGATCGTGCGCCTTACCGCCTGCATGCTCGTGATCTTCACATTTTGCCTCGCTGCCGGGCCTTCGGCTGCGAGCGGGATACTCATCGTCCCGCAGGGCAATCGCCACGTCGAGCAGCCGGGCGTTCCCGGCGCCTCGGTGCGCCGCACCAAGGCCGGCCGCACATCCTTCGACGCGAAATACGAGAAGGTGCGCGAGCTTCTCGCCACCGACCGCAGCCTCGTCGGCAAGATCAAGTCGGTCGCGGGCGCCTACGGCATCGCGCCCATCCACATGGTCGGGGCGATCGTCGGCGAACACACCTACAATGTCGACGCCTATGACCGGCTGCAATCCTATTACGTCAAGGCGGCCGCCTATGCGGGCGACAGCTTCCAGTTCGGCCATGAGGGCGAGTCCATCGCCGAATTCGTCGAGCGGCCCGAATTTGCCGAATGCGCCGGCAAGAAAGGCTCCTACGCGCTCTGGAGCTGCCGCGAGCGGGTCTGGGACAGCCAGTTCCGCGGCCATACGGTGGCCGGCAAATCCTTCCCGAACAACCGCTTCAGTGCCGTCTTCTTCCAGCCGTTCTTCGCCGGGCAGACCTTCGGTCTCGGCCAGATCAATCCGCTGACCGCATTGATGCTGACGGATATGGTCTCGCGCGTCTCCGGCTATGAGCGCCTCGATGAAAGCAATGCCGCCGGCGTCTATGAGGCGATCATGGACCCGGACGTGTCGCTTGCCTATATGGCCGCCTCCATCCGGCATTCGATCGACGCCTATCGCACGATCGCCGGCATGGATATCTCCGGCAATCCGGGCCTGACGGCAACGCTCTATAATGTCGGCAATCCGGATGCCCGTGCGGCCGCGCTTGCCGCGAAGAACCAGGGGGGCGAGGTCCACTGGCCGGAGGAGAACTATTACGGCTGGCTCGTCAACGACAAACTGGCAGAGCTCGAAAGCCTGTTGTGATCCTTTGTCGCCCGGAATCATCGCGATTCACGTGAAGCATTTCTTGATTGCGCCGTAAAAAACTGGAACGGTACGCAGACAAGAGCATTCCACATTCCGGACGGAAAACCGCTGCACACTTTTCCTGGAAGTGCTCTAGGAAGGCATTCACATGGATACGCGACCGGAGCCGTTCGAGCCGCCCGCGCCCGTGCCGCGCACCGGCATTCCCTCGCGGCTCGAGATCATCCGCACGGTTCTGCGAAACCCGCTCGAGCTCTGGGGCGAGCCTTCATACACGCTTCCCTGGATCGAGACGAAGTTCATCAATCAGCGGACGCTTATCGTCAACGATCCAGGCCTCATCCGCTACATCCTCGTCGAGAACGCCGCCAACTACGAAATGTCGAATGTTCGGCGGCTGATCCTGCGCCCGATCCTGCGCGACGGCCTCCTGACGGCGGAAGGCGAGGTCTGGAAACGGTCGCGCAAGGCGATGGCGCCGGTTTTCACGCCAAGGCACGCACAAGGCTTTGCCGGCCAGATGCTTCGCGTTTGCGAGGCCTTCGTTGACCGCTACGCGGGCGCTTCATCGGAGCCCTTCGTCACCAATGTCGCCGTGGACATGACGGAACTCACCTTCGAGATCCTGGCCGAGACGCTCTTTTCCGGCGAAATCGCCGTCGAAAAGCAGGGCTTCGCCGCCAATGTCGAGGAATTGCTGCATCGAATGGGGCGCGTCGATCCGATGGACCTCCTGGTTGCGCCGAGCTGGGTTCCGCGGCTGACCCGCATCGGCGGCCGGAAGGTGCTCGACCGTTTTCGCGGCGTCGTTTCCGAGACGATGTCTCTGCGCCGGCGACGGACGACGGAAGCGCCCGGCGACGTCCCGAACGACTTCCTGACCCTGCTTCTGCAGCTGGAAGGTCCGGATGGACTTTCGACCTCCGAGATCGAGGACAATATTCTCACCTTCATCGGCGCCGGCCACGAGACGACCGCACGGGCGCTCGCCTGGTGCTTCTATTGCGTCGCCAATACGCCCGCCTACCGCGAGACGATGGAGCAGGAGATCGATTCGGTTCTTGCAAGCGGCGCCGATCCGGTCGACTGGCTCGGGCGCATGCCGCATGTGCTTGCCGCCTTCGAGGAGGCGTTGAGGCTCTATCCGCCGGCGCCATCCATCAACCGGGCCGCGATCGAGGAGGATGCGTGGACATCCCCGGAAGGCGAGCGCGTGCCGATCCGCAAGGGAATATCGGTGCTGGTCATGCCCTGGACGCTCCACCGGCACGCGCTCTACTGGCAGAAACCCCGCGCCTTCATGCCGGAGCGCTTCCTTCCGGAAAACCGGGACAAGATAAACCGCTTCCAGTACCTGCCCTTCGGCGCCGGCCCGCGCGTCTGCATCGGCGCGACCTTCGCGCTGCAGGAGGCGGTGATCGCGCTTGCCGTGCTCATGCACCGCTTCCGCTTCGATCTGACGGACGAGACGCATCCCTGGCCTGTGCAAAGGCTGACGACGCAGCCGAGGGGCGGCTTGCCGATGAAGGTGTCGGCAAGGGTCAAGTAGGTCTCCGGTTGGCGGGATACGCCCGCCATCAGACACGGAAACGTCGCTGTCGCGCGATGGTTTTTTCTAAAAATATGTCCTATCACCGGACAGACCCTTCCGGACCCCTCACCATTGGACTGAGCAGAAATTGACCCCGCATCTTCTCCTCGGCATCGACACCGGCGGCACCTATACCGACGCCGTCCTCTTCAGCGAAGCGACCGGCGTCGTCGCCAAGGCCAAGGCGCTGACGACCCGTCACGATCTGGCCGAGGGCGTTTCAGGCGCCGTGGAAACGGTGCTCGCGAAGGCGAGGGTACCGGTTTCGGCGATCAGCCTCGTGTCGCTCTCGACGACGCTTGCCACCAATGCGCTGGTCGAAGGCCAGGGCGGCCGTGCTGGCCTGATCATGATCGGCTTCGGTCCGGAAGACCTGAAGCGCGACGGTCTTCAGGAAGCGCTCGGGTCCGATCCCGTTCTTTTCCTTCCCGGCGGCCACAACGTCCATGGCGGCGAAACGCCGCTCGACATGAGTGCGCTCGACGAAACGCTTCCGGACCTCAGCTCCCAGGTGTCGTCCTTCGCGATCGCCGGTTATTTCGCCGTGCGCAACCCGGACCACGAGAAGCGCGTGCGCGATCGCATCCGCGAGGTCTCGCACCTGCCGGTCACCTGCAGCCATGAGCTTTCCTCCAAGCTCGGCGGCCCGCGCCGGGCGCTGACGACGCTTCTGAATGCGCGCCTCGTCTCGATGATCGACCGGCTGATCGGTTCCTGCGAGGATTTCCTCAAGGCCCGCGGCATCGACGTGCCGATGATGGTGGTGCGCGGCGACGGTGCCCTGATCTCGGCCGCCGAAGCGCGGCTGCGCCCGATCGAGACGATCCTCTCCGGACCGGCCGCGAGCCTCGTCGGCGCTCGCTATCTGACCGGCTTGGACAACGCGATCGTCTCCGATATCGGCGGCACGACGACCGACGTAGCCGTACTCGAAAAAGGCCGCCCGCGGCTCGATGCCGAGGGCGCGGTCGTCGGAGGCTTTCGTACCATGGTCGAGGCGGTCGCCATGCGCACCTACGGCCTCGGCGGCGACTCCGAGGTAAAGATCAACGATCGCGGTCTCAAGGCCAGGCTCGATCTGGGGCCGCGCCGGTTCCTGCCCCTGAGCCTCGCCGCGGCGCTGCATGGCGACGCGGTCCTGTCGGTGCTCGAAAAGCAGTTGCGGGCGCCCCATGCCGGCCGTCACGATGGCCGCCTGGCGGTCCGCACCGGCTTGCCCGACCATCTGGCGAGCGGGCTTCAGCCGCAGGAGCAGGCACTCTACGGCCGCATCGGCATGGCGCCGGTGGCGCTTGCGGACCTTCTCGTCAGCACGCCGCAGAAGGCGACGCTCGACCGGCTCGTGGCGCGCGGGCTGGTGCATATCTGCGGGCTCACCCCCTCGGACGCGATGCATGTTCTCGGTCGGCAGGCGCAGTGGAACGGCGAGGCCGCACGCCTGGGCCTCGAGATCGCCGCCCGCACCAAGGACGGCTCGGGACAGCCTATCGCCGCCTCCGTCGAGGCTCTCGCGCAGATGATCGTCGACCGGCTGACGCGGCAATCCTCGGAAGCCATCCTGCAGGCCTGTCTCAGCGAGGACAGCGCCGCCATCGACCCCACCGCCTCGCTTGCCGTCGACCGGGCGCTGAAACGGGAACCGGGCATCGTGCGCTTTTCGATCAGCCTCGACCGGCCGCTTGTCGGCCTCGGCGCCTCGGCGCCGGTCTATTACCCCGCCATCGCCGAAATGCTTTCCACCGAGGCCGCGATCCCGGAGGAGGCAGATGTGGCAAACGCCGTCGGAGCGGTTGTCGGTCAGGTTCGGGCAACAGTCACAGTCTTCGTGACGACGCCGGAAGAAGGCATTTTCATCGTCAACGGTGCGGGCGCGAGCGAGCGCTTCGTCGATCAGCAGGAGGCCTTCGGCGTCGCCCGCCGGCGCGCCGAAACGATGGCGCTGGAGAGCGCCCGCGCCAACGGTGCAGAAGAACCGGCCGCGGTGCTTCGGGAAGAGATCGACGCGCCGGAAGTCGAAGGCAGCCGCAAGCTGATCGAGGCACGCTTCATCGCCTCGGCAAGCGGCCGGCCCCGTATAGCGCATCACGCGTTTTGATCTTTTCCATTCCGGAAACAATTCTTCGCATCCTTGCGGAATTGACAGGGAATGGTTTGATGAGAGAGTGTCCGCGCATGTAAGCGGGGCCAAGGCGCTTTTCCTTCCGGGCACCGCTTCTATCTATTGCAATAGTAATACTGAATTCAGGAGCTGTGGCATGGACCGCGTTGAGAAATATGGATTGCAGATCGATGCGGGGCTCCACCGCTTTCTGGTCGAAGAGGCGATGCCGGGCACCGGCGTCGACGCGGATCGGTTCTTTTCCGCCTTCTCTGATCTCGTTCACGATCTCGGACCGAAGAACCGGGCCCTTCTCGTCAAGCGCGACGAGCTGCAGGCCAGGCTCGACGGCTGGTATCGCGAGCATGGTGCCCCGGTCGACATGGAAGCCTATGAAGCCTTCCTGCGGGAGATCGGCTACCTCCTGCCCGAAGGTCCCGATTTTTACGTCTCGACCGCAAATGTCGATTCCGAGATCGCGACGATCGCCGGGCCGCAGCTTGTCGTGCCGGTGATGAACGCCCGCTATGCGCTCAATGCCGCCAATGCCCGCTGGGGATCGCTCTACGACGCCCTTTACGGCACCGATGCGATAGCCGAGACCGACGGGGCCGAGCGCGGCAAGGGATACAATCCGAAGCGCGGTGCCAAGGTCATCGCCTGGGCGCGAGAATTTCTCGACGCGAGCGCCCCGCTGGCGGCCGGCCGCTGGAGCGATGCCAAATCGTTCTCGGTCGAGGGAGCGACGCTAACCGTAACGCTTGCCGACGGCACGAAGAGCGCGCCGCGCAATTCCGTTCAGTTCGCCGGCTATGCCGGTGACCCCGCGGCGCCGTCCGAGATCGTTCTGCGTCGGAACGGCCTTCACATCGTCATCGTCCTCGACGCGACGACACCGATCGGCAAGGCCGACGCCGCCGGCATTTCCGACGTCGTTTTGGAATCGGCGATCACCACGATCATGGATTGCGAGGATTCGGTCGCGGCCGTCGATGCCGAGGACAAGGTGCTCGTCTACCGCAACTGGCTCGGGCTGATGAAAGGCGATCTCGAGGAGGAGGTGACCAAGGGCGGCAGGGCGTTCACCCGGAGGCTCAACCCCGATAGGGCCTATACGGCTCCGGACGGTGCGACGCTGACACTGCCGGGGCGGTCGCTGATGCTGGTGCGCAATGTCGGCCACCTGATGACCAACCCCGCGGTCCTCGACCGGGACGGCGAAGAGGTGCCGGAAGGCCTGATGGACGCCATGGTGACGGCGTTGATCGCACTCCACGACATCGGCCGGAACGGTCGGCGGGCGAATTCCCGCAGCGGCTCCATGTATGTGGTCAAGCCGAAAATGCATGGGCCGGAGGAAGTCGCCTTCGCCTGCGAGATATTCGCCCGCGTAGAGGCGGCGCTCGGGCTTCCGGCCAACGCGATGAAGATGGGAATCATGGACGAGGAGCGGCGGACGACCGTCAACCTCAAGGAATGCATCCGCGCCGCCCGCGAACGGGTCGTCTTCATCAATACCGGCTTCCTCGACCGCACCGGCGACGAAATCCACACTTCGATGGAAGCCGGACCGATGATCCGCAAGGGCGACATGAAGCAGGCGCCGTGGATATCGGCCTATGAGAACTGGAACGTCGATGTCGGTCTTGAATGCGGGCTTTCCGGCCACGCCCAGATCGGCAAGGGCATGTGGGCGATGCCGGACCTGATGGCGGCGATGCTGGAGCAGAAGATCGTCCATCCGAAGGCGGGCGCGAACACGGCCTGGGTACCGTCGCCGACGGCCGCGACTCTGCACGCGACCCACTATCACCGCGTCAACGTCGCCGAAGTCCAGGCGAGCCTCAAGAGCCGCACCCGCGCGAAGCTCGCCGATATCCTCTCCGTGCCGGTCGCCGCACGGCCGAACTGGACCGAGGAGGAAATCCAGCGCGAACTCGACAACAATGCGCAGGGCATTCTCGGTTATGTCGTGCGCTGGGTCGACCAGGGCGTCGGCTGCTCCAAGGTGCCCGACATCAACAATGTCGGCCTGATGGAGGACCGCGCGACGCTGCGCATCTCGGCGCAGCATATGGCGAACTGGCTGCATCACGGCATCGTCAGCGAAGCGCAGATCGTCGAAACCATGCAGCGCATGGCGGCGATCGTCGACGGGCAGAACGCCGGCGATCCGAACTATCAGCCGATGGCCGGCCGCTTCGAGGAGTCGATCGCCTTTCAGGCGGCGCTGGATCTCGTGCTCAAGGGCCGCGAGCAGCCGAACGGCTATACCGAGCCGGTCCTGCACCGCCGCCGGCTGGAGCTGAAGGCGAAGCAGGGGGCATAAGGCCTGTTGAGGTTCGGGCCACCCGCCGTCGCTTGTTTGATTTCCTCATTCCTGTGACAAGCACAGGAATGAGGGGATCAACAAGGCGCGCCGTGCGTCCAAAGGGACGCACTAACTTATCGAGTTGAGCGCAATCACCCCGCTACGGCAAAAAGAAAGGGCCACCCGGCATCACCGGGCGGCCTTTTTCGATGTGTTGCAGCCGCTACTGCTGCACGACGACGCGTGCGTTGCGGCCGGGGCGGACCCGCGAATAGAGATCCATGATATCTTGGTTCATCAGGCGGATGCAGCCGGACGAGGCTGCGGTGCCGATCGACGACCATTCCGGCGTGCCGTGCAGGCGGAAGAGCGTGTCCCGGCCTTCCTTGTTGAAGAGGTAGAGAGCGCGTGCGCCGAGCGGATTGCTGATGCCCGGGCCCATGCCGGCCTCGACATATCTGGCGACTTCCGGCTTGCGCTCGGCCATTTCCTTCGGCGGGTGCCAGGTCGGCCATTCCTGCTTCCAGGCGACATAGGCCTCGCCTTCCCACGCGAAACCCTGCTTGCCGACGCCGATCCCGTAACGTACGGCCTTGCCGCCGGGCAGCACGTAATAGAGGAAGCGGCTCGGCGTGTTGACGACGATCGTTCCCGGGCGTTCCTTCGTCGGGTAGTCGACGATCTGCCGGTGGAAACGCTGGTCTACGCGGTTGATCGGAACGCCCGGCACCGCATACCCGTGGTCCTCAACAGGGCCATAATTGCTGGAGAATATCTGGTTCGTCGCCACTTTCTCGCCCTCGGGAGAGGAGCCGGCCGTGGTCGTGGTCTGTGAGCAGCCGGCGAGGGCAACGGTGGCCGCCAGGCTGCACAGAAGGAGAGCGTTGCGGAAGCGCATGATGGTCTCGTAAAAGAGGTCAGGAAAATACGGGGGAGGGTGTCCGGCCGTCAGCGGCACCAGCTTATTTTCTATTGCACCGCAGTGCGCAAGGGACCGGCCCCCCGCAATGTGGCCGAAAGGTGTAAATTCCGTGACGATTGCTTTTTTGCAACAAACCACCCTGCAGCGCCGCGCGTCCCGTCAGACGCGCAAAGGTCGCCGTAGCACTTTCCGAGGGCGGCAATGACGATCTTATCTATCCATGGCGATAATCCGCTCGCAGACGGACGCCAGTCAGAGCGGGCGATGAAGGTACGCCGCGGCGTTCAGCGGCTGCTGATGGAACTGCGCCACGCGGCTCTGCCCGAACTGACGCTTGCGAGCGGCCGGCGGGCCGATCTCATCTCGCTCTCGCCCAAGGGCGAAATCTGGATCATCGAGATCAAGACCTCGATCGAGGACTTCCGCGTCGACCGCAAGTGGCCGGAATACCGGCTTCACTGCGACCGCCTGTTCTTCGCAACCCATGCGCAGGTGCCGCTCGACATCTTTCCGGAAGAATGCGGGCTGATGCTTTCCGACGGCTACGGCGCGCATATGCTGCGCGAGGCATCGGAACACCGCCTGCCGCCGAGCACGCGAAAATCGGTGACGCAGGCCTTCGCCCGCACGGCGGCGCAGCGCCTGACGCTCGCCGAATGGGCAGCCGAGCGAAACGGCGAGCTCGGCCAGTCGATCAGCGACATCGTCAGCGGCGAGCGGGATTAGAAAGGCGGCGCGAGTTATTTCGGCGCCCGTTTCGCCAGAATGCGCTGCAGGGTCCGTCGGTGCATGTTGAGCCGGCGCGCGGTTTCCGAAACATTGCGCTCGCACATTTCATAGACGCGCTGAATATGCTCCCACCGTACGCGGTCGGCCGACATCGGGTTTTCCGGAGGCTCGACCCGCTCGCCCGGGCGCTGAATCAGCGCCGCGAGAATGTCGTCGGCGTCCGCGGGCTTGGCCAGATAGTCGAGCGCTCCGAGCTTCACGGCGTTGACCGCGGTCGCGATGTTTCCATAGCCCGTCAGAACGATCATGCGTGTGTCGTCGCGGCGCCCGCGGATCGCCTCGATCACGTCGAGACCGCTGCCGTCGCTCAGGCGGAGATCGATGACTGCATGTTTCGGCGGGCGGGTCTTCGCCTTGGCTATGCCTTCGGCGACCGATTCGGCGATCTCGACCGCGAAGCCGCGCGCTTCCATGGCGCGGGCGAGGCGCCGCAGAAAGGCCGTGTCGTCATCGACGATCAGAAGGCTCTTGTCAGGCCCGATCAGGTCCGCATCCGCGGCGTGAGTGTTTTGCGCAGGCATCGACTTTTCGATCATTTCTCAAATCCCTACAGCGCCATGCGTCTCACCGGACGCGCAAAGGCCGCTGTAACCCTTCAAGTGCTGCATGTTCCATCCTTTCACCGGACAGGATCAAAGGAAACATGCGGTAGGCATAAACCCGTGGTTTTTCTGGCAATCATGTGGGTTTCCCCGCACCTGTCTTCAATAAACCGCCAAAAGTCATTTCGCCAGTTTCGTGTCCATCAGCACGCGCGGCCATTCGACGCTGACCCGGGCGCCCGGGTGTTTCGAGCCGCCGTTCTCGAAGCGCAGCCGGGCGCCTGAACGCTCGAGCAGCGTCTTGGCGATGAAGAGGCCGAGGCCGAGGCCGCCGGCGCTGTCGTCCTTCTGCCGCCGCGTCACATAGGGTTCGCCGATCCGCGCCAGGATGTCCGGCGAAAAACCGTCGCCGTCGTCTTCGATAGTCACCCGCACGCGCTCGGCCGTGTGCTCCGTCGTGACGGTCACCTTCTTGCGCGCATAGTCGACCGCGTTCTCCAGTAGATTGCCCAGGCCGTAGAGAATGCCGGCATTGCGGATGCCGACCGGTTCCGAGGCGCGATCGCCCTGCTCCTTCAGCTCGATTTCTATGCCGAATTCGCGATGTGGCGCCATTACCTCCTCGATCAGCGATGAGAGCGGCAGAAGCCGCATATGTTCCTCGCTTTCGGACGAAAGGGTGGTCAGCCGCCTCAGAATGTCGCGGCAGCGTTCGCTCTGGCTGCGCAGAAGATGGACGTCCTCGCCGAAACGCGGATCGTCGCCGAGCTCCCGTTCCATCTCCTTGGCGACGACGCTGATCGTCGCGAGCGGCGTTCCGAGTTCGTGGGCGGCGGCGGCCGCGAGACCGTCGAGCTGCGACAGGTGCTTCTCGCGCTGGAGCACGAGCTCGGTCGCCGTCAGCGCTTCGGAAAGCTCGCTTGCCTCGAGCGAGACGCGATAGGTGTAGAAGGCTGCGAAAGCCGTCATCGAGACGATCGCGAACCAGATGCCGGCCGTCAGCACGCGCGGCATCAACAGAAGGGTGCCCGGATACCAGGGCAGCGGGAAGGGCGAGAAGGCAAGGGCGGTGACGCCCAGGACGGCGAGGCCGGCCAGCACGATGCTCTGCGGCTTCGGCTGCGAGGCCGACGATATGATGACCGGCACGCAGAGAAGCGGTGCGAAGGGATTGGCAAGGCCGCCGGTGATGAAGAGCAACGCAGTCAGTTGCGCAAGGTCGATGCCGAGCAGGGTGAAGGCGGCCGGCGGCGTCAGCCGCTGCGTCGGCGGAAAGCGGAGCGTGAGAAAGACGTTGAGAAGCGCCAGGCAGGCGATCAATACGGAGCAGGGAACGACCGGCAGCGGGAACTGCAGCCACAGCGCCGTGACGATAACGGCGAGCGATTGTCCACCCACCGCCAGCCAGCGCAGCCGCACGAGCGTCTGCAGCCTCAGACTGCGGTTGCTGTTCAGATCGTTATAGAGTGTCGCAGCTGCCATGCGTTTCCGTTTCGCGATGCGGGTCGCATGCGCGACCGGGCGTCATTTCATCTTACCGGACTTTATGCCGAACCCGGCAAATATGAAACGGCGCCCAACCGCGGTGCGCCGTAGAGCCGCATCCGGCCACGTTGGAGCGGAATGCGAGCGGGAAACGAGTACACTTCATCCCACCCCGCTCTAAGTCCCGCGCGGTTTCGCGCGCGTCGTCGGCATCGCATTGGCGGGGTCCTCCGGCCAGGGATGTTTCGGATAGCGGCCGCGCATCTCGGCTCTCACGTCCTTCCACGAACCCGCCCAGAAGCCGGGCAGGTCCCGTGTCGTCTGGATCGGGCGGTGGCCGGGGGAAATCAGCTCGAGAAGCAGCGGCAGTCGACCGTCGCCGATCGCGGGATGCGTTTTCAGACCGAAGAGCTCCTGAACGCGGATCGACAGGAGCGGTTCGTCGCCGTCGTAATGGATCGGATGACGCTGGCCCGTCGGCGCTTCGAAATGCGTCGGGGCCAGCCGGGCGAGGTCGCGCTGAAGCTCGTATGGAACGAGCGACATGAGGCCTTCGGCGAGATCGCGGCCCTTGATCCCGTCGATGCCGCCGGCGCCTCCCTGGAAAGGAACGAACCATTCGTCGAGACGGGAGATCAGACCCGTATCCGACATGTCCGGCCAGGGCTCGCCGATGGAGCGGTGCAGGAAGCCGATGCGGTCGCGCAGTTGCTCCACGTCCTTCGGGAACGGGACAGCGGCGAGCCCCAACTGCCGGATACCGTCCGCGAGTGCCCGCGCCGCCGCCTCGCCGCTGGGACGAGGCAGGGGTTTCTCCTCGAAGATGATCGCCCCGAGCCGTGTCACCCGGCGGGCACGCACCTGCCGGCTCGCCCGATCGAAGAAGCTCTGCTCCTCGGTGACGATGGCTTCCGGCATGTGCCCCTCGACATCCGACCGGTCTATCTCCGCGGCTGCGAGCACCCGCTGTGCGCCGGCTCTGCCGGTAAGATCGGCAATGACGAGCATTCCGGCCGCAGCAAGCCGTTCGGTCTCGGGTATCTCGGCGCCGCGTCCGTTCGCCATGACGAAGCGGCCGCGCCCGCCGCGCTGCAGCGCGATGCGGTCGGGAAAGGCGTGCATCAGCAGGGCTCCAGGCAAAACGGGCTTCGGACCCGCGTTCTTTGAGGCGCCGAGTTCGGCGGCCATTCGCCGCGCCAGACCGCGGGCAGCTTTCGCCCGGTCGCTGCGCTCGCTCCGGAACCGGCGCAGCCGCTCCTCGATATCGATGCCGTTGCCGCCGAGGCCCTGCTCGGTGAGCATCACCGCGAGGAGGCAGGCCTCCTGCGCCCGCCCTTCCTCGGCGGCTGCAACCGCCATTGCCGCAAGCCGCACCGGCAGCGCCAGATCGCGGATCCTGCGGCCTCTCGGCGTCAGCGCGCCGCGGCTGTCGATGGCGCCGAGCTCGAGGAGCAGGCCTCGCGCCTCGCGCAGGGTCGTCTCCGGCGGCGGGTCGAGGAATCTCAGCGTCGACGGATCGGCCACACCCCAATGGGCAAGATCGAGGAGCAGGCCGGAGAGATCGCTGGCAAGGATCTGCGGCGGCGTGAAAGCGGCGAGCGCCGCCGTCTGGCCGGAATGCCACAGGCGGATCGCGATACCCGGCTCGGTTCTTCCGGCGCGCCCGGCGCGCTGATCGGCCGAGGCTCTGGAAACGCGCACGGTTTCGAGCCGCGTTATGCCCGTCGAGGCCTCGAATACCGGCAGCCGCTGCAAACCGCTGTCGACGACGATCCTGACGCCGTCGATGGTGATCGAGGTTTCGGCGATCGAGGTCGCCAGCACGATCTTGCGCGTGCCTTTCGGTGCCGGTCGGATCGCCGCATCCTGTTCCTTCTGGCTCAGATTGCCGTAGAGCGGCACGATTGCGGTCGCCTCCCCGAAGCGATCCGCGAGACGCGCGGCGGTGCGGGCGATTTCCGCCTGCCCCGGCAGGAAGGCGAGGATGGAACCTTTCTCGGACCGGTGCGCCTCGGCAATCGTCCGGACCATCGCGTCCTCGACGCTTTCACCGGCCGCTCTGTTTTCGTAGCGTATGTCGATCGGGAAGCTCCGGCCCTCGCTTTTCAGGACCGGCGCATCGCCGACGAGTCCGGCGATGCGCTCGACGTCGAGCGTCGCCGACATGACGACGATCCTGAGGTCCTCGCGAAGTGCCGATTGCACGTCCAGCGCCAGCGCCAGTCCGAAATCCGCATCCAGCGAACGCTCGTGGAACTCGTCGAACAGGACAGCCGAAACGCCGGACAATTCGGGATCGTCGAGGATCATCCGGCTGAAGACGCCCTCCGTTACCACCTCGATCCGGGTTTTGCCCGATACGCGGTTGTCGAGCCGCATCCGATAGCCGACGGTTTCGCCGACCTTCTCCCCCAGAAGTTCGGCCATGCGTCCGGCCGCGGCCCGCGCGGCGAGCCGCCGCGGTTCGAGCAGAATGATCTTGCCGTCGCCGCGCCAGGGCTGGTCGAGCAGGAAAAGCGGCACCAGCGTCGTCTTGCCGGCGCCGGGAGGAGCCGACAGCACGACCGATCCCGCCGAAGCGAGCGCGTCGCCAAGGCCGGGCAGGATTTCGCGGATGGGCAGGGCAGGCAGCGCGCGCATCACGCCTGCTCCTCCATTCCGATTTCGATCACGCGGCCGCCGGCGGCTTCCGCGTCGGCACTGTCGTGGGTCACGAGGATGGTCGGCAGCCCGGCCGCCCTCGCCTTGGAAAAGACGAGCTCGCGCGTCTGCTGCCTGAGCGCCGCGTCGAGATTGGAGAAGGGTTCGTCGAGAAGCAGGAATCGTGGCGCTGAAACGAGCACCCTTTGCAGTGCCACGCGCGCCTTCTGGCCGCCGGAGAGCGTGTCCGGGTCGCGGTCGAAGAAGCCGGCAAGGCCCACCTCGTCGAGGGCTGCATCGGCCAGCCGGCGGCGTGCGCCCCGTCCTTTGACATCGGGCGCTATGGCGAAGACGATGTTGCCGCCGACCGATAGATGGGGAAAGAGCAGCGGATCCTGAAACAGGATGCCCGCGTGGCGCCGGTTGGCGGGAACCGCCGTCAGGTCCTTGCCGTCGATCAGGATGCGGCCGCTCACATCGAATGCCGGATCGAGAAAGCCTCCCGCAAAGGCCAGCAGGGTCGACTTGCCGGAGCCGGACGGCCCCATGATCGTCAGCACCTCGCCCGGCGCGATGGTCGCCGATATGGCGAGCAGGGCCCGGCCGCCCAGACCGATCGTCACCTCCGAGAGCGTCAGGCATCCTGTCTTGATCGGGGATTTTGACCCGGCGTTTTCCTGCATTCACGTCCTCATTGCCCGCCGGTTGCGGAATAGCAACTGCGGGCCGAGCGACGCAACGAGAAATGCGAGGAAGGGCAGGAGCCCCTGAACGAGGGCGTAGATGCCGATGACCCGCCGGTCGCCGCCCGACGAGAGTGCGACGGCCTCGGTCGTGATCGTCGTCAGCCGCCCGGACCCGATGAGGAGCGTCGGAAGATAGAGGCTGATCGACACCGCGAAACCGACCGCGAGCGCGGTGAGGCAGGCACGAAAGAGCAATGGCAGCCGGACCGCGAACAGGATTTCCAACGCCGGCTTGCCGAAGCCGGCGGCGATTTTTTCGAAGCGCGGGTCGACCTCGCGCCAGGGGGCCGACAGTGACAGAACCACGTAAGGGAGCACGAAAACGAAATGGACCGCCAGCACGCTCGCGAAGCCCGGCGTGAGCCCCGCCGAGAGCATCAGGACCTGCAGCCCGAAGATGAAGCTGATCTCCGGGACGAGCAAGGGGAGGTACAGCAGCCGGTAGCCGCCTGCATTCTTCCGTGAGCTGGCGATGCCGTTGCGGTAGAGCAGGAGGATCGTAAATACGAGCGCCAGCGATGACGCCGAAAGAGCGAGCGCGACCGTGGTGCCAAGCGGCGCCCAGAGTTGAGGCAATATGCGCATCCAGGTATTGGGCGTGAGACTTCCGGGCAACGCGTCGGGAAATGGCCAGAGGCCCGCAACCGACCAGATCGAAAGCAGGCTGAGCCCCGCGAAAATGGTGACCGTACAGGTGGTCATGGCGAGGGCGCCCGCGGCGCGAACCGCGCCGTCCCGCGCAAAGCGCCGTCCCGAAAAGGTCAGGCGCGCGAGAACGGCTTTCCCGATCCGTTCGAGCGCGATCCAGATGGCCATTGCAGCGACGACGACCCCAAGCTGCAGGAAAGCGCCCGCCGATGCGAGAAATCGCGCGCCGAGGTCGTCATCTCCGGCCCATTGGGTTACTCGCACCGGCAATGTTGGTGGCAGCTTCGGCCCGAGAATCATGGCGACGTCCACGACGGATACCGAATAGACGAGCACCGCGAAGACCGACAGGCGGATCTGGCGGTAGAGGGCCGGCCAAAGGCAGACGGCGAAGCCCGCGACGCGCCCGTAGCCGAGCGCCGCCGCAAGGCGCGAGGCTCTCGTGACGGCAAGCTGCGGCAGGGCGGCAAGCGTCACCAGGAAGAGAAACGGCACCTCCTTGGCGATGAGCCCGGCAATCATCGTCAGCGCGAAAGGGTCGTTGGGAAGAAGCCAGTCCGGCGGCCGCGTGAAGCCCGTCACCTCCGGCGAGATCAGCCGGAGCAGGAAGCCCGACGGGGCGACGAGGAAAGCCAACGCAAAGGCGGCGGCGGCATGCGGAACGGCAAGCAGGGGAGAGACGAGATGCTGGATGCGGGCGAAAGTCGGCGTGCCGGCGAAGCCCGCGACGAATGTGCCGACGACCGCTGTCGCTGCGACCGTCGTCAGCAATCCCGCAGCGAGGCCGGTCAGGACCGAGCGAAGGATGTGCGGCTGGCCGGCGAGTTCGGCGAAATGGGCAAGCGTGACGCGAAAGCCGCCGAGCGCCGGCAGGTAGCCGAAGGCCGGCAGGATCGTGCCTGCAAGCCCGGCAAGGATGGGAAGCCCCAGAATGAGGGCAAGGAGGGCGTTTCCGCCGAGCCTAGTTGGCTGCGCCATAACGACGGATCCATTCGGTTTCGATCCGTATCATCCAGTCCGGGTGCGGTTCGTCGAGCGCGGGACCGAGTTCGCCGGGGCGGAGCGTTGCAATGCCGAGGTCCAGGCGCTCGAAAGCGGACCGGTCGGCTGCCGGAAGTTTTGCAGGAGAAAGCACGGTCGGGTCGCCCCAGATCTTCGGATCCTGCTTGCGAAGCTGCGCCTCGGGCGTGAGGAGGAAATCGGCAAGCAGAAGCGCGCCGGCCTTTGCCGTTGCGTTGTAGGGAATGGCGACGAAATGGGTATTGCCGAGCGTGCCGCCGGAAAAGGCGAAGGAGCGGACCGTCTCCGGCAGCTCGCCATTGGCGATCGCGGAGGAGGCTTCCGCGGGGTTGAAGGCGAAGATGATGTCGAGTTCGCCGTCGGCGAGCTTCTGCTTCATGTCCGCGTAGTTCTGCGGGTAAGCCTTGCCTTTCCGCCACAGGAGCGGCGTCAGCCTGTCGAGATAGGCAAACAAGGGCGCGGCGTCGGTCGCGAAAGTGGTTTCGTCGACGGGTTTCTGCAGCTTGGCCCTGTCGTCTACGAGCTCGATCAGCACCTGCTTCAGGAAGGAAGAGCCGGTGAAGTCCGGCGGCTGCGGGTAGGAGAAGCGCCCGGGATTGGCCGCGGCCCATTCCAGGAGATCCGCCGCGGAATCGGGCAGCTCGCTCGCCTTCATGCGCGCCGAGTCGTAGAAGAACACGAGCTTGGCGCCGCCCCAGGGGCTCTCCAGTCCGTCGGTGGGGATGGTGAAATCGGTCAGCACAGTCGGCATGTTTTCGTGGTCGACATAGCGCCAGTTCGGCAGTTTCGTCGCCCAGCCGGGCGCGTAAAGCAGCCCTTGGCGTTTCATCGCGGCGAAGTTCTCGCCGTTGATCCACACGAGATCGACCGATCCGCCCTCGTCCTTTCCTGCGGATTTTTCCGCGAGCACGGTCGCGGTCGCCTTAGCGGTGTCGTCGAGCTTCACATGGACGACGGTGACGCCGTAGCGCGCCTTCATTTCATCGCCGGCCCATCTGATATAGGCATTGACGTTCTCGGAGCCGCCCCAGGCGTTGAAATAGACCGTCTGGCCGCTCGCCTCCGCGGCGACCGCCTCCCAGTTCCCAGCGTCCGTGGCGGACGCCCTGCCGGCAAGGCCGAGCGCCAGCAGCGCTGCGGCGATGATCTTCCCTGCCCGCCTGATCATGACGCTCCTCTACCCCCGCCACATGCCGT